>NZ_JBIARC010000014.1:0-157557 GCF_042889625.1 Streptomyces sp. NPDC002573 | reverse complement strand
CTCCCCGGCCCATTCCCCCATCACCACAACAAAGAGTCTGGCCCCACCGCTCACGCGGCGGGGCCAGAACCCCAAGATCTTCATGACTCTTCTAGGCCCTGTCGTCAGGGGCTGCCACCGGCGGTCACGAGCGCGAGGCCGAAGCCGATCAGTACGACGCCCGTGGTGCGCTCGAACGCACGGCGGGTGCGCGGGGCTTCGAGGACGCGCCGGGCCTTGGACAGCAGAAGCGCATAGCCGCCCAGCCAGACGACGGTGAGGGTGGTGTGCAGGAGGACGAGGAGCGTCATGGCCCACGCGGCGGGGAGGTGGGGCGGGGCCAGCGTGGGGAGCAGTCCGGTGTAGAAGACGGCGATCTTCGGGTTGAGGAGGTTGCTGACGAAGCCGGTCCGCCAGGGGCTTCCGGCACGGGAGGCGTCGCCGGTTTCTGTCCTGGCGGATGGGGAGTGACGGCTCTGCCGCAGGGTCTGTACGCCCAGGAACACCAGGTAGGCGGCGCCCAGGAGCTTGACGACCAGGTAGGCCGCGGGGGAGGCGGCCAGCACGGCCGAGAGTCCGGCCACGGTCAGCGCTCCCCAGAACAGCAGTCCGGTCGCCGTACCGCCCACGGTCCGCAGCGCGTCGGCGGGGCCGGCCGCGAGGGCACGCCGGGTGACCACGGCCATGTCCGGGCCGGGCACGACGGTCAGCAGTGCCAGGACACCGAACGCGGCGATGAAATGCGTCAGCATGCCGCCGTTCGCCCGCTCTCCGAGCCGGTCTGCTGCGGGGGCACAAGGGTGCGGTGCGGGTTGGCGGCCGTGCCCTCGGTGCTCAGCAGCACGACCACCGACGTCGCATCGAGCCCGAGTGCCGTACGGCGCTCGTCGCCGCCCGCGCCGGTGAGCACCGCGCGCAGGCCGGCGAGCGCCGCGGCTCCGCAGTAGCCCGAGGAGACACCGAGGGCCGCGAGGTGAGCGGCCGCACGGGCGCTGTCGGCATCCGGAATGGCGACGGCGGCGTCCAGTCCGTCGCGCAGGAAGGGCCAGGCGATGCTGGAGGGGGTGCCGCAGTTCAGTCCTGCCATGGTGGTGCGGCCGGTGGCGACGCTGACGGGTTCACCGAGGGTGAGGCTCTCCAGGACGCAGGCCGCGGCCTCCGGCTCCACCGACAGCAGCGCCGGAGCACGCCCGGAGAGGCGGCTGCGGTAGTGGGTGACGACGGCCTGGGCCAGTGAGCCCACGCCCACCGGGATGGACACGAGGTCAGGTCCCGCTACGGCCCCCTGGGCGGCCAACTGCTCGTCGATCTCGGCGCAGAGAGTGGAGTATCCCTCGACGATCCATCCCGGGATCCGCTCATAGCCCGGCCAGGCGGTGTCCTGGACCAGGACCGCGCCCGGCCCGGCAGCCTCCTCGGCCGCCAGGCGTACGGCCTCGTCGTACGGGCCCGCGACCTCGGTGACCTTCGCCTGCTCGGCGACGATGGCCGCCACGGCCTGCGGATGCACACCCTGCGGCACGAAAACGTGGGCGTACTGCCCCAGCAGGCGTGCCATGCGCGCCACCGCGCGGCCGTGGTTGCCGTCGGTGGCGGTCACCAGGGTGACCGGACCCGGCTCTCGGCCGCTCGCGGCCCGCTCGGCGAGGGTGCGGTGGACCGCCCAGGACGCACCCAGCGCCTTGAACGCGGGCAGCCCCAGTCGGCACGACTCGTCCTTGACAAAGATCCGGCCGACTCCCAACTCCTCCCCCAGGGAGGGAAGTTCGGTCAGCGGGGTGGGTGAGTGACCGGGCAGCGCGGCATGGAAGGCCCGCACCTCGTCGGGTGCGGGGCGACACCGCCAGGCACGCGCGCCGGGCCGCACGAACCACGGCAGCGTACGGGAGGAGGACATGTTGTCAGGCACCCGACCAGGATCCGATGCCCTCCTACGATCGGTCCAGCGAATGTTTCCCACCTATACTCATCGAAAAAACCGACCATTCAGCCATCGCTCCGCCAGCGTGAGAAGAGCGACCCCCTCATGTTCGACCTGCACCGACTGCGTCTCCTGCGCGAGCTCAAGCACCGCGGCACCCTGGCGGCCGTGGCCGCCGCTCTGGCCTACGCCCCCTCCTCCGTCTCCCAGCAGCTCTCCCAGTTGGAGGGCGAGGTCGGCGTCCCGCTGCTGGAACCGGTCGGACGACGCGTGCGACTGACCGAGCAGGCCGAGATCCTCGTCGCCCACACCGAAGCCGTGCTGGAACGCCTGGAGCGCGCGGAGGCGGACATCGCCGCCTCCCTGACCGACCTGACCGGCACCCTGCGCATCGCCTCGTTCCAGACGGCCGCACTGGCCCTGATCCCGACCGCCCTCGACCTGCTGCGAGACGCCCATCCACACCTGCGCGTCCACGTCACCCACATGGAACCGGAAAGGGCCCTTCCCGCCCTGCAAGCCCGCGACTTCGACCTGGTCCTGGCCGAGGAGTATCCCGGCAACCCCAGGCCACGGCCCGCCGAACTGGAACAGGAAGACCTGTTCGACGACCCCCTCCACCTCGCACTGCCCGAACCGGCCGACAGCCCGGCCACGGACGGCCCGATGGCAGCGCTACGATCACTCGCCGACCGCCCGTGGGTGATGGAGCCCGAAGGAACGACCGCGCGTCACTGGGCCATGTCCCTGTGCCGCAACGCCGGTTTCGAGCCCGACGTACGGTTCGAGAGCACCGATCTGCTCCTCCATCTCCGACTCGTCGAGCAGCGCCATGCCGCCGCCTTTCTGCCCGCCCTCGTCTGGAGCGGCCGCACCCCGAGCGTGACCCTGCGCCCACTCCCGCGCGGCCAGCGCACCCGCCGTATCTTC
Organism: Streptomyces sp. NPDC002573; assembly: GCF_042889625.1. Lineage (NCBI taxonomy): Bacteria > Bacillati > Actinomycetota > Actinomycetes > Kitasatosporales > Streptomycetaceae > Streptomyces > Streptomyces sp. NPDC002573. The sequence continues at coordinate 154,727 of NZ_JBIARC010000014.1, read as the reverse complement.
ACCGTGGTACGCCGAGGCAGCAGCCGACAGCCCGCCCTCCTCGCGTGCCGCGAGGCCCTGCTGAGCGCGGTCACCGCCCACTCTCAGCGGGCTTGAGAGCTCGTCGAGCGACGGGGAGGGGCTACCCGATGAGGACCACGCGTGCCCACTCGGGCGGCGAGTCCGGCACATAGCCGGGATCGTCCTCGTTCCACGAACCGCCTGTCCGCTGCCGAGGGAACAGGCCCACCACCGTCCGGCACGATGGCCGCGTATCCGGCCAGGGCGTCTGCCCGTCGGTCAGCACCACGACGACATCCGGTCGGGGCCGCCCTCTGAGCGCCTTGGCGAAGCCCGTGCGCAGATCCGTGCCCCCGCCGCCCACCAGCGGAATTCCCTCGGCGCGGCACAGCGGGTGCACGGTGTCGGCCGCCGCGTCGCACGGCAGTACGGTGATCAGGTCGCGACGGCCGCCCACGGCACGGGATATCGCGGCGACTTCGAGGAGCGCGCTGCCCAGTTCGGTGTCACTGACCGACGCGGAGGTGTCGATGATGACGGACACACGGGGCGGCCTGCGCCGCAGGCTCGGCAGAACCGTGCCGGGCATCCCGGCCGAGCGCCGCGACGGCCGCCCGTAGCTGTAGTCCTCGCCCGCACCGGGACCGGAGGCCGCCGAGCGAACCGCCGCCCCCAGCAGCTCCCGCCACGGCTGCGGTGGATGGAGCGCCTCCTCCGCCCACCGCCGCCACCCCCTCGGAGCGTTCCCGGGACGGCCGTTGATGCCCTGTGCCACCCGGAAACGGACCGCGTCCCGCTCCTGCGCGCTGAGGCCGTGCGCGCCGTCCGGCCCCAAGTCCCATTCCCGTTCCCGCCCGTCGGCTCCGCTGCCGCAGTCCAGCCAGGCCAGATGCTGGGTGCGCGGTCCGAGCCTGAAGCAGCGCAGATAGTCCTCCATGAGTTCCCCCTCGTGCAGCCCCAGGTCGAGGGGCTGCACGGCGCCTTCGGGCCGGACCAGGCCGTCGCCGAACGCGTCGTCGTTGATCTCGCAGTCCGCGGCGATGTTCATCCGCAGCCGTTCCCCGGGACCGGTCAGCCCGCGCTCCCGCGCCACCCGGTCGCTGCGCCCGTGATGGTCCCGCAGCAGATGCGACACCTCGTGCACCCATACCGCGGCCAGTTCCTCCACCGACGTGCGATTCGCGAACGCCGGGGAGACATAGCACCGCCAGTGCCGGTCGACTGCCATCGTCGGTACCACCCCCGACTCCACCGTGTGCAGGGCGAACAGCGCCGTCGCCAAGTACGGGCGGGCCCGCGCGCCATGCAGCCTGGCCGCGAAGAGCTTGTCGAGGTCCAGCGCCCCGTGTGCGTTCGTGCTCATCGGCCGGCCTTGGCGACCAGCGCGGCCCGGGCAGCGGCGGCGTCGGCTCGCCGGGACAGGGACACCGTGCCGGCGAGCCGCTCAATCGACGCCGGAACGTTCCAGTTCTCCCGACGGAGCGTGGCGAGTGTGGTCGCGGGGACGACCACCAGGTCCGGGGCGCCGGTCTCCACCGCGCGGACCAGCAGGGCCCATGCCGCGTCCCAGCGGGTCCGCTCCGGGCGATTGCGGACCGCGTCCACCACAGCGTCCAGGACGGCCTGGCGCAGATCGCCCCGCTCGGGCAGGACGGCACTCGCCGGGTCGGCGAGAAGCACCTCCGGGTCCGGGAGGTCCATGCGGTCCAGGCTTGCCAGCAGCTCCAGCCCCGGGCCGTCTCCCACGGTGCCCCTCACCAGTGAGGAGAGTACGTCGCGGGAGGAGCCGGCCGCGGTCGCGAAGGCGATCAGACACAGCGTCATCTCCCAACTCCGTGGCGACGGCCAGGGACCGCCCCGGCGGGTTTCGCCACTGGGCAGCCGGTGTACGAGCGTGGGGCGGGCGGAGAGAAACTCGCACACCGCACGTCGGGCGAAGGCCACGGCAGCCGGCAACGTCTCCGGATCGAGCCGAGGGAGTGCGGCCCGGGGCCATGTCCCGCCCAGGCCTCGTACGACGACATCGTGGTCGTGGGTCCATTGGAGATGGACGAACCGGTTGGCCAGCGGCGGGCTGAGCTCCCAGCCGTCGGCCGCCGAGGACCGCGGATTGGCGGCGGCCACGATCCGTACTCCGGGCGGCAGTTGCAGCGCGCCGATCCGCCGTTCGAGCACGAGGCGGAGCAGGGCGGCCTGGACGGCCGGGGGTGCCGTGGACAGTTCGTCCAGGAACAGCAGCCCTCGGCCCGCGCGCACGAGTCGCACGGCCCAGTCCGGTGGGGCCATGGGGACACCGTGTTCCGCGGGATCGTCTCCGATCACGGGCAGCCCCGAGAAGTCGGAGGGCTCGTGCACGCTCGCGATCACCGTGGTCAGAGGAAGATCCAATGCCTCGGCGAGCCGGGTCAGGGCCGCGGTCTTGCCGATTCCCGGTTCACCCCACAGCAGCACGGGCAGGTCGGCGGCCACGGCGAGGGTCAGGGCCTCCAGCTGCGGGTCGGTGCTTGGTTCGGTGGTGGAGTCGCGCAGCAGAGTCAGCAACTCACCGGCGACATCGAGTTGGGAGGTTGCGGAGGGGGCGGAGGGCGCGTGGGCCGGGGCGGCGTAGGGAGACATGTTGAATCACCTGTTCTGTGTGTTCGGGAGGGGACGAGTGAGGGAAAGCGACGTCCCGGACTGACGTAGGCCGGGTGGAGGGGAAATCGGCGAACCCGATGCGGAACGCCGAGTCGGCAGGTGGAACGACGTTCCCGGATCAGCGCCCGGCCGCGTGACGTGGGCGCGAGCGGTGCTCGAGGGTTCGGCGACTGCCCGAGGCGATCCGGTTCGGGGCCGGCCCGGCCAGGCCTGCCCGGAACAGTCCGTGGGTGATCCGCCGTTGAACGGCCGCCTCCAGTGCGTCCCTCAGGGGGCCGCTGCGCAGCAGCACATCGGGGCCCAGCAGGCCCTCGACGACGGCCAGCGCGCCGGCGGTGTCGCCGTGGTCCAGGCGTTCGCGGACGCCGGCGAGGCAGTCGGGGCGACGGTGCGCCTCGTCGATGGCCCTCAGGCAGGGAAGCGGCGTACCGCTGAGCGCTGCCAGCAGTTCCTCCCGCCGGATCTCGTCCGGGTCGTGGTCCAAGGGCGCCAGGACGCCGTTGACCAGAGCGATCCGGTGCTGGGCTCCCCGACATTCCACCAGGCGTGGTTGTCCGGCCTGGTGGGGAGTCCGGGACGGGCCGACCGGCGCCTGATCCGGTGCGAGTGCCGAGGCGACCAGCGGATGCAGCCGATCGATCCCGATCAGACCGGTGCGGATCAGTCGGAGGTCGGGCAGCGCCCACGTCGCGGCGTCGGGCAGCACCGGCGACGCGGAGGCGCGGCCGTCGGCGTGCGCCGCCGCGATCCGCAGGGCGGCCGGCCCGGCACCGTCCCTGTCCGGGACGAGGTCCAGAGCCAGCCGGCACCGGGACCCGAACCGCACGCCGACGGTGCCGGAGGACCGCCCTTCGGCATGCAGCAGAATCCCCGCCTCGGCCGCCCACCGGTCGACGGCACAGTCGCGCCCCTCCGGTATGAGCGCCTTCAGATCCAGGTCGGCCGAGGGAGGACCGTCGGCGGGCAACCGGTGGGCTCCGGAACGGATCCCCAGCTCATGGGTCCGGCGGGCGTCCCAGAGGTGGCGGTGCAGATCGAGGCGGAACCGCCGGTGGGGGCGGGGATGCGGATGGTCGCGGGCACCGGCCTCGCTGTGGGTCGCGTCCCACAGCGCGAGACTGATTCGCTGCCCCGCCTCCGCCCAAGCGGGCGGGGTGCGTGCCACGAGGTGCACCGGGCGAACCGGGTCCGGGCCGTCCCGCCCCGCAACGTCGTACCGGGCCAGAGTGAACGTCAGGCCTGGTCGCAGCAGTCCGTCGGGGGCGATCCTCGGCATGTGCCAGCGCAACAGGTCGGGCACCAGATGGCGGAGATCGGCCCGCACCCGGGCAGCCAGCTCCTGGCCGTGGACGCGCACGACGGAACGCAGATCGAGATCGACATCGATGCCTGCGGCCGCACACGCCCCGGCCCAGTCGCCGGCGCGTCGTCGGGCGGTCGCGGTCTCGATCATGGACGGCGGCACGGCGAACTCGCGCACGCGCAGCCAGAAGGAAAGGCGGGAATCCCCGTACGCGGTCTCAGTGAGCATCAGCACTCACCTTGCGCGGACGGGACCCCCAATCTGTCACCAGAGTGAGTCATCATCGAGGGGATGCTAGCGCCCCTCTCTGCGGGGTGCCAGGAATTTCGGGCCGCCGGTACGGGAGGCCGCCAAATCGGCTGGCCGCGCCGAGGCCGCCGACCTTAGTCTCCAGGCCATGCCGGAGCAGCCATGGTTCGCGATCGACGAATCGGACGAGGACGACTACGAGTTCACCGCCGACGAGCTGGCCTTCGTGGCCGCGCTGAGGGAACGAACCGCAGCCTGGGCCGCCGACGGCGTCCAGGCGCTGGTCGGGCGTTCGGAGGAGTGGGACTCGTTGCTGGCCTATCTGGACTTCGTCGATCCGGGAGCGCCGGTCCACCTCGTCTCCGTCGGCGCGCATTTCTACGGCGACCGGGTGCACGGAGACCGGCTGCACAACCAGCTCCTCACGCTGACCGACCGCCCCTCCCGCTGGGCACTGGAGGCGAGCGGAACGATCGAGGAACTCGCCGAGGAGTCGGCGGACTGGTTCCGATCGGTGCTGCGCAAGCCCATCGTGCTGTACGTCTGGCTGAACGACGACCGGTGGGCGTACGCGGCTCGGTTCGCCTTCGCCGACGACAATCAGACGATCAGTCAGGTGTACAACAGGAAGCTCGCCCCGCCGGGGCAGGCCGAGGAGCTGATCGCGGCCGGTCACGTCCACGGCAAAGGCTGGATCCAGACCGTGGGGCTGCCGACCCCGACCCTCTATCAGCACATCCGCGGCGATCTGAGCACCGCCGTACTACCGCCCGGGGTGCCCACCGTCACCAAGCGCGGCCCGATCGGCGGCGTCTGGTACGAGGGGTACTAGGTCCGCTGATCCTGGCTGCGGATCACCGCCATCAGCTGTCCGTGGGTCTCGGCGTCGGCGGCCGCGACTAGTCCGCGGCCCTCCGGTCCCAGTGGAGCGCCGTCGATCCCTGTGACCGTGCAGCCGGCGGCCCTGCACAGCGCGATGCCCGCGGCGAAGTGCACGCTCGCGGTGAGGTCGCCGCCGTCGGTGACGTACGCCGCGCGCTTGCCCGCCGCCACCCACGCCAACGCCAATGTGGTGGAGACAACTCGTGGCCGGAACCGGTCCACGAACGCGGGGTGGGCCAGCAGGCCCACGGCCCGGAATCCGGGAGCGTTCGGGAAGGGCGGATCCAGGTTGACGTCCACCAACTGGGTGGCGGGGGTGGGGACCAGCCGGGCATCGGCCCCGTCCTTGCGTACCCAGGCCGTCGCACCGTCGGTGCAGAAGACCTCGCCGCTGAACGGGTCGGCCACCGCCGCCGCCCCGTCGCGCAGCGCCACGTTGACGGCCACCAGCATGTTGCCGACGGCGTAGTTCAGCGTGCCGCACAAGGGATCCACCATCCACTGACGTACGGCGTCGGCAGCGCCCCGCCGTCCGCTCTCCTCCCCGAGCACCCCGTCATCGGGCCGAGCGGCACGGATCACATCGAGGATCTGCCGCTCGGCCTCCAGGTCGGCGGCGGTGGCGAAGTCCCCGGCGCCCTTGTCGATACGAGCCAGCCGCCGACCGTACATGTCGCGCACCACATCGGCCCCGGCGCGTGCGGCGGCTGTCGCAACGCCCATGTCATCAAGGCCCTCAAGCGAGTTGATCACGACGTGCAGGGTATCGGCGGACGACAGACGCCGAAGGATTCCGCAGCGCCCGAACACACCTCGCGGCCGTCCGGTTGATCGTCCGTATCGCGCTCGGCGAAACCAGCCGTGCGAAAGCATGGGCGTCAGTACGTTCGGATGACTTGGATCAACTTCTGGTCGGCGGGGAGGGACTGTGCTGAAAGGTACGGCTGCCGTGGTCACGGGCGGATCCCGGGGCATCGGCCGGGCGATCGTCGAGCGCCTGTGCCGTGACGGAGCGGACGTGGTCTTCAACTACGCCACCAGCGATGAAGCCGCGGCCGAGGTCGTCCGCGCCGTAGAGACGACCGGCGGCAAGGTGCGGGCGCTGCGCGTGGATCTGAAGGAGCCGGACGGGCCCGAGCAGCTCATGGAAGCCGCCGAGGCACATCTCGGCGGCCTGGACATCCTGGTGAACAACGCGGCGCTGTCGTTCACCCCGGCCCCGCTCGCCCATACCGACGCGGAGGTGTTCGACAGTGTGATGACGGTCAACGCCAGATCGGTGTTCCTGACGATGCGTCATGCGGCCCGAGTGATGCGGGACAACGGCCGGATCGTGAACATCTCCTCCGTGAACACCGTGCGCCCCGCCGCGGGCATCGCACCCTACGCCGCCAGCAAGGGCGCGATCGAGCAGCTCACCGCGGTCGCCGCACGGGAACTCGGGCCACGGGGCATCACGGTCAACACGGTCTCGCCCGGGGCGACCGACACCGAGCTGCTGCATGGAACGAATCCTCCACGGGCCCTTCAGGCGGTCGTCGACATGACTCCTCTAGGCCGGCTGGGGCAGCCGGCCGACGTGGCCGATGCCGTCGCATTCCTCGTCGGTCCGGGCGGCCGGTGGATCAGCGGCCAGAACCTGCGGGCGACGGGCGGACTGGGCTGAGCCCGGCCTCGCCCCTTCCTCCCCATTTGCCTAAAGATTTTAGGCAAATGCATAATGAGTGCCGCGGGTAGGAGGAGAGCTATGGTTCGAGCAGGGCTGACCACCGAACGTCTGACTCGGGCCGGGGCCGAACTGGCCGACGAGGTCGGCTTCGACCAGGTGACCGTCTCGGCGCTCGCCCGCCGATTCGACGTCAAGGTCGCGAGCCTGTACTCCCACGTGAAGAACTCCCACGACCTCAAGACCAGGATCGCCCTGCTCGCGCTGGAGGAACTCGCCGACCGAGTCGCCGACGCCCTGGCCGGGCGTGCCGGCAAGGACGCACTCGCGGCCTTCGCCGACGCCTACCGCGACTACGCCCGGGAGCACCCGGGCCGCTACGACGCCGCCCGGTTCAGGCTCGACCCCGAGACGGCGGCCGCCAGCGCCGGCGTCAGGCATGCGCAGATGACGCGGGCGATCCTCCGGGGCTACGACCTGACGGAGCCGGACCAGACGCACGCGGTCCGGATGCTGGGCAGCGTCTTTCACGGCTACGTCAGCCTGGAGCTGAGCGGGGGCTTCAGCCACACCGCCGTCGACCCACAGGAATCCTGGTCCTGGATCGTGGATTCCCTCGACGCCTTGCTGCGCAGCCGGACCTCGGCCTGACGGTCGGCGCCGTACCGCGCCAACGGCCGTCCAGCACTGGCCGGTTCACCGAGCTGCCCGTGTAGGACAAGGACCTCGACGGTCGTGAGCTCCACGGCGGGGCCGGCAGCTCCCAGGGCGGCGGATACGAAGCTTTTGCCGATTCTGGGGAATCACTCGAACCGCCTCCCGCCTGCGCGACGTCCGCTATGTCCCCACCTCCGGTTCACCGGTCATGCCGCGTTTACCGCATCGCCCTTCCTCGCAGGTCTACGCGCGTGGTGTCATGCACGCGCTCACCACCCCCCTCCCCGGTGAGCATCCCCATGACGAGGAGTCACGCATGCTGTCGAAGGTTCTGGGACGTGCAGGTGTCGCCCTTGCGGCCGGTGCCGTCGCACTCGCCACCGCCGTCCCCGCCAACGCCGCCGAGTACTCCGCCTTCGCGTTCTCGCAGAGCGGGAGCCAGCCCACCATCTACGACTTCATCGACTCGGCCACCAGCTCGCTAGACATGACGATGTACGAGCTCGAGGACACCACGGCCGTCAACGACCTCATAGCCCTGAAGAACAAGGGTGTCACCGTGCGGGTCGTCCTGGACCGCCAGCACCAGAGCGCCAACAGCTCGGCGTACAACTCCCTCAAGAACGCAGGCGTGGGAGTGGTCTGGTCACCGTCCGCCTTCGTCTACACCCACCAGAAGACCATCACGGTGGACGACGCCAAGTCGCTGATCATGACCGGCAACCTCACCTCCCAGTACTACACGACCAGCCGTGACTACGGGGTGTTCGACGACGACACCCGGGACGTCGCCTCGATCGAGAAGGTCTTCAACGCGGACTACGCCGGCACCTCCGTCACCCCGACCGACGGCGACCATCTGCTCTGGTCCCCCACCGACTCCCGCAACCGCCTGCTGTCCGTGATCAACGGCGCCACCAAGAAGCTGGACGTGGAGGAGCTGGAACTCAGCGACAGCACGGTCGTCAACGCCATCGTGGCGCGGGCCAAAGCGGGCGTGGCCGTGCGGGTGGTCCTGGAGTCCCCGTCCAGTTACTCCAGCGAGGTCTCCGCGATCAAGGCGGCGGGCGGCACCGTCGCGGGGTACTCCGACCCCAACGGCTTCTACATCCACGCCAAGGCCATGGTCGCCGACTACGGTCTCTCCACCCAGCAGGTGGAGGCGGGTTCCATGAACATCAGCAGCAACTCGCTGAGCAACAATCGGGAGTTGGGTCTCATCCTCACGGGCACCGGGGTGGCCGAGGCCGTGGCCACCACCGTCGAGACCACGTTCAACAGCGACTACGCGGGCGGCACTCGCGCGTGACGCGGTACCGGTGCCCCGGGCGCCCGTCGAGATCACCGCTCGGCGGGCACGGCCTCCCGTATGGACTTCGCGGTGACGGCCGGGTCGTACCCCTCCGGGACACCGCCGACCAGGACGATGTCGCCCCCGATGTGCCGTGAGCGCAGGGGGGCGATCTCCTGGTACGCCGGGGAGTCCCACCAGGCGCGCGCCTCTGCCATCCCCGGGAAGCCGATGACCACGACATGCCCGGGCCAACTGCCCTCCTTCACCTCGTGCTCCGACCCGTGGACGAGGAAACGGCCGCCGTACGGCTCGAAGGTGGCGGTGATGCGCTCGATGTACTCGGCGATCTCCGGGTGCGGGGCGGCCTCCCGAAGGTGTGCGATGGCGTAGGCAGACATGATGTCCTCCCGGTCGTTCGGTCCCTCTCCGTACGCCGACGATCGTGGCACGCGGTCATGCCCGGGTCGATGACCTCTCAGGTAAGGGCGACGGACGCGGAGCACGAACGGGCGGGCCGTCCCAAGGTCCGGCCCGGGTCCGGTACGACGCTCGACAGCGGGAAACCCCCTAGAAGAGTCATGAAGATCTTGGGGTTCTGGCCCCGCCGCGTGAGCGGTGGGGCCAGACTCGTTTTCGTGGTGATGGGGGAATGGGCCGGACAAACGGTCGGGCCGGATGTGTGGGAGACCTGCCGGGAGTTGATTCCGGCCGGGAGTGTGTTCGCGTTTCTGGCCGAGCATCGCGGTGTGCTGTTTCCGGTGGAGATGTTCGCGGACATGTACCCGTCGGCGAACGGGCGGCCGAGCATGCCGCCGCAGATCCTGGCCGCGGCGATCACGCTGCAGGCCCTGCACGGACTGTCGGACTTCGAGACGGTTCAGGAATTGCGGTGTGACCTGCGGTGGAAGGCCGCGTGCAGGCTCGGTCTGCACGACATGGCGTTCGACCCGTCGCTGCTGGCCTACTTCCGCCGCCGTCTGGCCCGCTCCGCCCACCCCAACCGCGTCTTCGAGGCCGTGCGCGAGGTGGTGAAAGCCACCGGGGTCCTCAAGGGCAAGCACCGGCGAGCGCTGGACTCCACCGTTTTGGACGACGCGGTCGCCACTCAGGACACCGTCACCCAGCTCATCGGCGCGGTCCGCGCGGTCATCCGCGAGGTCCCCGGCGCCGACCAGGTGGCAGCCGTGCTGTGCACCGCGCATGACTACAGCGACCCCGGCAAACCCCGCATCGCCTGGAACGACGAGCAGGCCCGTGCTGATCTCGTTGACGCCCTGGTCGGTGACGCGCTCAGGCTGCTGGGGCATCTGCCGGACCAGCAGCTCGGTGAGAAAGCCGCGAACGCGGTGGGCCTGCTGGCCCTGGTCGCCGGACAGGACGTGGAACCGGCCGAGGACTCCGACGGCCGTGACGGACGCTGGCGCATCACCCGCGGCACCGCCTACGACCGGACGATCTCCACCGTCGATCCCGAATCCCGCCACGTCCACAAGACCCGCACCCACCAGCAGGACGGATACAAAGCCCACCTCGCGATCGAGCCGGAGACCGGGTTATACACCGCCGTCGCCCTCACCCCCGGGGCCGGGCCCGAGCACCACGAGGCCACCGTCGGCGTGGACCTGCTCGCCGCAGAAGACGGGCCGGTGGACGCTTTCGGTGATACGGCCTACTCCGCCGGCGAGGCCCGCCAGGCCCTCGAAGCAGCAGGCCACCGGCTGTTTTTCAAACCCGCCCCGCTACGGGCAGCTGTCCCCGGCGGCTTCACCCTGGACGACTTCGCCATCGACACCGCCGCCGCCACGGTCACCTGCCCCCAAGGACACACCGTTGCGCTGTCGGACCCTGGCGGGCAGCACAACCAGCGCAAGGCAGCCTTCAAGAACCTGTGCACGGGATGTCCCCTGCGCGAGCGGTGCACCAAGGCCAAGGCCGGCCGCATCCTGACCATCCGCCCCCACCACGACCTGCTCGCGGTTGCCCGCCGCCAGGCCACCACCGACCCCGACTGGCAAGCGGACTACCGGCGCTGGAGACCACCGGTCGAACGCGCCGTCGCCCGGCTCGTCCACCTCGGCAACCGCCGCCTGCGCTACCGCGGCACCATCGCGAACAACACCTGGCTCCACACCCGAGCCGTCGCCCTCAACCTCCGCCGACTCATCAACCTCGGACTCACCCACACCGGCGGCCGCTGGCAACTCGCCCCGGCCACCGCATAGCGAACAGGGGCTGCCCGGCCTCCGGCCGGACAGCCCCTCACCAAGATCTTCATGAGCCTTCTAGGCCCTGTCGTCAAACTCCCGCCTGCCCCTCGACGCCATGCACGCTCCCCCACGCCGCCGCAGAGCCCGCCCTCCGGGCGGACGGCGGGAGTTTGACGGCAGGACCTAGCGTGTACGGGATGACGACCGACCCCCCTCCCACGCAGCTGGTGATCCTGCGGGGCAACAGCGCGTCCGGCAAGAGTTCCGTGGCCGCCGGACTGCGGGCTCGATACGGGCGCAGCATCGCGCTCGTCAGCCAGGACACCCTGCGCCGCGACGTGCTGCGTGAACGCGACGTCCCCGGAGGAGCGAACATCGGCCTCATCGACCTGACGGTCCGGCACGCCCTGGAGCACGGCTTCCCCACCGTCCTCGAAGGCATGCTGTACGTCGCCCACTACGGCGTGATGCTCGCCGGGCTGCTGGCCGACCATCCCGGCCGTACCCACTGCTTCTACCTGGACGTCCCCTTCGAGGAGACCCTGCTCCGGCATGCCACGAAACCGATCGCCGGCGAGGTCGACGAGGGCCAACTGTGCTCTTGGTACCGGTCGTTGGACCTGCTGCCCGGCGCTGTCGAGACCGTGGTCCCCGCCACCAGCAGCTTGTCCGACACGATCGGCCTGGTGATGCGGTCCGCCGGTCTGACGTCCCAGGCGACGCCACCGGCCGTCCGCTGAAGGCCGCGAGTCTCGTCCCGGTTCGCTGTCGCGCCGGCCGCTGCCGCCTGGCTGTGGCGTGCGGGCCGCCGGTGTCTGTGGCGTGCGGGCCGCCGGCGCTTTCCAGGAGGCGCTGACCCCTTCGGTCTCACGCCTCGTGCAGCCGGTCCCGCATCCGCTCCACCGTCTGGCCGATCCGCAACGCGGTGCCCGCGACGGCGGTGTGTCCCTGCCGGTGCAACAGGCTGCCCAGCAGGTTCCAGCCCCCGGCCTGCTCCGGCGCCAGAACCAGCGCCGGGATCAGCGCGGTCAGCGCCGACTCGATGTCTCCCTGAGAGGCGAACGTCTCCGCACGCAGCCCGTGCGCGAAGTCCAGCCAGGGGTAACGGCCGAGCAGCGAGTCCACGGTCCGCAGGTCCGGGGTGCGCGGGCCCTGCGCGATGTGGGCCCCCAGCTCCTTGTCGGTGCCGGGCGTCGTCTTGTAGGCGGCCGGGTCGTCCACCCGGCGGAGCATGGGCCAGGGGTCGACCAGCGCGGTCGCCGTGCGCCAGCTCGGCCGCAGCCACACCGCCGGTACCTGTGGGGCGTTCCTCAACGAGTCGGGGAGCAGGGCCCGTTCACGGGCGAACCGGCTGCCGGTGGTGTCTCCCCGCTGGCGGAACCCCTCCTCCAGATCGCGCGTGTACCTGACCGCCTCGCCCATACCGGCGATCTCGAGTGAGACCCACAGCGTCGGGAAGTCCGCGTGCAGCTCCTCGAACTGCGCGCACACCGACTTCAACCCGAGCGGCAGCCGTACCACCGCATGCCGTAATCCGCTCAGACAGGCGATCTCGGCGCAGGTGACCGCGGCCAGCGCCGTCGACCAGGAGTCGAAGTCGGTGGCGGCGCGGACCTCGTCGAGTCGCCCATGCACGCACGTCAACAGCCAGTTGACCGCGCGCTGGGCGGGCCGGCTGAGCGTCCGTACGGGCTCCTCGGGCCAGTCGAGGGGCTTTCTGACCCACTGGTCGGGCGAATCGGGCAGCGCTCCACCGGTGAAGGACCGGGCCAGCGCGGCGGCGGAGGACGTGTCCTCTCCCGCAGCGCGCAACAGCAGCGCCACGGCGTGGCCTGCGGCGGACACGTCCACGACCTGCCCGCTGGTGGCCAGCTCGGCGATGAGTCGTACCGCGGCGGGCACGGCGTCCTCCGCGTCGGTGGCGACGCAGTGCCACAGTGCCGCACGAAGCAGCCGGTCGATCAGGGCTGCGCGCCGCCCCGCGACCTGCTCCGGGTCGTCCTCCTCGTCCTTGTCGGTGCCGGAGATCTGCCAGCGGAGGAACAGGTCACTGACCCACTGGCTCGGTAAGTGCTCCGGCCATCGTGTCGTGTATCCGGCGAACGGCGCTCCGGCCTGCGCGGACGGCCCCGAGACGACGAACGGGAGATCCCCCGCGAGACGCAGCCCGATCCCCTGCTCGGCCTGCATGGTCAGCACGAGCAGAACGCGGTGCCTGCGCCGCTGGTACGCGGTCGAGGGCGGGGACATCCGGTGGAAGTTCCCGGCCGCGGCCTGCCGTCCGGCGAGCAGTGCCTCCGCGAGCAGCGTGTCGATGATCTCCAGCAGCGGCCCTGCGCCCGGCGCCGGGGAGGTGACCAGCGTGGGCCCGGTCAAGAGGTCAGTCCTGTCAGGCCGATGGTGGTGACGATGTCACCGAGGTTGGCACGCGTGGTGTCGAACGCCCTCAGCAGCCACTCCCGCGCCGAGATCCGTTCGGTCCGCACATGCTCGATCCCCTGCCGGTACAGCTCCAGACCCAGGTCGTCCAGGTACTTGCCCGGTTTGGCCGTGGCACTGACATGACCGATCAGGGCCAGCACCCGGCGCAGGCGCTGCCGTACCGCGCGTTCGTTGTCCAGCTCACCGAGGGGCAGATAGAGCGCCTCGCACTCCTCGGCCAGGTCGTCCAGGACGACCAGTCCCGGCAGCGGCGGCGTCGGCCGTCCGTCGAACAGCGCCCGGACCATCCGGTACGAGGGATGGACACCGACGTCCAGATCCATCCAGGAGCGCAGCGAGTCCGCCCCCACCGGCACCGCGATGGGGGCGGGTTCGTCGAGCGTGAACAGCACCAGCACGTCGGGCCCGCTGTCGTCGGCCAGCGTGCCGGCGCGCACATAGTCGGCGACCTCGGTGTCCCGGCTGTGGAACGCCAGGAAGCAGTACGCCCGGGCGAACTCCCGTAACCGCCGAACGTTCTCGGGGCGAAGCAGCTCGTTCAGGGCCCGGATGTTCCCGGTCTGGTTCCGGACGTCCGCCGCGGCCTCTTCGAGCAGAGCCGCCAGGGACAGTACGTACATTCGCTCCCCCGTAGCGTCGAGCACCGAGCACTCCAACGGGACCTCAGCGGGGCCCTGTTGAGCACGATAGCCGCTTCGCCTGCGCAGTCGCCGGGGAACTCCTCGGCCGTCATCCCTCACGTCCAGGTCATGTTGATCTCCCGTCCGAAGTTGATGTATCCGGCCCGCCGGAACGCCTTGGCCATGGGGACGTTGCCGAGGTCCGTGGCCGCCCGGACACGGGGGACGCCCTGCCGGGCGAGGATGCGGGTGCCCTCGGCGAGGATGTCGTCGATGTGGCCGTTGCCACGGTGCTCGGGGAGCACGGCGAGATAGGCGATGACCGGGTTGTAGCCGCTGTGCGCCGGGACGACGAAGCCCACCCGTTCCCCGTCGGGCAGCACCGCGATGCGCCACCAGTCCCTGGGGCTGGGGTAGCGGGCGAGTTCTTCCTCGTAGTGCCGGGTGGCCGCTGCGCGGGGAGACATCTCGGTCAGGTCGTGACGGCTGTGTGCGTCCAGGGTGCCGTCCAGGACCCGGGTCATGAGGTCCTGGAGTTCGGCGCCGTCACGAGGACTCCGGAAGGCCAGACGTCCGCTCGGCTCGGGAATCGGGGTTCCCGGACGCCATTCGAGGCGGAGTCGCTCGACGAACAGTCTGGCGCCGGTGCGCTCCAGGATCGTCATACGGTCCTGGACGACGCGTCTGGTGTCATCCCTGTCGCGCCAGTCGGGCGGGGTCGCGCGGCCGTACTCGGGCGTCGGTGATCCGCTCGGGAGCGTGGCGGACATGGCGGTGCGCAGGAGCCGCACACCGATCTCCACCCGGTCGGCGGCGGGGAGGCCGTCGTCGACATCCAGGATGTCCAGGAGGACCGGTGTGTCGTCTCCCGGCCGGCACCACCAGGCCGCCCGGGCGAGCAGCCGGTCGCCCCGCAGGGCCATCCACATCCAGCCCGGCCGACGCCGGCCCTGGACGAGGTCGTCCGCCAGTTCCTCGTTGAGGAAGTACGGCAGTTGAGAGAAGAGGTCGAGTTCTTCGCATCCGGTGATCGGACGCATGGTCAGGGTGTGGAGTTCCACGGTTGAGGCACTCTCCGGTGAAGGGCGCGCCCGTCCGTTCCGGGGTCACACGCGGTGCGCGCCCCGGGCGGAGACAAGCGCGGTGATCAGGGCGGTCATCGGCTTGCCCCTCCTCTCGTCGTCCTGGTCCAGCGGCCACGGCACCGCGGATCCAGGGATCAGACCTATCCGACAACGGCGCCTGTGGGCAATTCCTTTTCCGCTGCCAGGACCCCGAGGAGGCTGAGGACGCCGGTCTGAGCGCCGTCGACCGCCACCGTGGGTTTCGAGGTTGCCCTCCGCCCGTGCCGTGTGCGAGGGTTCACGGGTTCTCAACAGGTACGCACGAAGTCGACGAAGGACTGAAGCCATTGATCCCGGCGTCCCCCAGCGGCCGCCGTCGGCACTGAGCCGTCTGCCCCGAGGCAGCGAACTCAGGTGCCGCTCGCATCTCCTCACGGCGGCCCCACGAAGCGGTGCCCTCGCACCGCCCTCGCCTCTCTCCGCAGAGGTGGTTCCCGGCTGCGGCCCGGCCGACAGCCCGCGCGAGATCCCGATCCGCTCCTGCGGCGGGACCGCGTTTCGCCTGCCATCTACGTGAGGTCATCACCGTGGACACCGACGTCCAGAGCTTTGCCGTCGCCAATCTGCGCCGCCGCCCCCTGGCGGTCGAGATCGGCGGATTCGTCGCCGGATTCGATCCCGCGACAACCAGCCCCTACCTCAACTACGCGACCCCTCTGCCCGGCGCCCGCCCCACCGGCAGCGATGTGACCGCGCTGATCGCGGCGTTCCGTGAACGCGGCCTCAAGCCCCGGCTGGAGTTCGCCCCGGACGCCGCACCCGCGGTGGAACCGGCGCTGCGCGACGCGGGGTTCGCCACGGAGGCGGTTCACGAGTACATGGTCTGCACTCCCACCACCCTGACGCCGCCTCACCTCGGCGAACGGTCGGCTGCCACACCCAGCGTGGAGACCCCGCACACCGACGAGGACTACGCGGCGATCGACGCCGCTCTCTCCGGGGCGTTCGCGGGTGTCTTCGCCTCGTCGCCGGAGGGCGCGGCCCGGCTGCGGCGCACCCAGGACAACGGCGGGGCGGTCCGGTTCGTCCGTGCTCCCGACGGCGGATGCGCCGGAGCGGCCTCCTGCTCGGCGCCGGCGGTCGGCACCTCGGAGCTGGCGGGCGTGGGGACCCGCCCCGCCTACCGCGGGCGGGGCATCGCCGCCTCGGTCACGGCCTCGCTGACCGAGGCCATGTTCGCCCGAGAAGCGCGATCCGTGTGGCTGGAGTACTCGGGCGAGGGATCGCGCCGGGTCTACGAACGCGTCGGCTTCCGGCCTCGGGGCACGCGTCTGTACCTGGCGCTCGAAGGATGACGTAGCACGTGCGGCGTCGACCGTGACCGGCCTCAGCCGGTCACGGTCGACGTGGCACGCGTGGCGGAGTCCGCCGTCCGACTCACGGCGGACGTCAGGTCAGGCCAGCGCGTCCGAGAGGCGGACGAAGGTGTGGCCGGTGGCCAGCAGATGGGGGACGGCGGTGGCGATCCCCCGGGCGGTGCCGCCCTTCGGGTGGTTCATATGGCACAGGACGATGGATCCCTCGTGAGCGGCCCCGACGGTGGTGTGGACCTGTTCCGGGGTGAAGGTGGCACCACCGTCACCGTTGACGGAGAAGCTGACGAAGCGCTCTTTGAGGTCGGTCACGATCCGTGCCGCGACGTCGTCGCAGTACGCGGTGCCGGACCGGAAGAAGCGCGGCGGAGCACCCAGCAGACCGGTCAGCTTGGCCTGGTTTCCCGCGATCTCGTCGTACACCTCGCCGGCATTGCGTGTGCCCGGGATGCCATAGGCGGAGCGACCGGTCACCGACAGCGGGCGGTGCCGGGTGCCGTGGTTGGCGATCTCGAACAGCGGGTCGGCGGCCAGCTGGTGGAAGATCGACGGGTTGGTTTCGATCCAGCGGGAGTTGAGAAAGAGGGTGGCCGGTACCTTCCGCTCGCGGAGGAAGTCGATCAGTGCCCGGTCGTAGCCGCTGCCGCCGGGTCCGCCGCAGGCGTCGAAGGTCAGCGCGATGGCGCGTTTCCCGGTGGGCAGCGCGTGCACTACTCCGGGCGCCTCGAAGCCCCAGGTGCGGGGTACGGCGTGGCCGTATCGGGCGACGATCTCCGCTCGGGTAACCGCGGGTGCCGTCACTGACGGGCGGGCTGAGGGGGTGCCCGGGGCGGACGCGGTGGGGGCGGTGGGTGAGCCGGACGCGGGGCTCGTGGCCCCCGATGTGCTCTTGCTCGGGCCGGAGCAGCCCGCGAGCGCGCTTCCCGCCAGGGCGGCCAGCACTGCTCGGCGCCTGGGTGTCATCCGCTCCCCCACTTGGTAGAAGGCCGATCGACGGGCACCGACACCCGCCTCGGCAACCGTACGGTGTGGGTGGGCCGAGACCGGGACGGGGACGGACAAGAGATCACCAACGATCCTTTGTGGATCATTTGCTGAGCCCCGCTCCCGCCCTGGAGCGTGGCCTCTTCTCCCCGTCCCACCAGGCCGGTTGCCCGGCTGGAACCGGAACCCGACCACGGGTTCAGACGGCAGGCGATGTGTCCGCCGATCGGGGCCAACAGGCGACACAGTGTCGGCGGATGAGCCGTGCGGGGCCCCGCTAGGGTCGCGCCATGACCCACAGCTTCGTAGTGCACATCCCCGACGCAGAGCTCGAACCGGAGCCGCTCGACCCGGCGCAGATCGTGTCCGGCACGCCGGAGGTGACCGGCAAGGTGATCTGGGAGTCGGAGGACGGCCGACAGGTGCGGGGCATCTGGCAGATCACTCCCGGCGTCGTGACCGACACCGAGGCGAACGAACTGTTCGTGGTGATCAGCGGTTCCGCGACGATCGAAGTCGAGGCCGGCCCCACGCTCCATGTCGGGCCGGGCGACATGGCGGTGCTGCGCGAAGGCGACCGTACAACCTGGACGGTGCACGAGACGCTCCGCAAGGCGTACGCGATCAGCCTCTGAACGGCGGCGACTTCGCGCGCCCGACGCCCGGGCCGCTGCGCCCGATATGTTCCCATTTCAACCCTTGCCTGTCCCTGAATCCCCGCGGAATTGTCCGTGATACGTAACGGACGGATCCCCGGGCCGCCTTGCTCCGTCCTGACGAGTGCACGCAACCCACGGAGACGGCAAGGAACGGGACTGACATGGTGAGGCGCGGAGGACAGGGATGGTACGGCCGGATGCTCGCGGCGGCGGTCGGAGTGACGGCGGTGGCCGCCGCGACGTCGGTGTGGACCGCGCAGGCCGGGCCCGTCGAGCGCCCACAGACCCACGCGAGGGCCTCGGCCCCCTCCTCCGCTCCCGGCACCCACTCCCAGGGCCGAGCGGGTGCGCCGGTCTCTGCGGTCATAGCCCACGCCTCGGACCAGGGCGCCCGAGGCGTCAACATCACCATCGACGACGGACCGGACCCCGTCTGGACGCCGCAGGTGCTCCAGGTGCTGCGGGACAACGGCGTGAAGGCCACGTTCTGCATGGTGGGAACGCAGGCCCAGGCCCACCCGGACCTGGTCAAGGCGGTCGTGGCCGCCGGGCACCGGCTGTGCGACCACACGGTGTCGCACGACACCACCATGGACAAGAAGCCCGAGGCCTACCAGGCGCAGGAGATTCTCAACGCCGAACGCATGATCACCAAGGCGTCCGGGGGCGTGCGGCCGATGTACTACCGGGCCCCGGGCGGGGCGTTCACCCCGTACAGCCGTCAGCTCGCCGCCTCCCACGGAATGCGCCCGCTGGGCTGGAACGTCGACTCCAAGGACTTCGAGCGCCCCGGCACGAACGCCGTCATCGCCACCGTCCAGCACGAGATCGCCAACGGTCCGACCGTCCTTTTCCATGACGCGGGAGGGGACCGCTCCCAGACCGTGGCCGCCCTGCGCGAGGTCCTGCCGTGGCTGAAGCAGCAGGGGTACTCCTTCGGCTTCCCCGTGCACTGAGCGCGGCTCGACCGGCGACACCAGCCCCGCGGCCGCCCCGCGGGGCCCCGGTCCTTTCGACGACCCCTCGCCCGAACTTCGAAGGCCGCAAAACGGGCACTCGCCCCTGTGTACGCCACGTGTACACCGCCGAGGCGAGGAGGGACCCGATGACCGAGTACGAACGTTCGCGCACCATGGCGGCGCTGCCCGAGCACGTCTTCGACCAGGCCGCCAACGTCGACCAGCTGGACGGCTGGCTGCCGAGCGCACTGCACGTGCACCCCGAGACCCCGCCCGCCGTCACCGTGCACGACGATCACGCCGAGCAGGACACGTCCGCGCTGCTCAGCCCTCGCCCGGAGCAAATGCGGATCGAGTGGGGCACGCGTGACGAGGGCTCCTACGCCGGGTGGCTCCAGGTCGCCGGCATCGGCAGCGGGGCGAGCGAGGTGACCGTGCACCTGTCGTTCTTCGACGATCGCCACGACCCTGGCGAGCGGCCGGTGACCGAGGCCCTCGACAGCAGTCTCCGGCGCCTGGAGGACCTGGTACGGCTGCGCACCGAGAACGCGTCCGGCTGAGCCGCCGGGCCGGGCCGACACCACCCGCGTTGCGGGCGACAGGCTCAGCGAGGTGAACTCGGCTCGGCTGTCAGTGGGTTGAGTTAGCGTCACTTGGCATGAGTGATCAACTCCGTGTGAGCGATCAGCACCTTGAGACCGTCGTCCGCCGCGCCCGCCGGACCGATCTGGAGGGGCTGGTCGCGTGCAGCAGCGCACTGTTCGCCGAGGACGCCGGCACCAGGGATCCGAGCATCCATGTGGGCTGGCCGCGCGAGTTCGGGCCTGAACGCTTCGCCGCCGCCATGGACGACCCCGGCAGGCTCCTGCTCGTGGCTGCCCGTGGCGAACAGGTCGCCGGGCACCTGATGGGGACCTTGGCGGAGGGAACCGCGATGAGACCGGTCAAGGTGGCCACCCTTGTGAGCATGTACGTACAGCCACCCCATCGCCGGGACGGGCTCGGCGCGCGCCTGGTCGCGCAGTTCTCGGCCTGGGCGAAGGAGGCGGGGGCCGCGCTGGCCGAGGTGACGGCGTACTCCGGCAACGCCGAGGCGATCCGCTTCTACGAGCGGAACGTTTCGCGAGCCAGTCGGTGACGTTGCGGGCCACCCTGTGAGCGGCGGCCCGGCCGGGCCGCGATCCCGGGTCGTCGACGGTTGACAGTGCTAGAGTGTGAGTGGTTAATTACTCATACACAGAGCACCGCACCAAGAAGGTCGCCGTAACGAGTGAGCAACCAACCACTCACTCTCTCGGACATTCAGCCCACTCCACCTAGGAGCCAGCCATGCAGACCACCGAGATGGTCCTTCCCTCCATCGGCGAGCCCGAGTCCCTCCAGGTCCGCGTGCGGCAGCTGCCCGAGCCGGGGCCCGGTCAGGCGGTGGTCCGGGTGGAGGCCAGCGGTGTCACCTTCGCCGAACAGCAGATGCGGCGCGGCAAGTACTACGACATGCCGGCCTTCCCCTTCGTGCCGGGCTACGACCTCGTCGGCATCGTGGAGGCGCTGGGCGCTCCGGTTCCGGGCGAGCCCCGGCCGGCGGTCGGGCAGCGGGTCGCCGCGCTGACGAAGACCGGCGGCTGGGCGGACCATGTGCTGCTCGACGCCGCCGACCTCGTGCCCGTCCCCGACGGCGTGTCCGCCGCCGACGCGGAGACCCTGGTGACCAACGGCGCCACCGCCTGGCGCATGCTGCACCGCACCGCGAAGGTGAAGCCCGGCGAGACCGTCGTCGTCCACGGCGCCAACGGCGGCGTGGGCAGCGTGCTGGTGCAGCTGGCCCGCGCGGGCGGCATCCATGTGATCGGCACCGCCTCAGCCCGTAACCAGGAAGCCGTCCGCGCCCTGGGCGCCGTCCCCGTGGACTACCGCGGCGACGTCCCCGCCCGGGTCCGCGAACTGGCCCCCGACGGCGTGGCCGCCGTCTTCGACCATGTCGGTGGCGAGGGCATCAAGGACTCCTGGCGCATGCTCGCCCCCGGCGGCACGCTCGTGTCCTACGGCAGCGCCTCGACCCGCGACCAGGCCGGCAACGGCACCGTCAGCGTCCTCAAGCTCGTCGCCCAGCTCGCGCTGTGGAACCTTCTGCCCAACCGCCGCGGCGCCCACTTCTTCAACCTGTGGGCGGGCAAGAGCCGCCGCCCCCAGCGGTACCGCGCCCAGCTGCGCGACGACCTGGCCCAGGTCTTCGCCCTCCTGCACAGCGGAGCCATCACCCCGCGGATCGACCGTGTCTATCCGCTGGAGCAGGCCGCCGAGGCACTCCGGTACGCCGAATCCGGCCAGGTCGTCGGCAAGGTCGTCATCGCCCCGGGCACCGGACGCGGCAGCGGCCCCGCCCGATGACGTGCCCGCCCGCCCGGGCCGGTCACGTGCGGAGACCGGTCCTGACCAACCGTCGGGGCGCGGGCCCGGCACCGCGCCACGGCGGTCGACGGGTGATGCCGATGCGACCGCAGTGCACCCCGAGAGCCCGTC
Source organism: Streptomyces sp. NPDC002573 (assembly GCF_042889625.1). Taxonomy (NCBI): domain Bacteria; kingdom Bacillati; phylum Actinomycetota; class Actinomycetes; order Kitasatosporales; family Streptomycetaceae; genus Streptomyces; species Streptomyces sp. NPDC002573. Next base: position 133,211 of record NZ_JBIARC010000014.1, on the reverse strand, counting down.
GGCATGGTGATTCGGCGTGGCGATCGGGGTGCGGCTGATCGGGTTACTTTTCAGTCTGGAGGCACTCGGAGGGAGTACGGTCTCGCTCCCCGGCCGTGTCGCGCAGGCCTGCGGGGCGGGGGTCGGGTTGAGGGTAATCACGTTGCTGCTGCGGTCCCGCTGTGCCGGCGTGGTGCCGGCCTTCGCGGCGGCGGCGAAAGGACGACCTCATGCGAGTGACCCGGACCATGTTCGCCTCCGCGGCAGTTGCCGCGGCCGTCGCGTTTTCCGCTCCCGCCGCGCACGCCGTGTCGCCGGCCGGGCATCGGGTCGCGGACGGCGGTACCTCCTACGCCGCCCACGAGCACGACCCCGACAGGGACCACCAGCACGGCAGGCACCACGAAGAGGGCGGCGAGGACGCCCAGGACGAGTCGCAGGGCGGCCCCGAGGCCGAGATGGGCGGCCTCGAGGACGGCGACTCCGAGCACGCCGAGCACGGCGGCCGCCACCACCAGGAAGCCCGGCCGGAGGCCGGACAGGAGGCCCACCAGGCGCCTCGCGGCGGCGTCCACGCCGGCGGCGGCTTCCTCGCCCTGGCCAGGGACCACCACGGCGACCACCACGAAGGCCGCGAGGAAGGCCAGGACGAGGGCCGGCAGCACGGCGACGACGAGGGCAACGGGGGCCAGGAGGACTCCCAGGGCGGCCCCCAGGCCGACGCCCAGGACGGCGCGACCGACCAGGAGGCCCAGGCCGGCGGCGAGGACGACGCCTCCGCCAACGAGGGCCACGGCGCCCGCCACCACGACGACGCCCGCCAGGCGCCCCGCGGCGGCGTCCACGCCGGTGGCGGCTTCCTCGCCCAGTCCACCAGCACCAGCGGCCTGGCCGCAGGATCGATCCTGCTCCTCGGCGGCCTCGGCGCGGGCGCCTTCATGCTCCGCCGCCGCAACGCCGCGGGAATCTGACCGGCGCACCCCCGCCGGCAGCCGTACGGCCGCGGGCGCTGTCGCTCCACGACAAGCGACAGCGCCCGCGGCTCCCGCCGTGCCGGGCTGGACGGGCGACCATGCCGAGCAGGACTCGGCGCGCCGCCCGTCCCGCACCTCTAGAGCTGCGACTTGAGGGGCCCTGCCGACGCGTCGCACAACTCCCGGTGGCGGTGGAGTTCGGGGATGTCGGCGTCGGGGAGCGTGAGGGCGTGGTCGAAGTCCGCGCGCGCCAGGTCCGTCCGGCCGTCGGCGAGATGGGCGATGCCCCGGTTGAGGAGGACGTCCGGGTCGCTGCCGACGATGTCGAGTGCGGTCGTCAGGTCCGCGACGGCCCTGCCGTGCCGGGACCGGTGGAAGTGCACGACGGCCCGGTTGATCAGTGCGGCGGGGTAGCGCGGGTCCCGCTCCAGGGCGGCGTCGAACGCGGTGAGCGCCTGGTCGAAGTCCTCGCGCTGGAGCAGCACGGTGCCCTTCAGACACAGCAGTTGCACCTCGCCGGGGTGCAGGGCCAGCCCGGCGTCCGCGTCGGTCTCGGCGCCGTCGAGGTCGCCCGTCTCCAGCAGGAGTTCCGCCCGGGCGATCCGGGTGTCGAGGTCCGAGGGCTCCATCTCCAGTACGTAGGCGAAGTCGTCGAGTGCGCCTCGCAGGTCGCCGGTGCGCATCCGGGCCGTGCCGCGGTTGTAGTACAACTCCGGGAAGGGCGGTGCCAGTTGCACGGCCCGGTCGTAGTCGGCCAGGGCCGCGTCGAAGTCACCGCGGTCGCGGGAGATCCGCGCCCGTTCCGAGAGATAGTCGGTGTAATAGGGGTCGAGGTCGACGAGCCGGGTGTAGTCGGCGTACGCCTCGTCCGGCCGTCCCAGCGCGACCAGCAGACGGGCGCGGTTGTACAGCAGCTGGGAGCGGTGCAGGACCCACTGGTCGTCGCCCATCTCCCGGTCGAGCCGGGCGATGCACGACTCGACGAGATCGAGGGCGCGGGCCCGGTTGCCGCGGTGCATCTCGACGAGGGCCAGGCCGTTGTCGTGGAAGACACTGAAGGTCAGACGTTCGGCCGGGTCCGGCAGGATGCCCGCGATGGCGACCGCGTTGTGCTGCCACTGCAGCGCGAGTTCATGGTCACGTGGCCGCAGGAAGCGGGTGTGCAGCATGGCGATCGCGTAGCTGGTCATCATGTGGATCTTGGGGTTGGTGAAGCGGCGCAGCAGGTCCTGGTACAGCTCCATGGACTGGGCCAGCCGCCCGATCGGGATGCACGCGGCTGCCGCCTCCCGGGTGAACTCCCAGTGGTCGTGCTCGTGGTTGCCGGGGTCGCTCACGCCTCGGCCGCGCAGACCCAGGTCCACCACGGCGGCGGAGAAACCGGTGGCGACCGCGTGGCGCTGGGCCGCGAGCAGAGCGGTCCGGCCCGCTCCCCCGGGGTCGCTGCCACGCTCACGGTGGTACGCGATCGCGCCCATCCGCACGCCCCAACTCGCCGTGCCCTCAAGGCTGTCGGCGCGTCGGTCGTGCAGGCGGGCGACCTCCTGCGGGTCGGCCTCCCGGTAGCCGCGGAGCGCTTGCGGGTCGTCGTCGGTACCGTCGCTGTCGACGTACACGGCCGCCCACTCGACCGCGCTCCGGGGCGCCTGCGGCGTCGGGTCACCCGCGGGAGCGTGGAGTGTGCCGGCCGTCGCGGCGAGCGTGGCCTCCAGTTCGTCGGGCAGCGCGTCGGCGGTCGTGGAGATCACCACCCGGAGCAGGCGTGGATCGGCCCGGCGCACCAGGAGGGCCAGCAGCTCCTGGGTGGTCGCCTCCGCGGCGTGGACCTCCTCGAAGGCCAGCTCCAGGGCGGAGCCGGTGTCGGCGTGGATCCGGTCCGCGTAGCCGAGCAGGAAGGTGATGATCCCCTGGCTCATACAGCGGATCATTCCGGAGCCGTAGAAGCGGGTGCGCTCCTTGAACGAGGCCTCGTCGGCGAGCGTCCGCGGGGGCGGACCGATGAGCTGCGCCAGCTCCGGCATTCCGTAGAGGAGTTCCACCCGGTGGGCTTCGACGAGCTCGGGCCAGCGCCGTCCGGCCTCGGGGAGTACGGACCGCAACACGGTGTCGATGCCGGTGCAGGGGCCGCGGAGACGCTGGTGACAGCGGACCACCAGTGCCCTGCTGGTACGGGTGCGGATGAGGCGGAGGCGGTCTGCGCGCCGGTCGCCCACGATCCGGAGATGACCCATCATGCGAGTTCAACCTCCGCCGAAGGGGATGTCTGGGGTGTGGAGAGCTTCTTGTCCCGGCGCTTTCTCCTGGACAGCACGACGAGTGCGGCCACTTGAGCGGCGTTCATGCACAGGGACAGCACGGAGTCCCAGAAAGCCGCATTGACGTGACCGGAGGAGATGGCTTGCCGGGCAATGCTGAAATATTGGATCGTCACCGGGACACTGACGAAAACGGTGATGCCGGCCAGCGTGGCGTATCCGAGCACGATGAAAGGGCCGTAGAATTTCCCGACGCGCCGGTCCCGCGGGGTCCACTGTTCCTCGTCCACGACGCGGTGCGAGCGCCCCAGCAGACGCCGCATACGGTTCTTCAGGAGCATCATTCCGGCGTCGTGCAGGTCATAACAGTTCCATGCGGTGGCCGCCACATAGTAGAGGTCGGTACGCAAATAGAGCTGAAACTGCCAGAGAACACGGACCACCACCGTGAACGCGAGAGCGAGACAGACGCGCGCGGTGAGGGAGAAGGAACCGTCCGGGTTCCGGGTCGCGTAGGCGACGAGTCCGAGCGCACCCAGGACCACGCCGTCGCAGACGATGCCCGCGAGAAACGGAAGATAGCGTTTCGCGCGCGGAACGCTGAGCAGCCCGTTGATCTGCGTCTCGGCCACGATGTAGGTCAGTCGATTGCTCAGCCGCAGCCGGGTGGGCAGCCCCAGGCGCCGTCCGGCGAGGATGTGGAAGCCCTCGTGGACCAGCAGAAGTGGCACCTGGCCGAAGGTGATCACCAACTGGACCACGAGCAGGGAGTGCACGAAGAAGATCTGGGACGGGTGGGGGGCCAGGTCCGTATGGCGGGCCACAGCCCAGGCCCAGCCTCCGACCACGGCCAGGTAGCACGCCCAAGCGGGCGGGGAGAAGGCGGCGCGACCGAGCCGGCGCAGGCGCACCGGCCGCGATGGAGCACCTTCCGGCTGTTCCTCTCCCTCACGGACGAAGCCGAGTTCCCGCAGCGTGTCCACGAAGTCGTCCAGATCGACCGGCTCGTCGAAAGCCGATTCGTACCAGTCGGCGGCCGCGCTCAGGGGCATTCCCTGCGCAAGCCGTTTCAGCAGTTCCGCTCCGTCGGCCGGGAAGACCGCATAGGAGCCGGTGTCGAGACGGCCGACCACGACGTCGTCGCCTTCGGGTACAAAACTCAACTCGTGCAACAACAGGCCGCCATCGGCCACAACCCCTCCCCTACGTCCGGCGCAGGCAACCCGGGTGCGCCGTGGGCCGGCGCACCCGGGTGCAACTCATGGAGCGTCGAACGTGTTACGCGGCGGCGCTGTACGGGCACTGACAGGCGGCCGACGTCAGGCGCACGTCGCCGGTGCGACGTACGGCAATCTTCTTGACCCCGGCCTTCTTGCCCATGGCGACAGTCGACTTCATCTCGGATCCCCTCTCATCGGATGTTCGCCGACCAGCGGTCGACGGCAATCAAAAGTGTTGCCCCCGGCCCCCAAATACAAGGTTGTGTTCGCGCCATTCGGGCACGTGCGCCACGCTCCCGACGGAAGACAACGATGCCGAGAAACGATTCAACGACTGGGCAGGGAAGGAATCCGTTGATGGACAACGGATTCCGTCGCCGACCTACCGCAGACATCGTTGCCAAGGCGCGCGGACAGCTCTCGTCCCACATCACAGGACCACTGATCCGGTACGGAAGCCGAGAATCCGCTCATTGTGCCGTCACGGAACGCGTCGTCACCGGATTCCGTTTCTCAGTGGATACCGCTTTCGGAAACGCCCGGCATGACGACCGGCGCCGTATGCATCGCCACCGTCCAGCCGCCGGTGAACTCCTCGGGGAGCGAGGGCAAACGGACGGCCTGGTACCGGTCTCGGCAGGCCTTGGAACTCAGAGCTCTCCGTCCGGTTGTCCGGCCCGGTTCCGTCGTTGCGGCACTCCATGAGTGCGGCGGTATTCGCCGGGCGGCATTCCGTAGTGCGCCTTGAAGACCCGGCTGAAGGCGGCGGCATCGGAGAAGCCGGCGCGACTCGCGAGCGCGGCGACGCTCCGATCCGCCAGCAGCGGGTCGGTGAGGTCGGCTCGGCAGCGCTCCAGGCGTTGCTCGCGGATGAACGCCCCGACCGTTCCGCCGTCCTCCCGGAACAGATACTGCAAGGCGCGCAGCGAGATGTGGTGGGCGGCGGCGACGGCCGTGGGAGTGAGCCCCGGCTCGCCGAGCCGGGCCCGGATGAAGGACTTGATCTGGCGCAGTCGCGCCGCCTTCCGCGCGTCGGCGGTCGCGGCCCCGTCGGCCTCGCACAGGCTCGCCAGGAACGCGGTGGTCAGGTCACCCACGGCAGACGCCAGCCGGGGGATCTGACCGGCCTCGACAGCCGGTCCCTGCTTGACGATGCCGGCGAGCAGCTCGCTCAGCAGGGCTCCGATGCCCGTCCGGGACGGCAGTTCGGTCGCCACCAGCCGGCGCAGCGCCTGCTCCGGAACGGGCACCGCCTGCCGGGGCAGATGCAGCACGATGCACTGGGCCACGTCGTCGGTGGCGACCGACGCCCAGTACGGCCGTGACGTGTCGTAGAGCGCCAGGTCGCCCGGGCGCGGGTTGACGCGATTGCCGCCCTGCTCCCGTTGCATGGCGCCCCGGACGACCAGGGCCAGCACCCACAGTTCCGGGTCGGACCGCCGGATGAGGCGTGGGGTGCGGATGGACTGCATGGTGGGGAAGGCGACGCTGGAGACACCGACCCGGTCGCCCAGCGACAGCAGTCTCGCCGAGGCCGGGAAGTCCGAGGCGTGCTCGGTGACGATGTTGTGCGGGGCCATGTCGCGGGCCACCAGGTCGCAGAACCAGCTGAACCGGTCGGCGGCCGGCAGGTCCCGGCTGGAGAGCGTGATCACCGTTCGGCCCTCCCCTCTCGGCAGCCGCCACAGCAGGACGGCGAGGTGCCGATTCCGCCACCTGTGCATGGTCGTGCACCGTGAACGGTCCCGGAAAGTGGTTTATGCGTCAAGGACAGCGGTGGCCCGTACGACGGCCGCAGCGGGACCCCGGTGGCTGATTTCGGTGCGGAACTCCCCTCGGAGAGGGTGCGCGGAAGGTCAACCGTATCTGCGCTGTCCGTCAATGACCCGCGGAGTCCGGGGCGGTGAGGATAGGCCCGTCGGCGACATCGGGAGGACCGCGGGGGCGACCGCGGATCTCCCGCACCGGCCAGGCGCAGCCCGAGGAGTCCAGGGGGAGATCCTCGGGCTCCGCCTGGCACTGGAGGCCTTCGGCGCCCTCACCGAGGGCCCTGGATGCCTGCCCTGGGCGCGGCTGCAAGGCGAAACGGTCCGGACCCGGTCAGAGCGCGCGCAGGACTCCCACGACCTTGCCCAGGATCTTCGCCTGGTCGCCGGGGATCGGCTCGTACGCCCGGTTGCGGGGCATGAGCCACACCTGACCGTCCTGCCGGCGCAGCTGTTTGACGGTGGCCTCGTCCTCCAGGAGGGCGGCCACGATGTCACCGTGGTCGGCGCTGTCCTGGCGGCGGACGGTGACGATGTCGCCGTCGCAGATCGCCGCCTCGATCATGCTGTCGCCGGACACGGTCAGGGCGAACAGGTCGCCGTCGCCGACGAGCTGGCGCGGCAGCGTGTAGACGTCCTCGACCATCTCCTGGGCGAGCAGGGGTGCGCCTGCGGCGATGCGTCCGATCAGCGGCACGTCCACCGCGGCGGACGGGCTGCGGTCCAGGTCGGGGGCCCAGGAGGAACGTACGCGATAGGCGCGCGGCCGATTGGGGTCGCGGTACAGGACCCCCTTGCGTTCCAGCGCCATCAGCTGATGGGCGACGGAGGAGGTGCTCGCGAGGCTCACCGCCTGGCCGATCTCCCGCATCGAGGGCGGGTAGCCCTGCCGCTGGACGGTGTCGGAGATGAACCGGACGATGTCCTGCTGGCGGCTGGTCAGTCCGCCCTCGGCCGTCCGGATGCCCGGCGGCCGCCCCCGACGTACCGGCTCGCTGTTCTCCATTCCGGGCACCTCCGTACAAGATCTCGCAGAGCGTGACCATAACCCGGCGACCCCGAAAAATGAAACACTCATTCGCCTCCGGTCACTTCGACGACTGGCACGCTTCGCGCCTCTTGCCCCGTTTTATTGCTCGATGTCGTCGTCCGCGGCGGTCGGCAGGGCGTTGTGCCCCTCGCTCCAGTGGTTGACCCATCCGCACACCCCGCAGGCGTATCGCCCGTTCACCCCGGCGACCTCGCTGCCGCACTTGCGGCACTGCGTCTGAGTGATCTCCTGAGAGGCCAGGAACTCCACCGCCGGCACCGGGGCCTCGGGCGCGGTCTGCTTCCGTTTCATGGAGCGGACCCTACCCGCGGCCGAGGAACGCTCACCGGGACGGCGGCATCCGAGTCGCCGTCGGCCGGCACTCCGTGCATGCTGAATCCAGGTGGAGCGCCCCGCCCCGTCACAGGTGAGCAGGGACCCATACGGCGGCCGACTCGCCGCGCCCAGGGAGTCGGCCGCCGTGCCATGGGGTCGGAGCCCGGCCCGACACGGGCACCGGCACCTCACACCCCATGCCCCACCCACTCAGCCTTCGTCGGCTCACCCGGTCGTTCGGCCGAAGCAGCGCTCCAGTTCGTCGAGGTCGTAGAAGTGGCTGCCCCTGGCTATCGGTCGGCAGCCCTGCCTGAACGGGATCTCCTTCTCGTTGTAGAGCATCCGCACGAGATAGCTGTCGCCCTTGCGGAAGACGTCCCATTGGATGTTCGCGGCCATGGGGGACACCGACGCGCCGCGCCAGGCGTTGTCGTCATAGGTGTACGGCCGCTCGGGCGCGGTCCCCTCGGTGCTGCCGGGCAGCCGCATCAGGGCGGCGAGCGGGATGATCTCCTCTGCGTGGGTGAACCGCAGTTCGGCGCCCAGCTTGCTGGTTCCGTCCCGCTTGGCCTCGACCTGCTTGAAGAAGTCGTCGAGGAGAACGTCCGCCATCTTGTAGGTGATGTCGCTGTCCGCGAAGCTCGGACCCTTCTCGTAGAAGTCCTCGACGTCGCTGAGGTATCCGAACCAGGCGGCGTCACGCGGCGCGATGTACCGGTCCATGCGCCAGCCCCGGCCGGTCGGGCTCTCGTCGCTCATGGCCGGTGCGACGCCGTACAGGTTGTAGACGGCCTGGGCGGCGGCGACGTCGTCCGCGAGGGAGGAGAACTCCCCGTCGGCCACACGCTGCACGAACGCCGGCTTGAAGATCCTCACCAGGACACGGCGGGCGGCACGGTGGGTGGCGGGCTGACCGCTGAGGTCCTTGAGGGTACGGGCCAGGCGCCGGTCGTTCGCGAGCCAGTCCCGGTAGGCGGCGCCGCCGGCGGACCTGTGGAAGTAGAGCAGGTCCTTGTCGACGCGGGCGGGCCCGATCAGCGGCTTGAGCTCCGGATCGGTCTGGGTGAGGGCGTCGGTGAAGACCGTCCCGCTGTCGACGGCTCGTCCCTGCCCGGAGCTGACCACGTCGACGGTCTCGCCGTCCTCGGCGATGGTCTCGAACAGTTCAGGCAGACGATGGGCCATCCGTACGGCCGCCCCCTGCAACTCGCGCTTGCCGCGTCCGCTGAGGTTGCCGTAGCCGGTCTTCTCCATGACGGCGAGCAGGGCACGTACGTCCGGGCCGAAGTTCTGGCCGAGGCGGGTGAGTTGTCCGTCCTGCCGGGCCTGGTCCCACAGCTTGAGGATCAGGTCGCCGTCCTCGCTGTCGGTGGCCGCGCGGGACCCATGACGGGAGACGTTCTCGGCGAAGACGGGGACGAAGCCCCGGGGAGCGCGCTGGTACGTCCACGGATCCTGCTGGGGCGCGTACGGCGCCTTGGTGCCATACCCGTCGCGGATGCGCTCGGCGACGCCGTCCGCGGAATGAGCGGGCGCGGATCGGGCGGGTGTGGCGACCGCGAACAGGGTGGACAGAGCGAGGGCGAGAGCCGGGGCGGCCCGCCTTGCGGAAATTGGCATGGGCATGGGTAGATGCTGTTCGTCGCGCGTGAACAGGTGATGACCGAAGGGTGGCCAGGGCCCCGGCGATGGGGGCGCCCGTCCGGCCGTTCCCCCGCTGTTCTTGGACTGCGGCAAGTCCGCTTGTTCCGCTGCCTGTTCGGGCCCCGGGCGACTGCTGCCGACCAGGGAACCCCAGGTCATGTCGCTCGGTGCAGGGGTCAGCCGTCGGACCCGGCGATGTCCAGGAGTGGTCGGTGGAGCCCGGGTACGGCGAACAACGCGGCCCCGTGTCGGCGCGGCGCCGACCCTCAAGGTCGCTGAAGACGCCACCGGCCTCCTCCACGACGGGGATCAGAGCGGCGATGTCCCAGGGCCCGGCCCCCAGAAGAAGGAAGGCGTCCACCTGACCGGTCGCGACGAGGAGGGCGCCGTGACAGGTGCCGGATCCGGTCGACGGCTTGCGGGGCGGTGGCGTGGCGGGGGCGGCCGAGGACCAGTCGAGGGCGGGGCGGGTCCGGGCGACATGTGCCGCCAGGCGTGCCGCGACGGACCGTTCCGATGCGCTCAGTCTTGCCGGGGGTGGCCAGATGCCGAGGGTGACGTCGTGCGGGGGCCGGCCGCCTTCGGCGATCGACAGGCGACGGGCCGACATCGGCGATCGGGAAGGGCACGGTCCGGCCCATGCGCCGGCGCCCGGTGCCGCCCACCAGCGGCGGCGCAGCGCCGGGGCGGAGACCATGCCCAGGACGATGCCGCCGTCCTCCCCGACGGCGATGAGGGTGCTCCACTCCGGCTCCCCCGCGAGGAAACTCGCGGTGCCGTCGATGCCGTCGACGATCCAGCGGCGACGGCCCGTGCCGCGGGCACCGGACTCCTCGCCGACGAAGGCGTCGCCCGGACGGTGCCGGCGGATCTCGGAGCGCAGGACGTGTTCGATCTCCTGGTCGACGTCGGTGACCGGGCTCCCGTCGTTCTTGGTGCGGACGGTGAGGTCAGGGGCCGCGAGACGGCGACGTGCGACGGCATCCGCCAGGTCGGCCAGGTGACGGGCCAGTGCCGTGTCTGCCGCCCTCCGTCATGAACGGAATCTGCCCGCTCGACTTCACGTAGGCACGCGGGAAGAGGGGATTGACCTCGCGTCACGTCCTCCCATGCGTCCGAAAGTTGTTTGACGGTCGCCGTCGCCCCGCGATCGGATGGCTCCCCATGAGCGCAGGACAGTTACACCCGGGCCAGTACCCCATCGACGACGACCTCGTACGGCGGCTGATCGCCGGGCAGTTACCGCAGTGGGCGGGACTGGCGGTGGCGCGGTTTCCCTCGGGCGGCACGGTCAACGCCATGTACCGGCTGGGCGACAGCATGGTCGTACGGCTGCCGCTGATCGCAGGCGGAGCGGGGGACGTGGCGTCGGAGCGGGCGTGGCTGCCCCGTCTCGCCCCCCTGCTGCCCACGTCCGTTCCCGAGGTGCTCGGAGCCGGGGAGCCCGCGGAGGGGTATCCGTGGCCGTGGTCGGTGTACGGGTGGCTGGCGGGGCGGAACCCCGACCCGGACTCGCTGGCGGAACCCGAGCTGCTCGCCAAGGACCTGGCCGGATTCGTGGTGGCGATGCGGAGCGTCGACCTGCCGGGAGCGCCTCGGGCCCACCGTGGCGGGCCGGTGGCCGCGCTCGACGTGGAGACCCGGGCGGCGATCGGGGAACTGCGCCGAATCCCGCAGGAGGACGTCGACAGCGATGCCGCGATCGCCGTGTGGGAGGACGCGCTGCGGGCGCCGGGCTGGGACGGGCCGCCGGTGTGGCTGCATGCCGATCTGATGCCGGGCAATCTGCTGGTGGACGGGCACAGGCTGGCCTCCGTGATCGACTTCGGATGTACGGGGGTGGGCGATCCGGCCTGCGATCTGTTCCCGGCGTGGAATCTGCTGCCGCCCGGGGCGAGGGAGGTCTTCCGTGAGGCGGTCGACGTGGACGACGCGACCTGGATCCGCGGCCGAGGGCGGACCCTCTCGCAGGCACTGATCGCACTGCCGTACTACCGCAAGACGAATCCGTCGATGGCGAAGAACGCCCGGCACGTGATCCGTGCGGTGCTGGGCGAGAGGTGAGAAGTCCTGGTTTCCGGTGCCGCGGCTCGTAGGTGAGTCATCGCCGTGTCGCCTGGCCGGTTCTGGCCCGATCTGCTGTGGTGATCGTCATGCCCAACGGTACGGTGAGGGCTTCCGGGGCTGCGATCGGGGGACGGATGGCGCGTAGGGCAATCGTCGTCGGTGCGAGCGTGGCCGGGCTGCTGGCCGCCGTGGCCGTGTCCGACGCGGTCGGCGAAGTGACCGTACTCGAGCGCGATGTGCTGCCGGAGGGGCCTGCTCCACGCAGGGGCTTACCCCAGGCCCGCCATGGCCACATCCTGTTGACCAGTGGGCTGAACGCGATCGAGGCCCTGCTGCCCGACCTGCGGCTGCGGCAGCGGGTGCTCGTCGCAGGAGGCCGCGAGATCTCGCTCACCTCCGGCGCGGTGATGCTGGGTCCGGAGGGATGGTTCCGGCGCTGGCGCCACGACAGCCACCCCCTGCTCACATGCAGCAGGGACCTCCTGGACGCCGTCCTGCGCGAGACGGTCCTGGACCGTCCCCGAATCCGACTGCGGCGCGCCGAAGCCGTCTCCCTGCTGGGATCCGCGGAGCGTGTCACGGGCGTACGCATCACCGACGCGGAGGGCGCCGAGGAGGACCTGCGCGCGGACCTGGTCGTCGACGCGAGCGGGCGTGGGTCACGTGCCCTGCAGTGGCTCGACGCCCTCGGCATCGCGGGGATCCGTGAGGAGGTCGTCGACTCGGGAGTCGTGTACGCGAGCCGCCTCTACCGGAGGCCTGAAGGGGCGGAGGAGTTCCCCCTGATCCTGGTGCAGCCCGACCCTCTCGACACAACGCCCGGCCGCGCGGCGGCTCTCATCCCCATCGAGGGCGGACGATGGCTGGCCAGTCTGAGCGGTACCCGAGGTGCCGAGCCCACCAGCGACCCCGCGGAGTTCGTCCGCTTCGCCCTCGGGCTACGGCATCCTCTGGTGGGCCGGCTTCTCTCCGGTGCCGAGCCCCTGTCCGATGTGGCGCTCAGCCGCAGCACCCGCAATGTCCGCCGCCACTTCGAGAGCGCCGTGGTCTGGCCCGAGGGCCTCGTGGTGCTGGGTGATGCCGCCGCCGCGTTCAACCCGGTCTACGGGCAGGGCATGTCGGTGGCCGCGCTGGGCGCCCAGGAGTTTCGCCGGGAACTCGCCGCGACCGATGTCGCCGCGCCGGGCCTGGCGCGCCGGATCCAGCGTGCCGCCGCCAAGGCGGTGGACGCGGCATGGTCGCTGAGCAGCTCCCAGGACCGGTGGTTCCCCGGAGTGCTCGGCGACAGTCCCACGTTCGCCGACCGTGTGCTCACCCGCTATGTGCGGCGTATGACGAAGGTGGCGACCAGCTCCTACCGGGTGTCCGTCGCCATGTGCAACGTCACCACGTTGCAGGAGGACGGCAGCCGTCTGCTGCGCCCCTCGCTGCTGCTCGCCACGCTGAACGGCCCTGTGCTGCCTCCGCTGGCCGGACCGCCCCTGACGGCGGCCGAGCGAGCGATCCTCCATGGCCTCGACCGAACGGGAGGAGCGGTGGGAGGGGCGGGGGCGGGCAAGAACGGCCGTATCCACTCGTCCGGTTGAGGTGTCGTCACGAACGTCGAGCGCGTGTGGTGGCAGGGTGCTGGGACGTCTACGACGCCGAGGTGTACGGCATCTGCCGGGTGCTCCGTGGCGGCGGTTGGTCCGACGAGCACTGGAGCCGCCGGGCCCCGGTGCGGCGCCGCAGCCACCACGCCGCTCTTGTCAGGGCCTTCGGTGGTTGCGGGTCCGTGTGCGGACGTCCTTGACGATACGGGAGCGCAGCGCCCGGGAGATGTGGACCAGGTCGCTGCTGGAGACCGCGCGCTCGTCCGCGTTCACCCGACGCCGCGGGGGCGTGCCATGGCTGCCGCGGGCGTAGTGGACCTCGACCGCCGCGACGATCAGCGCGGCCTCGGCGATGGCGGCGGCCTCCTCCCCGGTGGCGTTGCGGGCCAGGGCCAGCCGGTGTGCCTCGTCCCGGATCCCCGGGTCGGAGTGGTCACGGCAGGCCAAGATACGGTCCGAGATATAGGTCTGACGTCTCGTCAGCCGAAGATGCACGCTGAGCTTCCACCACGGCAGGGGCAGGGGTGTGGGCCCTAGAGCGCCTCGCACGGGGCGCACCGTGCGGGCCAGCGGTGCCAGCTGCCAGTAGCGGACCGTGGTGCTCCCGCCGATCAGAGGGAGAACGAAACCCGCCGCCCCCAGGACCGCGCTGGGCGCGATCGTCGTGCGCGCGATCACGATGAACGTGTCCCAGGTGTGGCCGGTCCAGCGGCCGATCACCGCCGCGGCCGTCATGAGGTCGTAGCCGACGAAGTGCATCAGATACGCGGTGGCCAGCACGCGCAGACCGGTGCGCAGCATTCCGTGCACCTCCCCTGACCAGCGTCGGCAGAGATGGCCGACGGTCAGGGAGGCCACGGCGTGCGCGGTGAGACAGAGAAGGACCATCTCCCTGATGAAGGGCGTGGTCGCGTAGTAGAGGTCGAACCGGGTCCGTTGCTCGACCGGCGCGTCGCCCAGGGAGAAGAGGACCCCGATGAGGAGGACCGCCACGCCGTACGCGGCGAGCGTGACACGGGAGAGGCGACGGGGCTGGGCCGTCTCGGTTTCGCCGCGCCAGTTCAGGACCAGCACGATCGAGGCCCCGGAGAAGGCGACCAGCAGCATGTAGACGATCGGGGCGGCGATATTGGGCACGCCGGTGCCGCGGTTGACGAGGGCGATCGTGGTCTGGGCGGTGGTGAACAGGACTCCCGCGCCGAGGAAGAGCAGGGCGCAGATGGAGGACAGCAGCCAGTCCCGGCCTCGGGCACGCACCAGTGCCGGCAGCTTCAGCAGACAGGCCAGGAGCATCAGTCCGCTGGAGACGTAGAAGGGTAAGTCGCCGTCCAGTGGTGGTGAGTCGCCGTTCATGGGATGGGCACGGCCTCCGGGAGCGTTGCTGGGCGCAGTCGCTGTGGCAGGCTATCGCGGACGCGTCGCAGGTGTGTTCCTGGTGCGGCGCATCCTGACGGCGGCCTGTGGGGGGCGTGTTCGAGCCAGGGTCAGCCGTGCTGACCGCGTTCCTCCCGGACCTGGCGCACCAGGGTGTTGATGAATCGCTCGACCAGTTCCCACTCGTCGTCCGGCAGGGCCGCGGCCGTGCGCAGCGCCGTGGCGCGGCTGCCGCCGCAGTCGCTGTCGACCGCCGCGCGCAGCCCTTCGAGTACGGGCTGGAGCGCCTCGTTGAGGGCCGACTCCGGCTCGGCGCTGAGCCATCCGTTCGGCTCCCCGAAGAAGAAGCGCTCGACGCCTGCCTGGGTGGAGGCCAGTGGGCCGCCGGAGCGGGACGTGCGCCGTCGTACGTCCCGGGCCGGCTGCACGGTCTCCCTGGGGCTTCTGCGGCCGTTGACGAGGTTGGACAGTGAGGCCCGGGTGGCCCCGAACGACGAGGCGATCTCGTCGTAGGAGTGGCGCGAGCCGTCGGGGCGCCGTCGCGTCTCCCGCAGATGAGCGATGCGGCGGATGATCCGGTCGGTGATGTTCTCCGCGGGCGCGTGTCTGCCGTGCAGCAGCATCTCCACGACGTCCTGCGGAACGCCGCAGTTGACGGACAACTGCTGCACGTCGAGGACGTCGTCACGGCTCTTCCCGTCGCTCAGTAGAGAGTCGATGTCCCTGAGGGTCTCGGCGAGCGATTGGCGCGGATCTCTCACCGACGCATCTCCTCACGTCCGGTGGCGGCGCGGACTGCGCATTGATGACGAGACGATAACCGCTCCCCGGCCAAGCAACCAGGTCAGCGATACTCCAATTGCCAAGGATGGATACAACAGTTGACATCACATACTCTTGGATTGCAGCATCACCAGGTGACTGGCTGTCAGTCAGCACCCGGCGGACTCAGTCGCGTTCGCTCCGTGATTGCGGAATGCGGTCGCGCCTGCGTTCGCGTCGGCGTGCACCGGTCCGGGCCTCCCCCACGCACGGTTGAAGGGTGCAGAGGTGTGCCTCGGAGGCCTTGCCTCGACGGGCACGGACACGACGTGCCGACGGTACGAGCCGGGTGGCGGGCGGTCGGCGGGCCGACGCGGACCACCTGGGCACTCGGACGTTGGGAGGCCAGAACCGTGGACGTCAGACGGTGCCGCCCGCTCTCCCCGCACCAGTCGTCCCGGCTGCGGCCTCCAGACGCCCGCGGTACAGATGACCCGTCGCTCCGCCTTCCCTGCCCGCGACACCGGCCGACAGCCCTGGGCTTCGCTCATCGCTTCCCGGCCGGTCACGGCGTGGCGAGACGGCGCAACCAGCCACGCTTCCGGGGCCTGAAGCTCCGAACACAGTGGGAGCCCGGTCGGCACCAGACGCCGTCGCGAGCCGGGCGCCCCCTGTGTACGGAGCTCTTACGCCCCCACCTCGCTCCTTGTCGGAGGACTACGTGACGGCCGTCCCTGCGTTTCTCCCTCCCCGGCGCGCCACCCACGCGGCCCATAGACCCGAGCCCCTGGCCGCAGTGGCACCGTCTCGCGTTTCGAGCCTGCCGTGACCGCCCCCCAGCCCGAACCCGCCTTTCCGTACCGCGCCCAGCCGGGTGGCGCGGCCGAGGCAGCGGACGATCGATGGGCCTACGCACGTGACCAGCGGTTCGCCCGGTTCTTCGGGGGACGGCTCGCCGATGCCGAACTGTGCGGCAGCGCGGCCGAACGCCGGACCGCGGCCGATATCACGGACCTGTTCCGGGAGTGGCTGGCCCTGCGTGAGGTGGCGGGCGGCGAAGGCGGCTGCGAGCAGGACGCCACCACGAACGCACTCGGGTGGTTGCTGCGCTGGGTCGCCTTCATGGAGTGGGCCGGTCATCCCCAATGGGAGCTGGGCTTCCATCCCGCGGCGTACCGAGCGCCCCTCGATCACTTCTTCGACGCGGCCGACATCGGTTGCTGAGACGGAGACGGACGCCCAGCCCCGGCGCGGAACCGCCACGCGGGTCGGGCCGCCGAGCGGACGACCTCCCCCGCGCAGGTCCACGACACGGTTCAGGGCGCCATGAACAGCGTCGGAAAGCGCGCCGCGAGCCAGGGCCTGCGCCCCCAGGCGAGCACCCGGCCGCTCGCCATGGCCCGCCACGGATTGCAGCGGCCCAGGGCGATGAGCAGGAACGTCACCGGCTCCGTGAGGATCGTGCAGTCCGGCGGGTCCGGTGCCGCGGACGTCACGTCCACGGCACCGTCGGTGAAGGTGACACCGAACTCCGCCCCGCCCCACACCCGGAGCCGGTAGCGGGCCGTGACCCCGGCACCGGCGACGGCGACGTGCGGCATGGCGGTCAGCAGGAACGGCAGGCACAGTCCGACCCGAGCGCGGTCGATCATGTGCGGTCGGCCGAGCGCGCGGGCGAGGTCGTAGCCGTGGCCCAGCATGTGGGTCAGCAGATACGAGGCGAGCACGGACCGGTCCATGGGGCCCAGCGGTGTGAGGAGCGTCCGGTCCGCGGTGCCGTCCGCCGTGGCCCGGGCGACGGCGTCGAGGAAGCCGTCCGCCTGTGCCTCGATCATCACCGCCAGCGGCTCTGCCCCGCGCTCCTCGAAAGCGGCCAGGGACCGCGCGTTGGCCGCGGCCAGGCTCTGCGGCGTGCCGTCCCCGTAAGGGCGTTCGCGGCCGGCCGCGAGGTCGGCCATCAGCTCGTTGGCCACCGCCAGATGGGCCGCCGCCTCGCCCACGGTCCACTCCGAGTCGGGCACGGGGACCGTCGTGTCGGCCGCCGCTCGCAACAGCCTCGCGATGTCCGCGGCCGTCTCACGGATCGCCTGTCCGAGCCCGTCGGGCAGGGTCTTCCCGTCGTCCACCGACCGTGTCTCCGCCGCCATCGCACCCACTCCCTCATCGGCGCGCCGCGCCGGTCGCGCTCATCCGCCGGGCCCCGCCACGTCCGTCACGTGCCGGCGGGACACCCAACCAGGAAGAAGCGGCCGGTGACAACGGTTCGGACGACATCGACCGCCCATGGACCTGGCGACTTGGTCACTTGGTCACTTGGCGACTTGGTCACTGGATGACTCGACGACCCGGTGGCTCGGCGACTTGACGACGCGGGGCGTCAGACCGCGACCGCCGGAGGCACCGCGCCCCGCAGCGCCTTCTCGTGCTGCATCCGCGTGAGCCGCAGTACGACGAGGATCGCGAGCAGCGCGGCGGCCATGTCGGTGACGTCCGCGAAGAGCACCTGCGGGACCGCGCTGTACAGCTCCTGAGCGGTGTCGGCTCGACGGTAGGCGGAGAAGCCGGACCGCTCGGCCAGGATCGAAATGATCCACAGCGCCCACCAGGCGTTGACGAGGCCGTGCGACCGGCGCGCACCCGGCGGGCCGCTCGCGTCCCAGATGTCCAGTGTGATCCGGCGCGGGAACCACAGGTTCACGACCGGCGTGAACCAGCCGCCGATCGCCCAGCCACGCTTCTTCTGGTGCCCGTACGGCTCGAACACCTCGGCGTTGACCCGTACTCGGTAGAACCAGCACAGGTACACGACCATGCAGGCCAGCATCGCGGCGGTCTGGGCGATGCCGGCTGCGGAGTAGAGCGCGTCCGCGCGGTCGGCCCGGCGGCTCACGGCGTCTCCGACGGCGCCGTCGACCAGATCGCCCGACACGTTGTACATGACGACGTCCGCCCCGATTGCGAACAGATCGGCGACGGCGACCAGTCCGAGCAGTACGGCCGTCGCTCGGCCCAGCCCGACGGGCGAGCGCAGGAAGGCCCCTGGCACGGCCGCGACCGGCGGGGCCGTCGGTGCCGGAGTGGCGGCGCACTGGGCGCACAGGGTGCCGCCCGCTGCAGCGGCGAGATGATGGCAGCGGTAACAGATCATGGTGGAGCATCCCCCGAGGTGTGGTCGAAACGCCGGACGCCGTTCCTCCCCGGAATCTCACGCGCGGCATGCGCAACATACGATCACGCAGGCCCCGTAGTCCACTTGGTTGACGCCCGGCGGCCGGCGGAGCGGCGCCCGATCGACAGGCGCCGGGTCTCCCCCACCGGCCCTCGGCAACGGGCCGGCCTGGCGTCAGTCGACGTGTCCGACCTCGAGCACGATCTTGCCGCGGGTCCGCCCGCTCTTGCTGCGGTCGAACGCCTCGGCGGCCTCGGCCAGCGGCAGGGCCTGCTCGACATGGACGTCGAGCTTGCCGGCGTCGGCGAGGCGGGCCAGTTCCGCGAGGTCCGCGGAGTCCGGACGGACCCACACATGGTGACCGCCGCGCTCGGTGACCTCGGGGTTGACGATCGATGCGATGCGAGAGCGGTCCTTCAGCAGTTCCTGGGACACGGCCACCGCGTCCCCGCCCACGTAGTCCACTGCCGCGTCGACTCCCTCCGGCGCGAGCCACCGCACCCGATCGGCCAGGCCGTCACCGTAGCTCACCGGTTCGGCGCCCAGGGAGCGAAGGAAGTCGTGGTTGCGTTCGCTCGCCGTACCGATCACCCGGGCCCCCTTCGCCACCGCGATCTGCACGGCGAAGGCCCCGACGCCGCCGGCCGCCGCATGGACCAGGACCGTGTCGCCCGAGGCCACCCCCACCCGGGCCAGCGACTGCCGGGCGGTGAGCCCTGCCAGCGGCACCCCGGCCGCCTGCTGCCAGGTCAGCGACGCGGGCTTGCGTGCGAGGGTGCGTACGGGCGCGGCGACGAGTTCCGCGTAAGTGCCGTGCTGCACCTCGTCCTTGCGGACATAGCCGAAGACCTCGTCGCCGACCGAGAACTCGGAGGCGTCCTGACCGACCGCCTCGACGACGCCCGCGACGTCCCAGCCGGGGACGAGAGGGAAGTGGATGTACATGATCGAGTCGAGGTATCCGGCGACGATCTTCCAGTCGACCGGGTTGACCCCGGCGGCCTTCACCCGCACGAGCACCGAGTCGGGACCGACCTTGGGGTCGTCGGCCTCCGTCAGTTCCAGGGTCTCCGGACCACCATAGCGATTGACGGTAATTGCGCGCATAACGGACATGGTAGTCCCCGGAACACCTCCGTCCCGAGGGTTCCGGCCGTGATCCACGGTTCCTGGATGTACGACGACACCCTCGACGCCGACCGACCCCGGCCGTCAGTTCAGGCTCCGGCGAGCCGAGTTCAGGCCCGGCATCCCGCCACAGGTCCTGAGGGTGGATCGGGGCGCAGCAGGCGGGCGGCCCTGCGGGAGGCGGGGGACGCGGAGCAGACCAGGTAACGGATCTTGCTCGGCTCCACGCCCATGGTCTCGGCCGCGGCCGTACTGCTGTACTCCAGCAGGCAGTGCAGCACGAGGGCGTCGTACTGCGACGCCGGACAGGTGTCGAGGGGGGCGGGCAGGGGTCGCCGGGCCCGGATCCGGGCGCTGAGCAGGGTCCAGGCCCGCGCGGAGGGATTGGGCTGACTGACGACATACGGCCAGCGGACCGCCAGTTCTCCCAGGACGCCGCGGACGAAGCTGTGCGCCTCGTCGTCCGGCAGATGGACGCGTGCGTAGTCGAGGTAGCGGACGCGGTGCAGCGCGCAGAACGCCTCGAACGCGGGGGGCAGCGCGGGAGTGAGCGAAGCCTGCCGGCAGGGCGGGACGACACGTGCGCGCGACGACGGATACGACAGTCGGGAACGGGCCGCGAGGGTGCGGACGGGTTGCCTGAGGGTGGTGTGTGGAGTCATCCGAGGACCTCGGCGAGTGAACGGAGGGCGAGCAGGTCGGCGGGCGGCGGTTCGGGGGGCCCGGCCGCCGCGGCGCGTGCGGCGTTCCACAACGGCCGTAGGGGCGGGGCCTCGGCGCCCAGGGCATGGGCCAGTTCCTCGACGTCCTCCCAGGCGGGCAGCGTGCTGCCGCTGAGCATGCCGGTTACGGCTCGAGGACTCAGGCCGCTGCGCGCGCCGAGGTCGGCCGTGGCGGGTCGCGCGGCGGACAGGTGCAGTCCGCGCAGCGCCTCGTGCAGGCTGCCGCGCTGGCTCGGCGTCTGTCCGCGGGCGGCCGCCCACAGGGGCTGGATCTCCGCCGGGTCTCCCCCACAGGCGAGCGTGAGCGCACGCGTGACCTTCCAGGAAGGGCACCGCTCGCCGCTGAGGACCCGGGAGACGTAGGAGGCGGATATGTGGGTGTCCTCGGCGAGCCGGCGGAAGGACTTGGCGCTGACGCGCTGAAGCTGGGACAGGGCGCGGGCGAGGACCGCGGCCGGCCCCGCGGGGTGCTGGTTCGGCTCCCTCGCCCGGAAGGGCGTGGCGCCGCCCGGCCGGGCCGGGGGCCGGCGCTGGCGCGGGATGCTGATGACGGGTGCCGAGGCAGCGGGCTCCGATTCCGCGGGGCGGCCCGGTACGTTGCGGGGGCGCTGCTGTCGGTTGACCATCCTCCGACGGACGGCCTCCGAGGAGAGTTTCCGGGTGAGTTGCTCGGGCGGCAGACTCAGGGAACGCGCGATCTCGGCGTTCTTCTCCCGCTGGTCGCGGGCCTGTTGCACCAAGGCGGCCTTGAGGTCCTCCAGATCGCGTTCCACGATGCGCAGCAGGCTCAGGGCCGCCAGCGGCTGGCGCGTACGGGTCAGTCGCCGCAGGTGCTCGGCGCCGCGCGCCATGTCGTCGGCGACCTCGTCGGCGAAGAGGTTGTGGGCGACCGCGTCCGGGGTCGGGTGCTTCTCGCGCGCCCGGCGGTACGCGCGACCGCAGACGTCGTTGCAGTAGTGGCGCGGCCTGCCGGAGCCGCCGCTGCGGTCAATCGGCCTTCCGCAGTCGGGGTTCAGGCAGTAGGCGGGGCCTGGGTCCTTGGGCGTCATGGGATCGGGTGTCCTTTGCGGGCAAGTGCTACCGGGGCCGGGGCACGGAAACTGAGAGATTCCGCAGAAGCCGTCAGCCGGACTCGGGGCGGCTCCATGGGTGGGTGACGGTGTGCCGCCGGTCGGGCGGCCGCCGTCCGGGCAGTTGGAACTGCTCGGGCGGCGGCCGACCGGCCGTCAGGCGATGCGAACCCGCCGGTAGCGCAGGTATGAGCGACGGGTTGCGGCCAGCAGCATGCAGACCGCCGCTGCGGCGAGCTGGTACAGCTCGGGCCGCAGGACCAGCACGATGCCCAGGACCGGGGCGGCGACGAACGCCCCTACCTGCATGTTGACTTCCCTGTCACGCAGGTCGCGGGTTTCAACCGCGCCCGCCTGCGGGATGTTACGGTCGAACCGCTCCGCCCGGCTCCGCTCGAGTGGCCGGCCGAAGTGGTTGTTTCGGTCAGGAGGCATGTCATCTCCTCGATCGTTGAACAGAGTTGAGTTGGGCCCCGGTCTGGTATCCCGCCGTGCCGGGGCCCGCTCGTGTGTGTGGGGACGCTACCCGCTCACTCAAACGAATGCCTACCGCTACGGTGCGTAAATGGCATGATTGCGGTTACCGGCGCGTTCGGCCTCTCAGATCGGACAAGTTCCGTCGCATCTTGGTCAATACCGGTCCCGAGTGCCTCGATGGCGAGCAGGCCCCTCACTGCGACACCACAACGAGCCGGAGTCACGGCCGCCTCGCGCATCTCACATGCTGTAGTCGGGCGCGCGACGGCCCGCCTCCGCGCGCGCCGGCGGCGGGGACACGGATCGTCAGGCATACCCTCCCGGCCTCGGGGCAGGCGGAGTGTCGTCAGCCCGAAACGGGCTCACAGGCACGTAGTCGAACCGGGAGGGAACATGATGTCGGCGATGACGACAGCGGCGGAGGCGGGCACAACTGCACTGCCGGAGGTCGCCGACCCGTCGCGGGTTGCCCCGCGGGACGCCCGCGAGCTGTCGAAGCTGTTCTTCGACCAGCTGGCCTCGCTGGACGAGGGCACGCCCGAGTACCAGTACGCACGCAACACGCTGATCGAGATGAACATGTCCCTGGTCCGGTTCGCGGCCGCCCGGTTCCGCAGCCGTGGACCCGAGGAGATGGAGGACATCGTCCAGGTCGGCATGATCGGCCTCATCAAGGCCATCGACCGGTTCGAGCTCTCGCGCGAGGTGGAGTTCACCTCGTTCGCCGTGCCGTACATCGTCGGCGAGATCAAGCGGTTCTTCCGCGACACCTCCTGGGCCGTGCATGTCCCGCGCCGGCTCCAGGAGGCGCGGGTACAACTGGCGAAGGCGACGGAGGAGCTGCGCAGCCGACTGGGCCGTGTCCCCACCACGAAGGAGCTGGCGGAACTGATGTGCCTCTCGGAGGAGGAGGTCACCGAGGCCAGGCTGGCCTCCAACGGGTACAACTCCTCCTCCCTGGACGCCGCGATCAGCACCGACGAGGACGGCGAGACCGCGCTGGCGGACTTCATCGGCACCGAGGACGCGGCACTGGAGCTGGTGGAGGACTTCCACGCACTGGCCCCGATGATCGCCGAGTTGGACGAGCGCGACCGGCAGATCATCCATATGCGGTTCGTCGAGGAGCTCACCCAGGCCCAGATCGGCGAGCGCCTCGGGGTCTCCCAGATGCATGTCTCGCGACTGCTGTCCCGCATGCTGGCCCGGCTGCGCGAAGGACTGCTCAGCTCCCGCTGACACTCACCCTCAGGGACGGTGCGCGAAAGCGCCCCGGAGTGCACGCTTGTGCGCCCCGGGGCGCTTTCGCGCGTAAAGATCTCGAGTTCCTGTCACGCCTTTGATCCGGGTGGTCCGCCCTGGACTCATCCGGCCAGCGGGACAAGGGCCTTGAACAGCCGGCCAGGTGTTTCAAAACAGCTTGCGGCACAGCAGGGCGGCGGGGCCCGCCGTGCTGCCCAGTCGCGTGGTGAAGGCGATTCCGGCGGCGTACTCGTTGTCGGCGCACTGGCCCTTGTAGTCGCCGTAGGCGAAGTCGCCGCCGGCGGCGTCGGCGGGGCGGTTGTCGGACCGGTCGAACCACACGGTCCGTCCCGTGTCGCCCAGCCGGTCCCGGGCGGGAACGCAGAGGGCCGCCGACACCCGGCCGCCGCGGTGGCTGTAGCCGATCAGGAAGTTGTCGGTGGGGCACTGGAGTTTGGTGTAACCCGAGGCCCAGTCGCCGCCCTGCGGGACGTAGCGTTCGTCGGTGACCACCGTCTGGGCGTTGCCCCCCGCGCGCAGATCACCGGCGGTGATGTCGGTGCACAGCGCACGGCCGGACGTGTGGCCGAGCCCCGTCAGCCGCAGACCGTCGGGACAGGCCGCCTTGGAGGCACCGGTGTCCCAGTCCCCGGTGGCACGCACCCGGAGTGACTGGACCCGGTCGCCGTGGTCGGTGGCGAGCATGCGCCAGGAGGGCACCTCCGCCACGGGCCCGGTGCGCGTGGGCGCGGTCATGAGGTGGTTCCATGCGGTGCCGCGCCAGTCGGACCCGTCGAGGATGCCGGATCGGTGCCCCGCGGTGTCGTAGCGCAGAAGCGACCAGTCATCGTGGCCTTCCCACCCGACCAGCGGCCAGTAGGCGAAGTCGGCGTCGTGGTCGGCGAAGTAGTCGGTGATGTTGCCGAACCAGGCGCGGGCGGCGGTGCCCGTCTCACCGGCTCCGATACCGAACTCGCTGATCCACAGCGGTGCGGTGTAGTGCCGGCCGCCCTCCTCGGTCACGAAGAACGCCTCGTCGTCCAGGGCCTGGTACAGCTCGTCGCGGGTGAGGTCCTGGTAGCGGGCGTCGTGTGTCTCCCCGATGCCGGTGGCACCGCTGTGGTGGGGGCCGGTGTAGCCGTAGAAGTGGGCGGAGTAGACCAGTTTGTGGGCGGCCACCAGGGTGTGCGAGAGCGTGCGGGCGGGAGTGAGCATGGGGCGGCCGTGCGGCAGCCCGTCGACGGGCAGGCCGGTCCAGTTGATGCCCTCGATGACGATGAGGAGGTTGGGGTTGGCCTCGGTGAGGATGCGGTCCGCGGCGAGCTGGGCGGCGGCGTACCAGTCGTGGTCGTCGCCGAGACCCCAGTTGGGGTCGTCCATGATGTCGCGCCGTACCTCGTTGTAGAGGTCGGCTCCCACCACGCGTGGGTCGGAGGCGTAGCGGCGGGCCATGAAGACCCAGTCGTCGGCCCACTGCTGGGTGGACCGCCCGGTGTTCCAGCGCTCGTTGCCGTCGATGCCGCAGCACCAACGGGAGGTGTTGGTGTGGTTGTTGAGGATGACCGCGAAGCCGTCGCCGGTGAGGGCGGCCACCACGGCGTCGTAGATCTGCAGCGGCGTCTTGCCCCGCAGCTGGGGGTTGGCCGTGACGGCGACGTCGGGCACGGGGGCCGTCGTGTGGATCATCTCGTTGGAGAACGGCAGCCGGATGCTGTTGATCCCGAGGGCGTGGAAGTCGGCGAGCAGCTTGGGCAGCGCGACTCGGTCGAGGCCGAGGGGGATGCCGTAGGAGTCCTGGCCGGCGTGGTGGTTGGCGGGGTCGTCGATGCTGCCGCTGCCGGTCCAGGATCCTTGCGCGCCGTCCCAGTTGGCCGATCTCAGCCGGAAGCGGTTGCCCGCGGCATCGACGATGTAGCGGCCGCGGGTGGACAGCGGCGGCTGCCAGGTGTCGGCCGCGGGGGTGGTGGCGGCGGTGCGGGCCGCGGGTTCCGGGGCGGCGGCGACCGCTCCGGGCGCCGCGGTCAGCAGGAGGAGCACCGCGGCCGCTCCTGTCAGGTTCCGGACAAGTCTGGTGGTCGGCATACGGCCCTCTGCGGGTGAGCGATGGTACGCGGATGGGGGGTGGCGCGGCCGAACGGACGCCGCAGTGCGTGGTGCCCGTCGGCGGTTCCCCGCCGGGCGGCCGGACTCGCCCGCCGGCGGGCGACGGCCGTCAGTGTACGGAGGAACGGCCGTGGTGGCTCCGCCGACGAGGAAACAGGTGCGGGCGACCTGGAGACGTACCGGGGAGGTGCGGCGCGGACGCGGGGCCTACCGTGGGAGAGGGTGCCGGTCACGGCCTCGCCGACCGGCCCGGTCGCTCACACCGGGGAGGCACGAGATGACCGATACGACACACGACACCACGGCCCGGCGCGTAAGGCATTTCGTCGACGCCGGATATCCCGACGCCGGGCCCGTCGAAGCGGCGGTGGAGGGTGCCGTCTACCGGCTCGGCGACGGCACGGTGGCCAAGGTGTGGGAGCACCGGCAGGGCTCCGACCTACGGCGGATGCAGCGTTTCTACGCCGATGCCGCGGCGCACCTGCCGTTCGACGCCCCGGAGATCCTCACCGTCGAGGACATCGACGGAGTCCCGATGACCGTGGAACGGGAACTGTCCGGCGCGCCGTTGGCACGCAGGATCCGCACCGACGACCCGGAGGTGCTGCCCGAGGCGGTCGACTGTCTGGTCGATGTTCTGCGCGCCCTCGCGGCGGCCCATGAGGTGGCGGAGGTCAAGGAACTACCCGTCCTGGACGAGGAGCGCCCCCTCTGGGAGGGCCACACCACCTTCGGATCCGCCCTCGCGGACCTCGTGGAGCGGCGGGTCAGCCGGTGCGCGGGTGTGTTCGCCGTACAGGTCCACGACTTCTACCGCAAACGCGCCGTGCTCATCGAGAAGCTGCGCTCGCTCCCCCGCGCCGACGAGGCGGTCGTGCACGGCGACATCTTCCCGGAGACCGTGCTGGTGGACGACGAGCTGCGGCCTCTCGCCCTCGTGGACTACGGCTTCCTGTCCACGGGCGGGGACCCCCGGTTCGACGCCGCCGTCACCGCGGCCAGATTCCCGGCGGCCACCGAGCGGGCCCCGGAGATCACCCGGCGGCTCACCGCGCGGTTCGCGGACGAGTTCGGGTACGCGATCGACGATCTCCTGTTGTACCGGGCCGCCTATGCGATGGCCACCAGCGACGCCTTCGCGCCGGGCGGCGGGGACGAGCACTGCGCGTGGTGCGTCTCCGTGCTGGAGGACCCGGCCGTCGCCGAGGTCCTGCGCCGGTGACACTGCGCCGCCGGCGCGCAGGTGCACGCTCCGTCCGCTTCCGTCGGAAAGCGCGGTCGGGAAGGGGCACCCGGTGAGTCTGCGCCGGTCACGAGCCCTGGCCGCCGCAGCTTCTCGGCCAGACCTCCGGCCCCCCGCCGTGCCACTCGATCATCGGGGACTCGGCCACGTCCACCTCGTCCCAGCCTTCCAGGCCGGCCCGCTGCAACAGCACGGCCAGATCGTGCAGGCTGTACGCCATCCCGAGGATCTCGCCGTCGGACCGGATTCGTCGGCCACCGGTCTCGGAGGGCGCGGACACGATCACACGCGGCTCGCTCATACCTTCACCCTCACCCCGGGGAGGCATCGGCGCACGTCGGGCCCCGGCCGTCGGCCCCGCGCCGCGATCGGGGTCCCGACCGGGGGACTTGTTCGGTCACGCGAGGGACGAGCCGCTCACCGGCCGCGGGCCGCCGTGCGGCAGGATGGGGCCATGAGCGTAGTCAAGATCAACGTACTGACCGTTCCCGCCGAGCAGCGGGAGACGCTGGAGAAGCGCTTCGCCTCCCGTGCCCACGCCGTGGAGAGCTCCGACGGGTTCGAGTGGTTCGAGCTCCTCAGGCCGGTCGAGGGGACCGACACGTACCTCGTCTACACCCGGTGGCGTGACGACGAATCCTTCCAGGCGTGGATGGAGGGTCCCATGAAGACGGCCCACCAGGGCGGCGGCGCGGAGAGCGGCGAGCGGCCGAAGCCGGCGGCGAGCGGGTCCACGCTGTGGTCCTTCGAGGTCGTGCAGCAGGCGGCGCCGAAGACCGCCTGAGCAGGCCCCCGACATGACGGTGTCCCGTCGGCCACGGCCGGACGGCCGGGCTGACGGGACACCTCGGGGATCAGGGTCAGTGAGCGGGGGCGTCGGTGACGACGACCTCGTCGATGCTCCGCTCGATCTGCTCCGAGTGGGACGCGGTGGCCTTGGCCCAGTAGTAGATGACCAGGGAGAAGGCCGCGACGACCAGCATGTCCCACCACAGGCCGATGTGGCCCTGGCCGCCGAAGCCGCCCTGCCAGGAGATCAGGCCCAGGCCCACCAGGTAGGCGGGCAGCCACTGGGCGGCCTTCCAGTCCAGCCGGGGAGCGTCCGGCAGACCCTTGGCGGTGGCGTACCAGGCGTAGCCGCCGAGGAGCACATAGCCGAGGATGATCGCCACGCCCAGGCGCCACAGCGTGTCCCAGCCGGCCCAGTAGATGATGAAGTTGGCGACGACGAAGGACAGCGGCGCGATCACCTTGCCCGCGGGCAGGCGGTAGGGGCGCTCGAGGTTCGGGAGCCGGTCGGCGAAGACACCGTAGGCCAGCGGCGCGCCGGCGTACATCAGGACACTGGCGGAGGTGATGAAGCCGACCAGTTCCTGCCAGCTGGGGAAGGGCAGGAAGCAGATCACGCCGGTGATGAAGGAGATGGCGAGGCCGAACCACGGCACGCCACGGGCGTCGGTCTTCTCGAAGAGCTTGGGCGCGTAGCCGTTCTTGGACAGGCCGTAGGAGACGCGCGAGGTCGCGGTGGTGTAGATGAGGCCGGTGCCACCGGGGGAGATGACGGCGTCGATGTACAGCACCACGCTCAGCCAGCCGAGGCCGACCAGCGTCGCGAGGCCCGCCCAGGGGCCGCTGATCCCCGGGAAGTTGAGCTTGTCCCAGCCGTGGGCGAAGGAGCTGAGCGGCAGCGCGCCGATGAAGACGACCTGCAGCAGGACGTAGATGGCCGCGCCGATGGCGACCGAGCCGAGCGTGGCGCGCGGCAGGTCACGCTTGGGGTTGCGGCTCTCGCCCGCCAGCTGGATCGCCTGTTCGAAGCCGAGGAGGGCGAAGATGATGCCGCTGCCGCTGATGGCGCCCAGCACGCCCTTGGCGCCGAACGGGGCGAAGCCGTGGGCGGTGAAGTTGTGCGGGTGGAAGTTGCCCACCGCGATGATGAAGATGGCGGCCAGCGGGACGGCGATCTTCCACCAGGTGGCCGCGCTGTTGGTGTGGGCGAGGACGCGGACACCGAGGAAGTTGACCACGACGAAGACGGCCATCAGGACGACCGCGACGATGAAGCCGCTGGTGGTCAGCGTGCTGTCGCTGTGCTGCAGCCCCTGGGCCCAGTGCCAGTGACCGGCGTAGCCGATCATGGCCTCGACCTCGATCGGGGCCACGGTGGCGGCCTGCAGCCAGGAGAACCAGCCGAAGGACATGCCGGCCAGGCCGCCGAAGGCGTAGTGCGGGTAACGGGCCGTGCCGCCCGCCACCGGGAACATGCCGCCGAGTTCGGCGTGCACGAGTGCCAGCAGAACGATGGCCACCGTGCCGATCAGCCAGGAGATGATCGCTGCGGGGCCGGCCGTCACCACGGCCTTCTCGGCGCCGTAGAGCCAGCCGGATCCGATGATGGAACCGACCGAGGCCCACATCAGTCCGATCAGACCGACATCTCGCCGTAGCGCGGTCTGGTCCCGTGTGACATCGGGGACGGCATGGTCGAGTTTCGCCATGTCAAGGGGCCTCTCAGTATCTGAACACCGAATTAACGCTCAATGGCGGCTCACACTAGGAATCGGGACACCCATAGAGAAGACCGTTGCCCGAAATTTGACCCTTTCACAGAAGTTTCCTTTGCATGCTCTTTGCGCAGCTCACGGGGGATAACAGAATGTCTCTATTCAGTTGCAGAACGTTAGAAGAAGGTAAGACAATCCGCCTTGGGTGACAGATCGTCGAAGTCGCGACGCGCCGAAGCCCGATCCGCAGGAGATGACGATGTCCCGATCGGATGCCCGCCGGCCGATCGTGGCCGGTGTCGACCCCGACCCCGCACGGCGGACGGCGCTGGCCTGGGCGGCCGACGAGGCCGAGCGGCGCGGGACGCCGCTTCGTCTGGTCCATGCCGAGAGCGTGCCGACCACCGAGCTGCGCCGCTGGGATGTGCCGGCCTCGTGGGAGGCACAGAACCGCACGGTGCACGCGGCCGGGGAGCAGGCGCTCCAGCGGGCGGCGGCCTTCGTGGCGGCCCGGCGGCCGGGGGTGGAGGTGTCCGCCCTGCCGGTGGAGGGGCACCCGGCGCAGATCCTTCAGGAGCAGAGCCACGATGCAACGGCCCTCGTGCTGGGATCCCGGCATCTGAACCTGGCGCTGGGGCTGTTCGGCTCCGCCGCGGTCGCCCTGTCCGTCCTGGCGCATGCCCGCTGCCCCGTGGTGGTGGTGCCCGAGCCGGAGCACGTCCCCGAGCAGCCCCCGTACGTCGTCGTCGGCGTGGACGGCAGCGCACGCTGCACCGCCGCCGTCGCCTTCGCCTTCGCCTTCGCCTTCGCCTTCGAGGAGGCGTCCCTGCACGGCGCGGCGCTGCGGGCGCTGTACGTCTGGCGGCCGGGCCTGCTCGGGGTGCTCGACGCACAGTCGGCGCGGCAGGAATGCCGGCGTCTGCTCCACGAGAGCGTGGCCGGCCGCGGTGCCGCGTACCCGGACGTGGAGCTGCGCCATGAACTCGTCAGCGGCCATCCGGCGGAGGCGCTGACCGAGGCGTCCGCCGACGCGCTCGGCCCCGTCGTGGGGACCCGGGGTCATGGCGCCTTCACGGGCGCGCTGCTGGGCTCGGTGAGCCGGGCCGTACTGCGCCGTGCCCGCTGCCCGGTCATCGCGGTGCCGCTCACTTCGCGTTGAACCCGCCGGGGCGGAGCGGGCGAACCGACTCGGACCGCCGCGCCGTCAGGCCGAACCGTCGGCCGGCCCGCCGGTGCCCGGCGTCTCGTGGTCCGCCGCCGGCCCCGCCGAGCGGTCTCCCTCGCCCGGGACGCGGGCCTGCGGCGGCAGGGGGCGCAGATCGCCGGGGGCACGGTCCGTCGGCCCGCCGTCGGCATCCCGCCGCTCCCGCTCCTCCTGCCGGAGCACGTCGAGCACCGCGGAACCGTCGACGGTCTCCCGTACGACGAGCAGATCGCTGAGCCGGTCCAGGGCCCGGCGGTGGTCCCGGAGCAGCCCGGTCGCCCGCTCCTCGGCCTCGCGGAGCAGGCGTGCGGCCTCCTGGTCGATGATCCGCTGCGTCTGCTGCGAGTACGGCTGCGGGGCGCCCTCCTCGGTCGTCTCGCCCAGCTGGCTCGGATGTGCGGTCGCGTAGCCGACCGGGCCGACGGCGGGCGAGAGGCCGAAGTCGCGGACCATCCGCGTGGCGATATGGGTGGCGCCGGACAGGTCGTTGGCGGCGCCGCTGGACCCTTCCCCGAAGACGACGAGTTCGGCGGCCCGGCCGCCGAGCCGGACCGCGAGCAGATCGGTCAGATAGCCCTCGCTGTACAGATGGCGCTCGGCCTCGGGCAGTTGCTCGGTCACCCCGAGGGTCATGCCCGACGGCAGGACGGTGACCTTGGCGACGGGGTCGGCGTGCTCGCACAGCGCGGCGACCAGGGCGTGGCCCGACTCGTGCACGGCGACGGCGTGGCGCTCCTCGGGCAGCAGGGCGTTGGACGCCTCGCGGCGGCCGAGCAGGACGCGGTCGCGGGCGGCGTCGAGGTCGTCGGGCTCGATCAGGGTGCGGTCCGCCCGGACGGCGTTGATGGCGCCCTCGTTGACCAGGTTGGCGAGGTCCGCGCCGGAGAAACCCGGTGTGGCCCGGGCGACGATGTCCAGGTCGACGTCGGGGGCGAGGGTCTTGCCGCGGGCGTGGACCCGGAGGATGGCGGCCCGTTCGGCCTGGTTGGGCAGCGGGACGGTGACCTGGCGGTCGAATCGGCCCGGGCGCAGCAGCGCGGGGTCGAGGGCCTCGGGCCGGTTGGTGGCGGCGAGGACGACGATGCCGGTGGACTGGTCGAAGCCGTCCATCTCGGCCAGCAACTGGTTGAGGGTCTGCTCGCGTTCGTCGTTGCCCCCGATCCGGCCGGTGCCCGCGCGCCGGGCGCCGACGGCGTCGATCTCGTCGATGAAGATGATGGACGGCCCACGCTTGCGGGCCTCGTCGAACAGATCCCGCACCCGGGACGCGCCCACCCCGACGAACATCTCGACGAAGGCCGATCCGGTCACGGACAGGAACGGCACATCGGCCTCTCCGGCGACGGCGCGGGCGAAGAGCGTCTTGCCGGTGCCGGGCGGCCCGACCATGATCACACCGCGCGGGCCCTTGGCGCCTGCGGCGGCGTACCGGGCCGGGTTGCGCAGGAAGTCGACGACCTCGCTGATCTCCTGCTTGACGCCGTCGTAGCCGGCCACGTCGTCGAACCCGGTGGTCGGGCGCTCCGCCTCGATGATCTTCGCGCGGGAACGGCCGATGGCGCTCAGCCCGCCCGTCATGGACCGCGCGGCGCGGCGGCCGAACCAGTAGAAGACGCCGACGAGGAGCAGCACCGGCAGCAGAGCGGACAGGATCGACGTGAACGCGTTGCCGCCGCCCTTGCTCTGGGACGCGGTGATCTGCACATGCTGGGACTGGAGCTGCTGCTGGAGTTGCCCCGTGCCCAGCGCCGTCGGCAGCTGGGTGGTGAACTTGGTGCCGTTCTTCAGGGTGCCGCTGACCCCACCCTTGTCGTTGATGTCGACGGTCTTCACCTGGCCCACGCCGACCTTGCCGACGAAGTCGGTGTAGGTGAGGTGAGTGGGTGGCGTGCCGCTGGGGGCGCGGACGAGCATGAGGACGACCAGGAAGAGCACCCAGACCAGCGGCATGATCCACCACTGCCAGCCCGCCCGGGGCGGCTGTGTGGGCGGCCTCGGCGGCTCCCGTGGCGGCCCGGACCTGGCCGACGGCGTCAGATGCCGGTGCGGCATCCGCACTCGCGTGATCACCGTGCACCGCCTCCTTCGGGAGGCCTCCCCGTGACGCCTGCGGCGGGCGCCGGTACGGAGTGGGGCGGGCCGGCACCGCCGGCGGTCCCCGGCACACGCGCCCCCGGCCTCCTCCTCCCATGGTCCCTCCGACTTGCCGTGGTGGAGGCGCCCCCTGTGGTCTCCGGGACGGCGCACGGGTCCTTCCCTCGCCGCGGGGCGCCCCGGTCACGGTGCCAGGGTCGACTCCACGAGGTCCCGCGCCAGGTCGAGGGTGTACTGGAGCGGCAGGCCTTCGTCGGTGTACCAGTCCTCCGTGGCCTCCGGGTGCGGGCCGGTGACGCCGACGCGGCCGGCCCCGAACCGGGACACCACCATGGCGGGCGTGCCGTTGTCGTAGGTGGCCAGGACGGTGGCGTCCGCCCCCTGGTCGAGCACGAAGTACGGCCCGTCCTGGAAGAACACGGTGCGGGGCCGGCCGTGCCACCGCACCCCGACCAGGGTGTTGCTCTCGTCGTGGACCGAGCAACCGGGCGAGGAGATGTACTGGTCGGTGTCGCCGGGCAGCAGACCGAATCCGGGCGTGGCCCCGGCCAGATAGCCGCCCAGGCAGAAGCCCAGGTAGCGGCCGCCGCCCTGGACGAAGTCACGGATGGCGTCCCGCCGTCGCCGCAGCCTCCAGTAGGCCCAGCGCAGCGTGCCGCCGCCCGGCTGGGCGTACACGCGGGCCCGGGACAGCGACTCGGCCGACAGCGGCATTTCCTGGCGGGGGCCGGTGAAGCGCACGTCCAGGTTCCAGGGGCCCTCGGCGAGGAGTGCGGCGACCGCCTCGGGGCAGCCGGGCTTCGAGGCGGGTCCCCGGTAGACAAGCGCGAGGGGGCGATGTCCGCCGCCGGGACTCGCGGAATAGGTCATGTCCGGTTCGCCGACCTTTCTTCCTGTTCCTCGTGCTCCGCGCCCTCGTCGGCGCGGACGGGCAGCCGTTCCCGCGGCCCCGTGGTGGAGCGCTCCACCAGTCCTTCGGCGGGCAGCCCGCGCCAGCTCGTCCCCGGCGTCAGCCGCTCGCCCTTCATGACCAGCGACAGCGGCCCGAGCCGGACGCCCTCGCCGACCACCGCGTCGTACAGCACGATCGCCCGGGTTCCAATGCTGGCGCCGGCGTGGACGGTGACCTTGGACATCTTCATCACGCGGTCTTCGAACAGGTGGGTCTGCAACGAGACGTTGGTGTCGATCGTGGCGTCGTCACCCACCTCCACCAGGTCGAACTCGGTGAGGTAGGTGGTGCCGATCCAGGTGCGCCGGCCGATGCGGGCACCGAAGAGACGGAGTACCGGTGGCAGGAACGGTGTGCCCACCAGCGTACCCACCCCGGCCGGGACCGCGGCGGCCTCGAAGACACCCGTGACGAACTCCGTACGCCGGACGAACAGGCTCCACAGCGGCTCGACGCGCGGCCGGTACGTGCCGACGACCAGGCGCTTGAGGGCCACGCAGAACGCGATGACGGCGAGGGACCCGGCCATGGCCAGGAACGGCGACACGAGCACCGCCGCCGGCCCCACACGCCGGGCCACACCGGACAGCACCGTCAGATAGAGGTAGACGCTGGACGCCAGCACGGCGGGCGGCACGGTGGCACGGAAGAACTCGATGGTGAGGCGGACCAGGACCGCGCCACGGGTCGGCCGGTAGGTCAGTTCCTCGGGGTACGAGCCGCTGCTCTGACGCACCGGCAGCCGCAGCGCGGGCGAGCCCAGCCAGGTGGTGCCGTCGGGCACCCGGTCCCGCGGCGGGACGGTCCCCACGCCGACCAGCGAGCCCGCTCCCAGCTCCGTTCCCGCCGGTATCAGCGCCGCGTTGCCGACGAAGGCGCGGCTGCCCACCTCGGTGGGCCCGAAGGCCACCCGGTCGGCCGCGAAGGCGGCGGACCCGACGCTCGCCATGTCCGCCACGAAGCTGCTCTCCCCCAGGGTGAGCAGGTCCGGGTCGATGTACGCGGCGGTGGACACCTCGGCGCCGCGGCCGACGCGTGCGCCGAGCAGCCGCAGCCAGGGCACGGTGTAGAGGGTGGCGTAGAGCGAGTTGGTGAACGTGAGGCTGGACTCCAGCAGTTTGTCCGCGATCCACTTGCGCACACCGAGCGCGGAACGGGCCGGATGGATGCCGACGGGCAGCTCGGGCAGGACCACACGTTTGCCGACGGCGACCACGCAGCACACCGTGACCACCCAGAGCGGGCCGACGAGGGCGATGGCCGCGAGGCCCGGTCCCATGCCCCAGCGCCCCCAGACGAACCAGAACAGTGCCAGGCACGGCAGGCCCATGGCCGGTACGGCCAGCTCCAGAAGGACGAGGCCGAGCACTGCTGCGGCCAGTTGCCGGGGCTGCCAGCGGTCCGTACCGCCGTGCCTGCGCAGCATGGTCTCGACGGCCGGGGCGAGGGTCTCGACCGGGCGTGCGGGGGATCCGGCCCGGCGTGCCCCGTCGGGGACCGCCTCGTCCGGGGCGAGGACGGACTGTTCCCCGAGCGCGGACCGGTCTCCCATACGGGCGCCGGGTTCGAGCACCGCGTTGGCGCCGACGAACGCTGCTTCGCCGATCGTGATCGGGGCGACCGTCACCCAACCGTCCGCGACCTGCCAGGCGCGCAGCGAGGCCCCGTAGCCGATCGCCGTGTCGCTGCCGATGGTCACCAGGGCCGGCAGGGAGACCATGCCGGTGGCGATGGTGGTGCGGGCTCCCACACGGGCGCCGAGCAGCCGCAGGCAAGGGGCCATCATCGGGGAACCGCTGAGGGTTCGCAGCGGGCTGAGGCCGAGGAGCAGACTGACCCCCCACAGACGCAGATAGGTCGCTCCCCAGAGCGGGTAGCGGCCCGGGCGGATGCCCTCAGCGAGCGGGCGCACCAGGACGAAGGGCACGATCCAGCGCATGACGCCGTACCCGGCCAGTGCGATGCCGGCCAGCTCCACGAGCGACCAGTCCGCGATCTCGTTGTGCTCGGTGGCGTAGAGGGCGACGGGCAACGTGAACAGGAGCAGCACGAGATAGAGCACTGCCATCTGAGCCAGCCCGGCGAGCGCGATCCGGCCGCCGCGGTGGCGGAGGGGCTCCGGGCGGGGCGGCGCCACCGACGGTGCGGTGGCGGCCGCGGTGCGCAGTCGCGCCGCGAACGTCCGCACGGTCGGGTGCCCGTAGAGGTCACGCAGCGTGGGGCCGGCCTCGCCGTTCCTGCCGCGCAGCACGGACACGACCCGGGCGGCCAACAGGGAATGGCCGCCCAGGTCGGTGAAGAAGTCCGCCTCGGCGGACAGTTGGTCGGGGGCGATGCCGAGGAGCTGCGCCCAGACGTCCCGCACCCTCATCTCCCACGGGCCGCGGGCGGGCGTGACCGGCCCGCCGCCCATGACCAGGCGGCAGGTCGGGGCGGGCAGCCGGCGGCGGTCGACCTTGCCGCTGGGCATGGCCGGAAGCCGGTCCAGGACGTCGAGGTACGCCGGCACCATGTAGGAGGGCAGGGTGCGGCGCAGGCGCTCGTGCAGCCGGGCGGCGAGGCCGTCGTCAGCGGGGGCGTCGCCGCCGGGCGCGTCCGGGGCGGGGTGCTCCAGGGCGCGTACGACGTAGGCGGCGAGAGTCCTGCCGTCCTCGCCGTCGTCGCACGCGTCCTGACTGTCCGGGGCGCGCTCGGGGGTGCCGGGGACCGGGACCAGCGCGGTGACCGCCTCGGCCACGCCGGGGTCCTCCAGGAGTACGTTGTCGATCTCGTCGAGGGCGACCCGGTAGCCGCGGATCTTGACTTCGGAGTCGGCCCGGCCCAGGTATTCGATGTCGCCGTCGTCATTGATCCGCCCGAGGTCCCCGGTGCGGTAGAGCCGGCCGCCCTGGGGCGCCTCCGGGTGCTCGATGAAGCGGTCGGCGGTCAGGTCCGGCCTGCCCACATAGCCACGGGCGAGACCGGGGCCGCCCAGGCAGATCTCGCCGACGGTGCCGGGCGGCACGGGCCGGCACATCTCGTCGAGCAGCACCACGGAGTACGTCGGCAGCGGCCGCCCGATGGTCACGGGCCGTCCGGGAAGCAGTTCCTTCCAGGTGGCGGTGACGGTGGCCTCGGTGGGTCCGTAGGTGTTGAGGATGCGGCGCCCCGGCCTGCTCCACCGCTCGACGAGCTGTCCCGGGCAGGCCTCGCCGCCGACGGCGATGGTGCGGATCCGCGGCACTTCCCGCGGAATGGTGGCCAGCAGCGTCGGGACGCAGTACAGCACCGTGACGCCGTGCTGCTCCAGGAAGTCGGCGAGGTCGTCGCCGAGTCGCCCGGGACCGGCCGGACCGGCGACGACGGTGGCGCCCGCCGCCCACGTCGGCCAGATCTCCTCGATGGAGAAGTCGAACGAGATGGTCATGCCCTGGTACACCCGGTCATGGGCGCGTACGTCGTAGATCGGGGTGACGACGCGAAGGAAGTTGCAGATGCTCGACTGGGCGATCTGCACGCCCTTGGGCCTGCCGCTGGATCCGGAGGTGTACATGATGTACGCGAGCGGATCGCTCCCGTTCGCGTGCGCGGGAGACGGGCGGCTGGTGGGTTGGGAGGCGAGTTCGCGGGCGCACGCGTCGAGGTCGATCAGGCTGCACCGGGCCGGTGTCCGCGCCGGTGACGAAGCTCCGGGGGCCGGTGCGGGCACGGTCAGCAGTACGGTGGCACCGGCGTCGTCCAGGATGAAGGAGACCCGGTCGGGCGGGGACGCGGGGTCGATGGGGATGAACGCCGCGCCCGCCTTGCTGACGCCCAGCAGTGACGCGTACATGTCGATCGAGCGCGGCAGCAGCAGCCCTACGCGGTCGCCCGGGCCGATCCCCGCGCGGCGCAGACAGTGGGCGATCTGATTGGCGCGGGCGTCGAGGTCGGCGTAGGTCAGCCGCCGCCCGTCGCACTCGAGCGCCATCGACGACGGCGCCCGGTCACAGGCCGCCTCGTAGAAGCCGTGCAGTCGACGGATCTGGCCCGCCTTCCTGGGGCCGGTGCGACCTCCGACTGGAGACAGGGGCGGGGCCGAGGTGTGGGAGGCCATAAGGGCTCACTCTTTCCCGTGCGCAGGGTGCTGGCTCGCCTGTCGGTCACCCCTCCAGCCTGTCCGGTGGCTGCTGAGAGGGCGCTGAGAGAGTTGCGAGGACCGGCGTCCGGTCCGGGCTGCGTGCCGGGCCCGGCACGCGCCTCGGAAAGCAGCGGGAAGCGGCACCGGGGGGCCGGGGAAGACACACGAAACCCAGGAATCCGACATACCAGACCGCCACCGCGCATCGCCCCGGCCCGGCCCGCTCCGACAGCACCGGCGGTTCACACCGAAAGCCCCCGGTCACACAGGAGTTGACCAGGGGCTTGTCGACGAGGCGTGCGTGGGCGGCCGGTTCAAGGCGCTCAGTGGGCGATGCTGTCGATCAGTTCGCGTGCGCCCTGCCGGAGGAGGGCCACGGCGACGGAGGTGCCGAGGGTGGCCGGATCGAGGCGGCCGGCCCACTCGTGGGCGTTGAGCACGGTCTTGCCGTCGGGAGTGAACACACAGGCGCGCAGGGAGAGCTCACCGCTCCGGTCGGAGCGGGCGAACCCGGCGATCGGGCTGTTGCAGTGGCCCTGCAGGACATGCAGGAACATACGCTCGGCGAGGGTCTCACGGTGCGTGTCCGGGTCACCGAGGCCACTGACGGTCTCGATGGTCTCGGTGTCGTCCTCACGGCACTGCAGGGCGAGGACGCCCGCGCCGATCGGCGGAATCATCGTCTCCACCGGCAGGATCTCGGTGACCACGTCGGCACGGTCGATCCGGCGCAGGCCGGAGAGGGCGAGGAGCAGGGCGTCGGCGTCCCCCGCGGCGAGCTTCTCCAGACGGCGGTTGGCGTTGCCGCGCATCGGAACGCACTGCAGATGCGGGTGGGACGCGGCGAGCTGGGCGGTCCGGCGCACGGAGGAGGTGCCGATACGGGTACCGGCGGGGAGTTCGTCGAGGGTGCGGCCCGCCGAGTCGACCAGGGCGTCCCGGATGTCGTCGCGCTTGAGGAAGGCCGCGAACATCGTGCCCGCCGGCAGCGGACGGTCGGCGGGGATGTCCTTGACGCAGTGGACCGCCAGATCGGCCTCACCGGCCAGCAGCGCCGCGTCGACCTCCTTGGTGAAGGCGCCCTTTCCCTCCACCTGCGAGAGGTCGCCCATCCACTTGTCACCGGTCGTCTTCACCGGGATCACCTCGGTGCGCACCGTCGGGTGCAGCGCGGCCAGTCCGGCACGGACTCGCTCCACCTGGGCGAGCGCCATGGGGGAGTCACGGGAGACGATGCGGATGAGATCGACGGACATGAGGGCACGATAGTCCCTCGGCCGGGGCCGCGAGGACGACTCCCCCGTGTCCGGCACACGAGGACGTCGGCATGTGTACGCTCACAGGGCTGCGCCCGGTCGGGCGCAGCCCTGTGCGAGGCGGTCAGCAGCCGACGATCTCGCCGAACCGCTCGGCGCTGATGTTGCCGCCCGAGACGATGACACCGATCCTGCGGGGCAGGGGGGCGATCCGGTGGCCCAGCAGTGCGGCCAGGCCGCTCGCGCCGCTCGGTTCGATGACGAGCTTCATGCGTTCGAAGGCGAACCGCATGGCGTCCCGGATCCCCTCGTCGCTGACCAGGGCTATCTCGTCCACCAGCCGCTGGTTGACGGAGAAGGTCAGTTCACCGGGAATGTCCGCGGCCTGGCCGTCGGCGATGGTGCGCGGGACCGGGACGGACACCCGCCGGCCCGCTTCCAGGGAGCGCTTGGTGTCGTCGCCGGCCTCCGGCTCGACGCCGATCACCCGCATGGCAGGGTGGAGTCCCTTGGCGGCCGTGGCGGTCCCGGCGATCAGCCCGCCGCCGCCGACCGGCACCACGACCGCGTCCAACTCTCCCACTTCCTCGATCAGTTCGAGGGCCGCCGTGCCCTGCCCCGCGATGACATGCGGATGCTCATAGGGCGGTACGAGCGCGAGACCCCGATCGGCGGCGAGCGCTTCCCCGATCGCGACCCGGTCGCCCGTGTAGCGGTCGTAGGTGATGATCTCCGCCCCGTATCCGGCGGTCGCCTCCCGCTTGGAGCGCGGCGTGTCCTCCGGCATGACGATCACGGCGCTGGTCCCGAGCTCCCGTGCGGTCAGGGCGACGGCCTGCGCGTGGTTGCCGGAGGAGTACGCGGCGATCCCCTTCGCCAATTGCTCGGGGGACAGCCGTGACGCGGCGTTGTACGCGCCGCGGAACTTGAAGGCGCCGACGCGCTGGAAGTTCTCGCACTTGACGAAGACCTCGGCGCCGACCAGCCGGTCCAGAGTGCGTGAACGCAGCACCGGGGTGCGGTGGGCCACGCCCTTGATCCGCGCCGCGGCGTCCTGCACGTCCTCCAGGGTGACGCGCTGGGTGTCGGTCATGTTCGTGCTCCGTTCCGGGTCGCGGATGAGCGCCCTGCGATCGTCGTCGCCGCCACTCTTACGCAGCTTGGAATTGTTGTCCAGAGCCTGTACTCGACGTCCAAGAACTGGGAGCATCGTTGTGGCACAGGTCAGACGGGCTGACCACGGAGACGGGCGGACGGCGGATGGGCGGTCAGGCATGAGTGAGGCCGAGGACGGGCGCCCCGAGGGCTCCGGCCGGTCCGGTGTCCGGGCCGGGGGCACGGCGGGTCCGGTCAGGTCCGGGGCGACGGCCGGTGAGCAGGACGCCATCATCGCCGCCCTCACCCCCGTGATCGACGGGATCGCCGCGACCCTCGGGTCCTTCTGCGAGGTGGTGATCCATGACTTCCGGCAGCCCGAGCACTCCATCGTCGCCCTCGCCGGCTCGGTCACCGGGCGCGGCCCCGGCGGGTCCATGAGCGAGATCGGCATGCAGCTCCTGGCGCGCGGCGACCAGGCGCGCGACGAGCTGAACTACCTCACCCGCACCCAGGACGGGAAGATGGTCAAGTCGTCGACCATGGTGCTCCGTGACTCCGGCGGCGCGGTCTTCGGCGCCCTGTGCGTCAACCTCGACATCACCGCCGTCAACCAGGCCCACGCCCTGATAGGCGAGATCGCCGGTGTCGGCGTCTCCCCCGCGGCCGTACCGACCACGACGTTCGGCGACGACATCGGCGCGGTGCTGGACGCCATCGTCGACGAGCACCAGCTCCGCCAGAACAAGTCATGGAGCCAACTCGGCCGTGCGGAACGGCTTCAGCTGTTCCGCGACCTCGACCGGCGCGGGGTGTTCGCCGTACGCGGCGCGGTGCAGCAGGTCGCGGCACGGCTCGGCATCTCCCGGGCCTCCGCCTACAACTACCTCTCGGCGGCCCGCAGCGCCGCCGACGACGACGCCGAACTCCCGGACGGCACGGCGTGAGCGCCTTCTCGCCCTGCCATGTCCCGCGCCGAACGGGCCCGCACCGGGCGGCGTCAACAGGGGCCGGGCGGGTACCCGGTGCTCACACGGTCTCGGCTGGGAGGGACACGGTGAGCGGATCATCGGTGAGGGCGGTGGGTTGGGCGCGCTCCCTGCCGCTGAACAGCGAGGTGAAGGCGGCCCGTGACTGGGTTCGCGAACACCTGAGGGCACTGGGCTGGACCGAGTGCGCGCCGCAGACGGTGGACGCGGTCCTGCTGACCGTCTCGGAACTCGTGACGAACGCCCATGTGCACGCGCGCAGCTCCGCGCAGTTGGTGCTGACCTGGGACACCCACTGTCTGCACGTGCTGGTCCACGACACCTCCGACCGGCTGCCCACGCCTCGGCCGCCGAGCGAGGAGCGGCTCGGCGGGCGCGGGATGCTGCTCGTCGACGCGCTGGCCGACGAATGGCAGGCGCGGCGCTGCCCCGACGGCAAGATCGTCGACGCGTGCTTCAGGCCGCCCGCTCAGTGCGCCGACACCGACGGTTCCTGACGGGGGCACCGGCGACCGGGCGTGAGGCCCGGGAGGGCGTCGGTGCGCGGGTCGGGCAACTCGGCGGCCGTGAGCATCGGCCGTCGTGACGCCGATCACACATTTCTCTGTGGTTCCGCCCACAATTCGGGGCGAAAGACGGCCCTGAGTGATGGCGGTCACCGCGACATACGGGCGTTTTGTCTACGTTCGACGTTCAGTGCCCCCTCCCCCAGGAACCGTTGAGGCTGCTCCACCATGCTCTTTCGACCGTTCTCCCGGCGGCGGCCGGACACCACGGACAAGCGCCGGGGCAAGCGTGCCGTCGCCTGCGCCGGTGTGCTCCTGGCGTCGGCGACGACGCTGATCTCGATCGGCGCCCTGCACTCGGCCCCGGCCGAGGCGGCCGTGGCGTCGACCACGCCCGCCACCACCCCGACCACTCACACCCCCTCCCCCGCGCCCGTGCAGCCGCACGCCAAGCCGCGGGTGACGTCCGCAGTGCTCAGCCTGGACGGCACGGGCCGCGAGCCCACTGTGCACGGCGACGACACGCCGTACGACACCGCGAGCATCGTCAAGGTCGACATCCTCGCGACAGTGCTGCTCCAGGCGCAGGACGCGGGCCGGACGCTGACCCCGCAGGAGGTCACCCGCGCCGAGGCGATGATCCGGCACAGCGACAACGACTCGGCGACCGCGCTGTGGCAGCAGATCGGCCAGGCCCCGGGGCTGGAGGCGGCCAACAAGCGACTGGGCATGGCCACGACGAAGGGTGGCCCCGGTCTGCTGTGGGGGCTGACCCAGACCACGGCACGGGACCAGATACGGCTGCTGCGTGCGGTGTTCGACACCGGCTCCACGGCACTGAACGAGGACTCGCGTGAGTACATCCGGACGCTGATGACCCGTATCGAGGACGACCAGGCATGGGGCGTCTCCGCCGCCACGAAATCGGGGTGGGCGCTGAAGAACGGCTGGCTGCAGCGCACCGCGACCAGGCTGTGGGACGTCAACAGCATCGGGCAGATCACGGTGGACGGACACCGCTATCTGGTCGCGGTCCTCTCGAACGGCAGCCCGTCGATGAAGGAAGGCATCACGCTGGTGGAGGGCGAGGCCCGCTCCGCCGTGCACTCCTCGGCCACCCGCTGACGTCCGGACGGGGCCCGTCGGCGGGTCTGGCCAGGCCGAGGAGGCGCGCGACTCAGGGAGCGATCGGCAGCTGTCGCTTGTGCCCGGTGAGCCGGTAGCGGCGGACGATCGCCGCGAAGGCGGCCTCACCGACCGGCTTGCCTTCCAGGAAGTCGTCGATGTCGTCGTAGGTGACGCCGAGCGCCTCCTCGTCGGGCTTGCCCGGGTTCAGCGTCTCCAGGTCCGCGGTCGGGGTCTTCCAGACC
Organism: Streptomyces sp. NPDC002573; assembly: GCF_042889625.1. NCBI lineage: Bacteria > Bacillati > Actinomycetota > Actinomycetes > Kitasatosporales > Streptomycetaceae > Streptomyces > Streptomyces sp. NPDC002573. The sequence goes on along the minus strand of NZ_JBIARC010000014.1, from coordinate 90,989 downwards.
AGTTCGGCCGGTGCGCCCAGAGCCCCCGACAGGGCCCGCACCCGCCGCTTGGTGAGGCCGGTGAGCGGAACCACGTCGGCGGCGCCGTCGCCGAACTTGGTGAAGAAGCCGGAGACCGCCTCGGCCGCGTGGTCGGTGCCCACGACCAGGCCCTCGTGAGCGCCCGCCACCGCGTACTGGGCGATCATGCGCTGCCGGGCCTTGATGTTGCCGTGCACGAAGTCCTGGTGGTGCGCGTCACGGAAGACGGTGCCGCCGGCCACCACCGCCTCCAGCGCGGCGTCGCTGGCGGGCTTCACATCGACGGTCAGCACCCGGTCCGGCCGGATGAACTCCAGCGCCCGCTGCGCGTCCTTCTCGTCGGCCTGGGTGCCGTACGGCAGCCGCATCGCGAAGAACGTCGACTCCTGCCCGGCGGCGCGCACCCGCTCGACCGCCAGCTGGCACAGCCGGCCCGCGGTCGAGGAGTCCACCCCGCCACTGATGCCCAGGACCAGCGAGCGCAGGCCCGTGGAGGTCAACTGGTCGGCGAGGAAGGCCACCCGGCGCTCGATCTCCTGCTGTGCGTCGAAGGACTCGCTCACCTGGAGATCCCGGGCGATGTCCTGCTGCAGGGATATGGACGTCGGGTCGGTCACGGTGGCTCCTCGGTCGTGCTCGTGGACGGTCGGCACGCGCCGCGGGGCCGGGGCCTCCGGCGCGTGCAGGGGACGGAAGCACTCTAAAGGAGGCGCGACGTCCCGCGTGGTCCGGCAAGGGGGCAGGTCAGGCGCCGACCGGCGTCGTGGCCGGGCTCGTGCCGTCCCTTCCCGGCTCTTCGGCGGTCGTCTCTTCGGCAGTCGTCCCTGGGGCGGTCGCCCCTTGGGCGGTGCGGTGCGCCTGCTCGATGGCCTGGCCCCAGTAGGTGCCCGCGACCATCAGCACCGCGCCGAGAGCGGCGAGGACCGTCAGACGCTCGCCTCCGATGCCGATACCGATGGCGGCTGCCCACACGGGTTCGGTGCCCAGCAGCAGGCTGGCCCTGCTCGCGGAGGTCCGCTGGATGGCCCAGGTCTGCGCGATGAAGGCGAACACGCTGCAGAACAGGGCGAGATACGCCAGCTGGGCCCAGGTGCCGGCGGTGATGTGAGCCACAGCCGCCCGACCGCTCACGGCGGCCGGTGCGAGACACAGCACCGCCCCGACGACGGTCTGTACGGACGTCAGCTGGAGCGGCCTGAGCGCGCGGCCCGAGGTGAGCCGTCCGACCAGGGCCACATGGACGGCTCGGACCACGGCCGCGGCCAGCATCAGGACGTCCCCCACCCCGGGGGTGTGCAGCCCGTGGACCGACGTGAGCAGGCCGACCGCCACGACGCACACGCCGGCGGCGAGGAAGAAGCGCGGGGGCACCCTGCCGCGGCCGCCCGAGCGGTCCAGCAGCGGTGTGATCACCAGCGTCAGACTGATGAGCAGGCCCGCGTTCGCGGCGCTGGTGTGCGCCACGCCGTACATCTCCAGCACCAGCACCGCCGTCTGGGTCAGGCCCAGCACCGACCCGATGCGGATCTCCTCCCGGGTCCAGGGAACCTGTCGCCGGCGTGCGAGGGCCGGGACGAGGGGCATGCCGGCCAGGGCGGACAGGAGATAGCGCAGGAACAGCACCACCAGGACCGGAGCGACCTCGGTGGCGTTCTTCGCCGTCAGATAGCTGGATCCCCAGACCATCGCGACGATCAGGAGCACCAGATCGGTTCGACGTGTGTCAGGCATGCGCTCCACGGTGCCCGACCAGGACAATGAAGCCAAGTAGCAGCTACTGAAATAAAGATTTAGCAGGGCTACAATGTCGCTGTGGACGAGAGGCAGCTACGGGTCCTGCGTGAGCTGGGCGAGCTGGGCAGTGTCACGGCCGCGGCTGAGGCGCTGATGGTCACTCCTTCGGCGATCTCGCAGCAGCTGCGCCTGTTGCAGCGTTCGGTCCCCGTCCCGCTCACCGAGCGCGAGGGCCGGCGGCTGGTGCTCACCCCCGCCGGCCGGGCTCTGGCCGGCGCCGCGATCGAGGTCGAGGCCGCCCTGGCCCGGGCCCGCCACAGCGTCGAGGAGTTCCTCGGCCAAGCCGACGGCCTGGTGTCGGTGGCGGCCTTCCACAGCGCCGCCGCGGCCTTCTGGCCGCACCTGGTGCGCGCCCTGTCCGCCCCGGGCTCTCCGAGACTCACGTTCGCGGACGAGGACGTCCCCCAGAACGACTTCCCGCTCCTCACCCGCGAGTACGACGTCGTCCTGGCCCACCGCCTCGACCACGCCGCCCCCTGGCCGGGAACCGTGTCCGCCACCGCCCTGCTGCACGAACCGCTCGACGTCGCGCTGCCCGCCGGCCATCCGTTGACCGCCAAGCGGCGGCTGAAACCCCGTGACGTGGCCGGCGAGCCCTGGGTCACCGTCCATGACGGCTTCCCGCTGATGGCCACCATCGAGGCCATCGCCGCGGCGGCCGACCGTCGGCTCCACCTCGCCCATCGCATCAACGAGTTCGCGGTGGTCGCCGAAGTCGTGGCCGCCGGGGCCGGAATCGCCCTGATGCCGCGCTGGACCGCCCGCCCGCATCCCGACGTGGTTCTCAGGCCCCTGGTCGGTGTGAGCGCACGGCGTCATGTCGACGCGCTCCACCGCCCCGAACGCACGGCCCGCACGGCCGTCCGGACCGTTCTCGGTGAGCTGCGACGCGCCGCGGCGGCCATCGGCGGCCGGGCTTCCGCCGACACGAAGACGCGCGACTGAGTGGCCGGCGCTCGGCGTCGACAGCGGTTCCGTGCCGTTCGGCGCGCGGGCCGGACAGGCGGGCACGGCCTGACGGTCGGGGCCCGGCGGCGCTCGCCCGGCTCCGGCGCGACGCGAATTGCCGCTTCTGACGGATCGTCACTGCTGGCGGGTTTTCGTCATTACTGACGAGTCGTCACTGTTCTGCGGAACCAGCCGACTTCGTGGCCTGGAGGACGAGGTCGGTGACGGCGTCGGGGTGGGAGATCATGGCTACATGGGAGGAGTCGATCTCCACCATGTGCGAACCCGCACGCTGCGCCTCGAAGCGTTCCTGGGCCGGGTTGATGGTCATGTCCTGCTTCGCGACGAGGAACCAGGACGGAATCGTGCGCCAGGCGGCCTCTTTGGCCCGCTCGGAGAAGGCGCGCGTGCTCGCGGGCCGCTGGGTCGCCGCGAGCACGCGCGCCGTGCTCTCCGGCAGATCGGCGGCGAACACCCGGTGGAGCTTGTCCGGCTGGAGGTAGAGATCGGTCCCGCTCATCCCTCCACCGGCCCGGTACGGAACGGAACGGAGGGAACTGGCGAGTTCACTCGGGAACTTGCCGGACAGCGACATCCCGCTCTCGCCCTTGTCCGGCACCAGGGCCGACACGAACACAAGTGACCGCACCTGCTTGTTGCCTGCCGCGGCGGAGCTGATCACCGCGCCGCCGTAGGAGTGGCCCACCAGCACGATCGGCCCCTTGATGCTCTTCAGCACCGAGGCGATGTAGGTGGAGTCGTTGTACAGCCCGCGCAGCGGATTGGCCGGGGCGACGACGGTGTAGCCCTGCCGTTGCAGCCGTTCGACAACTCCGTTCCAGCTGGAGGCGTCCGCGAACGCCCCGTGCACCAGGACGACGGTGGGCTTGGTGTCGGAGGTGGCGTCGGCCGCGCCGGCGGGGGCTGCCCCGACGGCGCACAGGGCCAGGGCGCACCCCACCGCGGTGAGGTGCGCGCCTCGTATGCGGCGCGCTGTGCCGTGGATCGCAGATGCTGTCATGGCGTTCTCGCTTTGCTCGAGGTCTCCGTGACCCCGAGTGTTCACCCGTTCGTGGCGGGTGGCCCGGCCGCGTGGCCCGAACGGGGCAATGATCGCCCGTTGGAGTGACGGCGGCCTGCCGACCGGTTGGAGCCCTTGCCGCCGTCCGGATCCTGTCACGAATCCGGGGCCGGCCGTCGCCACAGGACGGTGCCCACTCCGGCGACGAGGAGGGTCGCGCAGCCCGCGAAAACCACACCTGCGTCGCGCACTCCGAGGGCCACGGCCAGGGCGCCGATCCCCACGACGGGCAACGAGATGCCCACGTACGCGACGACGAAGAACGCCGAGATGGTGGCGCCCCGGTGCGTCTCGGGCGCCGCGGAGCTCACCGCGGTCAGACCGGCCCGGAACGCCATGCCCTGCCCGGCACCGCCGGTCACGGCCCCCAGGAGGAGCACCGGCAGCGACTCCAGCAGCAGTGAGACCCCGACGAGCACGAGACCGGCGACGAGCACCAGACAGCCGAGCGGCAGGGCTCTGCGCGTCCCCACCCGCCCCTGGAGCAGCTGTCCGCCGGTCGAGGCGCAGAACACGGAGAAAACGACGGCTCCGACCGCCGCCAGATTGCGCTCGCCGAGCGTCTGGCCGAGGAAGGCCGGGGCGACCGCGGTGAACAGGCCGAGCAGCGAGAAACCGGCGAAGGCCGCGAGGGCGCAGGGCGCGAACACCCCGCGCACTTCGGGCGGGACCTTCATGCCCTGGGGGCGCAGCGGGGGCCGTGGGCCGGACCGGCGTACGGTCTCCGGCAGCAGAACGGTGACCACGGCGGCGGCCGCCAGCAGCGTCAGATGCACGAGGAAGGGCAGCTTGAGCGGCCAGGGCGTGTACTGGGCGAGGGCACCGGAGACGAGGGGACCGAGTCCGAGGCCGCCCATGTTGGCCGCGGTCGCCGCGAGACCGGCGCGGGTGCGTCGCTCCGGCGGTGCCAACTCCAGGACGGCCGCGGTGCCGGTGCCGCTCAACAGGCCCGCGGAGAACCCCGACAGGACCCGTCCCACGTACAGCAGCGGCAGCCCGGCCTCGCAGAGGAAGCACACCGCACTGAGCGCGGCCAGCCCGAGCGCGGCCAGCAGCACCGGGCGTCGCCCCAGCAGATCGGAGAAGTCACCGGCCACCAGCAGGGCGGCGATGACGCCCACCGCGTAGACGGCGAAGACCACGGTGACGGTCAGCTCGGAGAACCCGATCTGGTGGCGGTACAGCCCGTACAGCGGCGTGGGCAGGGTGGTGCCCATCATGCCGGCGGCGAAGACGCACGCCGCGGCCACGTATCCGGGCCGAGGGGCCGGTCGACGGCGTTCGGTGTCACGGCTCATCACATCCCACCATAGGTATCCGGCACGCGGTGCGGTGCGCGAGGCCCGGCGCGGTCGGCGGCCGCACGGTCCACGGCCGGACCGGCGCCCCGACGGAGACAGGGCCGGACGGGTGACGGCCCAACGGGTGACGTCCACGCGGGACAGCGCACACCGCTGTCCCCCGCCGTCGGCTTCAAGTGCCCTAGCACACACGCGACTTGGACAGGACCACGACCCGGGACGGCGCCCGACGGGCCGCCGACACCACGGCGCCGGGCCCGCCCCCACCAGCCCGGACGTGCTAAGCGAAGGCTATGAGACATTCCCGAATCGCGGCATGTGTGTCCTCGCTCCTCCTGTCCGCCGTCTGCACCCTCACGGGTACCACGGCGGCACAGGCCGCCCCGGAAGCAGCGGGCACGGGCTATGTGGCCCTCGGGGACTCCTACTCCTCCGGGGTGGGAGCCGGCGGCTACTTCGCCAACAGCGGCGACTGCCTGCGCAGCAGCCGGGCGTATCCCGCCCTGTGGGCCGCTTCCCATCGTCGGTCGTCGTTCAGCTTCACCGCGTGCAACGGCGCCCGCACGGGTGATGTCATGGACCACCAGCTCGGCACGCTCGGTGCCCGTACCGGGCTGGTCAGCGTCACCGTCGGCGGCAGCGACTCGGGCTTCGGCCATGTGATGACGACCTGTGTGCTGCGCGGCAGCGCCGCGTGTCTGTCGGCCGTGTCAGAGGCGCGCACCTACATGGACAGCACCCTCCCGCACGACCTGGACCGTCTCTACACGGCCATCCGGCGCAAGGCCCCGGCCGCCCGGGTGATCGTCCTCGGCTATCCGCATCTGTACAAGGTCCACGGCACCTGCACGGGCGGCCTGGCCGACGCCTCACGGTCCGCGCTGAACAACGCCGTCGACCACCTCGACACCGTGATCGCGAAGCGGGTCGCCGACCACGGATTCACGTTCGCCGACGTACGCGGCGCCTTCAGGGACCACGAGATCTGCACCTCCAGCCCCTGGGTGCGCAGCGTCAGCCTGCTGGCGCCCGTCGAGTCGTACCACCCCACCTCGCTCGGGCAGTCCCGCGGCTACCTCCCGGTCTTCACACGTAGCGCCTGACCGACGGGGCGCGGTCGGGGCGGCAACGGCTACCTCGCCTCCCACCGCTGACGTTCTGTCACAGGGCAGGTCACGGTGCCGGAGGCAGGTGGTAGCCGTGCAGATCCTCCGGCAGCGGGCCCGCGGGCCGGAACACGGGCGCCGCCGGACCGTCGGCGACCGTCGCGGGCGCGTCGGTGAGCCGCATCCGGTCCCTGAGCCGCCCGTAGAAGTTGGCGGGGGCCAGCCTGACCAGGCGCAGCGGGCGCGGCGCCGCGGCCACCCCGACCCAGTCGCCCGGCTCCAGGATGCCGCGCGACTGCCCGTCGACACTCACCGCGGCCCGCCCGGAGTGGGGCAGCACCAGCAGGGCGATCGGCTCGTCCAGGTTGGCGACCACCGTGCGGTTGAACGCCATGTGCGGGGCCACGGGGGTGAAGACGAGGGCCTTCATCCGTGGCGAGAGCACCGGTCCTCCCGCGGCGAAGCTGTACGCGGTCGAGCCGGTCGGCGTGGCCAGGATGACGCCGTCGGCCGAGTACGACGCGAGCAGTCGGCCCGCGAAGTACACCCCCACGCTGACCTGCCGGTCCCGCGCGAGTTTCTCCACCACGATGTCGTTCAGCGCGTTGACGTCCAGCGGGATCCCCCAGCCGTCGTCCTCCGCGACGTCCGGCTCCGGCTGCGGCTGCGGCGGCGGCAGCGCCGGGCCCCGCCCGTAGCACAGGGTCTGCTCCATGCCGACGGGAATCTCCAGCAGCCTGGAGGACCGCATCATCAGCATCATGCGTTCCTCGCACTCGGACCGGCCTGCCTGGATCGCCTCCAGTGCCTGCGCCACCTGGGTGACCGGGGTCTCGGTCAGGAAGCCGACCCTGCCCACGTCCACGCCCAGCACCATGGCGTCGTTCTTGGCTGCGATGCGTGCGCCGCGCAGAAACGTACCGTCCCCGCCGAGTGTGACGATGAGGTCCGGACCGCCCGCCGCCCGCACCTCCTCCCGGGCGTGCCGGCGACTCGCGCCGTCCTGCCACACATCGATGTCGACGCACTTGATTCCGTGCTGCGAGCACCACTCCCGTACCGTCTGCGCCCCGGCGACCGCCTGTGGACGGCCCCCGTGCACCACGAGTCCCACCCGGCTGATCGACATGACACCACCTCCCGGCCGCGGTCCCTGCGACAGGTCGGAATCGGTCGGCCCTGCTTCCGGTGAAGCCCGCCGTGGGAGAGCGGCCCGCCCCACCATCGTCGCGCAGCGGGCGCCGGGCCTCCTCTCGCGTGACGGGCGCCGGCGCCGCAAGCCCGTGACGGGACGGGCGTGGCGCCGCTCCGTTTGCCGGGTCCCGTGGGCGGAACCCGAAGGGTCTGTCCGGCACGGCCGCAGCGGAACCGAGGAGGTGTCGCGTATGGGGCCCGTGACCAAAGGCCTGCTGGCGGGGGCGGCCGGCACCGTCGTACTGAACCTGGTCGGCTACGGCGACATGCTGCTGCGGGGCCGTTCGTCCAGCGATGTACCCGCCGAGGTGGCCGATCGTCTCGCCGGGCGCACCGGTGTCGCACTGGGTGACGGGGAGGCGAGATCCAGCCGTGAACAGGCCGTCGGCGCCCTGCTGGGTACGTCATCGGTCTCGGGATCGGCGGTGCGTACGGGCTGTGGCGCTGCTGGGCCGGCCCGCCGTCGCTCTGGACCGCCGGGCCGCTGCTCGGCGCGGCCGCCATGGCGGGCAGCGACCTCCCGGCCACCGTGCTGAAGGTGACCCGACCCGGCCTCCTGGCCCCTGACGTCATGGGTGTCGGACGCGGTGCCGCATCTCGCCTACGGCCTGACCACGGCCTCCGTCTACGAGGCGCTGCGCTGACCAGCGGCCGCCGCCGTAGCTGCGGGTCGAGGCTCCAGGGACGTACAGTGAAAACAGTGCCGGCTCTCGCACACCGCTCCCAGGTTCGGGGGTGGCTGTGGGAGGCCGCGGGCCGCAAGGAGCGAGGCATGATCCATTCAGCCGACATCCGCGAATGGCGCAACCGTGACGTGCTGGACCCCAAAGGGCGCAAGATCGGGGCCCTGGAGGCGGTCTACGTGGACACCACCACCGACACGCCGGCCATGGCCACCGTCCGTACCGGGATACCGACCCGTCAGCGGCTCGTCTTCGTCCCCCTCGACGAGGCAACCCTCGGGCCGGGCTATGTCAAAGTGGCGCATTCCAGAGGGCTGGTGAAGAAGGCGCCGTCCATAGGCCTGGACGACGTCCTGCCGGCCGAGCGCGAAGCGGAGATCTTCCAGCACTACGACCAGGCCTACGCGCCCGGCGCCGAGCGTGGACGCCGCCTCGCACGCCGCTGACCAGTCATGTCGCCGACCGGCCCGCTGAACGTCGGCGATCCGTCATCCGCACCACCGGCCGGAGGATGTGTTCCCTCATGGCGTTCCTAGCGTTTGTCCTGTTCCTGATCCTCGCGGCGGTCGTCCTCGGGTTCCTCGGCGCGATCCTCAAGGGGCTCTTCTACCTCTTGATCATCGGAGTCGTGGTCTTCGCGGCGACCCTGTTGCTGTCGGGGTTCCGCTGGTCCCGCCGCTCCCATCGGCACTTCGTCCGCTGAGACCTCCGGCCGGGGACGCACCGCGGTGGGGCGCGCCCCCGGCGGTCGGGCTCAGCCGCGTTCGCGCTGGTAGGCGGCCAGGAGAAAGAGCCAGATCTCGCTGACGGTCGGGAAGCAGGCGATCGCGTGCCGCAGCCGTTTCAGCGGCACCTCACCGGCGACCGCGACAGTCGCCGAGTGCAGCAGCTCGCTGACCCCCGGCCCGAAGAAGGTCACTCCCAGCAGGGTCTCCCGGTCCTCGTCGACGACGAGCCGGGCGTGGCCCGGTAGCCGTCGGCGAAGAGGTTGGCGCCCTGGGCGGCGTTGAAGGGCACGTCGACGGTTCTGACGCGGTGACCGGCCCGGGCCGCCTGTTCGGCGGTCAGGCCCACCGCCGCCGCCTCGGGATCGGTGAGGAAGACCTGGGGCAGGGCGTGCTGGTCGGCGGTGGTGGCGTGGTCGCCCCAGGGCGCGTCGTCCAGCGGGCGGCCCGCAGCACGGGCGGCGATGGCGTCTCCGGCGGTGCGGGCCTGGTACTTGCCCTGGTGGGTGAGCAGGGCGCGGTGGTTGACGTCCCCGCAGGCGTACAGCCAGTCGCCGTCGACGTCGCGCACCAGGCAGGTCGTGTCCACGTCCAGCCAGGACCCGGGGGTCAGGCCGACCGTGTCGAGGCCGATGTCGTCGGTGGCGGCCCTCCGGCCGGTGGCGAACAGGACCTCGTCGACCTCCAGTTCGCTGCCGTCGTCGAGGGTGAGCGTGACGGGCCCCTGCGCTTGCGGACGCCGTAGCGCGGTCACCTGCCGGCCGATGCGCACGTCCACCCCCGCCTCGGTGAGCCCGCGTTCCAGCAGTTCGCCCGCGACGGGTTCCATCCGGGGCAGCAGGGCGCGGCGGGCGAGCAGGGTGACCTGGAAGCCGAGGCCCTGCCAGAGGGTGGCCATCTCGACGCCGACCCCGCCACCGCCGACGATCGCGAGGCGGGCGGGCACGTTGCTGGAGTCGGTGTCCTGGCGGTTGGTCCAGGGCCGGGCCTCCTGGATGCCCGGCAGATCCGGCAGGGACGGCAGACTGCCGGTGGCGACGGCCACGGCGTGCCGCGCGGTCATGGTCCGGCGCGCGCCGTCGTCGCTGGTGACGGTGACCCGGCGGGGGCCGTCGATCCTGCCCTGCCCGCGGAACAGGTCGGCGCCCATGGACTTGACCGCCTCGGCCTGCCCGCTGTCGTCCCAGTCGGAGACGTAGTGGTTGCGGCGGCCGAAGACCCGTTCGCTGTCGATCCGGCCGGTCACGGCCTGCCGGGCGCCGTCCACCCGGTGGACGTCGGCCAGGGCGATCACCGGCCGCAGTAGTGCCTTGCTGGGGACACACGCCCAGTAGGAACACTCGCCGCCGACGAGTTCACGCTCCACCACGGCCACGGAGAGCCCGCCCGCGCGTGCGGTCGGTGACGTTCTGGCCGACCGGGCCCGCGCCCAGCACGATCACGTCGTACGTGGCGGTACCGGCTTCCTTGTCTCCGCCCGCTTCGCTCATTTCTCCCTCGCATCCTGGTCAGACGCGGCACGCTCCCTAATGGATCCAGTGCTCACGCTCTGCTCGGCGGGCACGCCACCCCATCAGCGGTCTGGCCTTCCGGCCGACCAGCGGGGGCACGGTCTGACCACAGAAGTCCGATGCTTCCGGGCTGGTGAGTGCTCACCTGCTGGCGGCTACGGCACCGAGTCTCTCCGACCCGGCAGCTCCCATTAGGGCTGCCCGGCACGGCGGAAGACCGGCGGGAATCGCCTCCGTGCGCATCCCGGGTCATGTAACCGCGCGGTGTCCGCCGACCACGGCACCCCGGTCTCATGGCTCACAAAGAGCGCCCAGAAGAGGCACGTTCGGCCGCACGCAGACGCCGCGCCGGGGCCACACACCTTGTGAACGGCGGATCACCGCCGGGGTGCCTGCGCGCCGTACGGTCGCGCGAGCGAGGCCGGACACAGCAGAGCGGCCCCTCTCTGTGCGGGACGGAGAGGGGCCGGTGTCTGTCCGGTGTCCGGGGCGGCGGAATCAGCCCTGGCGGGCCTTGAAGCGCGGGTTCTTCTTGTTCACGACGAAGACCACGCCCCGGCGGCGCACCACCTGGGCTCCGGGCTTCGACTTCAGAGAGCGCAGGGACTTGCGTACTTTCATGACTGTCTTCTCCTCTCGCAGGCCGTCCGGCCGGTCGTCAGCGCTGGGCCGGGGCCGTGCGGCCGTAGCGGCGCTCGAAGCGCTCCACCCGGCCGGCGGTGTCCACGACACGCGAGGTGCCGGTGTAGAACGGGTGGCTCGCCGACGAGATCTCCACGTCGACCACCGGGTAGGTGTGGCCGTCCTCCCACTCGACGGTCCGGGTCGAGTCCGCCGTCGAGCGGGTCAGGAACGAGACGTTCGCTGCGCGGTCACGGAAGACCACCGACCGCAGTTCGGGGTGGATGCCAGGCCTCATGGGAGTTTCCTTTCTCGTGGCCGTTCGTGTGTGTCCCGTGGCCTCGGGGCCGACCGGGACCCGGGTCAGCGCTCCTCGCGGAAGAGGACATGCTGGTTGGCCACCGGGTCGTACTTGCGGAGCACCAGCCGGTCGGGGTGGTGCTGACGGTTCTTGCGCGTCACATAGGTGACGCCGGTACCGGCCGTCGACTTCAGCTTGACGACCGGGCGCGCGCTGCTGCGTGCCATGAGGTCCTCCCTTCACCCACATCCGCGATCCTGACTCGCGCATGTCAGCTACGTGCTCTGTAACAGCGACACCCGCCCCTGCATTCCCGGCCGATCCGGAGCATCCGACGGACGTGCCGCCGCGGCGGCGAGGGCGGCGCCGCGCGGCGTATGGGCGTCCCCGGCCGGGGCATCCGGTTGTGCGGGAGGTCGAGATGAACACGAGCGCGATGACCCGGGGCGGCCGGACACGGGCCCGGCGCGCGGCACGGAGCCCGGTGATGCGGGGCGCCGCCCGGGCGGGACTGACCGCGTGCGGAGTGATCTATCTGCTGGTCGGTCTGCTGGCGCTGCGGATCGCCTTCGGCGACCGCCGGGAGCAGGCCGACCGCAGCGGTGCCGTCGACCGGATCGCGCACGAGCCGTTCGGCGCCGTACTCCTGTGGGCCCTGGGCACGGGATTCGCCGGCATGGCGCTGTGGCGGCTGTCGGAGTCGGTGTTCGGTTCGGTCGGGCCGGACGGCCGCAAGGCGACGCAGCGGCTGTCGGCCCTGGTCCGGTCCGTGTTCTACGGGTGCGTCGCCTACTCCGTGCTGTCGTTCGCCGCGGGCTACGGCGACCAGGGCCGCTCCAGCGACCAGCAGTCCCGGGATGTCACGGCCGGGCTGCTGGGGATGCCCGCCGGACAGTGGATCGTCGGCGCCGCCGGGATCGGGATCGTGGTGGCGGGCGTGTGGGCCGGGGTCCAGGCCGTTCGGCGTGACTTCCACGCCGAGCTGAGGCTGGGCGAGATGTCCCCGGGGGCCCGGCGGCTGGTGGACTTCACCGGCGTCGGGGGTGGTGCGGCGCGGGGGCTGGTCCTCGCCGCGGCGGGGGGCTTCGCGGTGCGTGCGGCGCTCGACTACCGGCCCGACCGCGCCAAGGGACTCGACGACACGCTGCGCTCCTTCGCCGGCACGCCGTTCGGGCCATGGCTGCTGGCGCTGGTCGCGGCCGGGCTCGCTCTGTTCGGGCTGTTCTCCTTCGCGCTGGCCCGCTGGGGCAGAGTCTGACCGCGCCGCCCGTCACGGAGGATGACCAGCACCTACCCTCGGTGACTAGAGAGGAGCGGCGATGGAGCAGCGCGAGAGGCCGGGCGACGGTCCGGGGCCCACGACGTGCGTCGCGGTGGTGGTGCTGGTGGCCGCGTCCGGTGCGGTGGAGGCCATCTCGTTCACGGCGCTCGACCATGTCTTCGCCGGTGTCATGACGAGCAATCTCGCCCTGCTGGGGATGGCGATCGGCCGCGGCCGCGGTACGGGAGTCGCCTCCGCCGTGCTGGCCCTGGCGGGGTTCGGCGTGGGCGCCGGGCTGGTCGCCTGGGTGACCCACGGCCGGGCGGAGGTCGCCACGCACTGGCCCCCGCGGGTGATGTTCTGTCTGATCGGCGAGGCCGTGCTGCTCGCGGTGGGAGCGGGGTTCTGGGCGGCCTCGGGCGGCGCACCCGGAGCGGTGGCCCGGGACGCCCTGCAGTGCGGCGCCGCGATGGCCATGGGCGGGCAGGCCGCGACCATGGTGGCCGCGGGCCGGGCCGCCGCCCCCACCACCTATCTGACCGGGACGCTCGCCACCTACATCGTGCACGGCGTCGGACGGTCCCGCCCCGACGGCTGGGTGCCCGCCCGGCTCGGAGCGCTCATCGTCGGCGCGGCGGCCGCGATGGCGTTGCGCCGGGTGGCGCCCGCATGGGCCGGGGCGCTGCCCTTCGTGCTCGTCGCGGCCGCCACGCTCATCGCGGCCCGTGCCGTGTTCCGGCACCGGGCGGCGGGTGGACGACAGGCGTAGGCGAGTGACTGGGGCTTCACAGTGCCGTGGGACGCGTCCCCGGGGTCTCCAGGGCCACCACGGCCTCAGACGTGTGGACCAGGAAGGTCAGCGTCTCCTGGAAGTACAACCGGACGCTGTCCTCGTCGTGCGACAGATAGCCGATCGACAGGTCCTGGCCGAGGCGCAGTTCGAAGTCTCCGCCCCGCGTGGACAGCAGGAAGGCTCCGTCGATGGCGGGCGCCCACACGATGTCGCCGTCCAGAAGCCGGGCCATGTGGTTGATGACCGGATAGCCGTAGTCGGAGGTCTCGCTGACGGCGGTGTACGCCGCCGCGCTCAGCACCAGGGTGTAGGCGCCGTCGACACCCGCGAGCCGCAGCGCGCTCACGGCCTGGCTGACGGCGTTGGGGTACTCGGGTACCTTCTCGGGCAGGACCAGGCGCGGGTTCGAGGAGCTGTCGCGCAGTCCGGCGATGCCCGCGGCCGCATAGCCCTCGAACACCGCCCGGTCCTCCGCGTACGCGATCCGGCGGGCGGCGTCCTTGACCGGTTGCCAGTCGGCGTCCTTGGCTCCGCGTGCGACGTCGTCGACCTGCCGCCGGTCCACGGTGAACGGGACCCTCAGCTCGACGAGCGGCTGGAAGAGACGGGTGTGGGCGATGACCCCGTCGGCGGGGCCGTCGACCGCCTGGAGGTGTCCGGTGCCCACACCGGCCAGCTCGGAACCGCCCGGCTCGGGGACATCGACGATCCGGCGGGCCGCCACATGGCGTCTGAAGGTACGGCGGGCTTCCTCCTCCAGATCGGCCCACGCCTCGGCGGAGACGGGTGCCAGTTCGCGGTGAAGGTTGTTCATCGGCCCAACCGCCCTTCAGGACCACGGTTCATGACAGCGCTTCAGGTCGCCGATCCCGAGGGACCCGTCCGGAACCCGCGCCGGTACTGAGGGCACGGTGTCGCTCTCGCCGTCACCGTCGTCCAGGGGCGTGCCGGCCTCGTACGTGGACGGCGGGACCGCGTACGACGGCGAGCCCGACTCCTCGCGGGGCGTGCCCGACTCACATGACGCGCTCGCGCCGGGCGGATCGGGCAGGTCGTCCAGGAAGTCGCTGGTGGGGACGTGGAACAGCGATCCGGTGACCGCGGTGGAGAAGTCCAGGATCCGATCGTGGGCCGCCGACGGCGCGCCCAGGAACATCCGCTCCAGCATCCTCTCCGTCACCGTCGGGGTGCGGGCGTACCCGATGAAGTAAGTGCCGAACTCGCCCTTGCCGACGGTGCCGAAGGGCATGTTGTCGCGGAGGATCTCGTGTTTCGTGCCGTCGGGGTCGACCAGTGTGTTCAGGGCGACATGCGAGTCGGCCGGTTTGACCTCGTCGTCCAGTTCGATGTCGGTCAGTTTCCGGCGGCCGATGACCAGCTCCTGCGCCTCGACCGGAAGGGCGTTCCAGGTGTCCAGATCGTGAAGGTACTTCTGGACGATGACATAACTCCCGCCAGTGAACTCGGGATCCTCGTCCCCGACCAGCACGGCCGCCTGGGCCGCCGGGCCCGTGGGGTTCTCGGTGCCGTCGACGAAGCCCAGCAGATCACGCACGTCGAAGTACTTGAACCCATGGACCTCGTCGCGCACCGTGACGACGTCCCGCAGCCGCTCCATGATCTCGGCGGCCAGCGCGAAGCACAGGTCGAGCCGCGCGGCACGGATGTGGAAGAGCAGGTCGCCGGGCGTCGACACGGCACGGTGGACAGGCCCGGACAGTGCCCGGAAGGGGTGCAGTTCCGCCGGGCGCGGCCCGGCGAACAGACGGTCCCATGCCGCGGAGCCGATACCGAGGACACAGCTCAGCCTTCCGTCCGGCTCGGCCCGGAAACCGACGGCCCGCTGTATTCCGGTGAGATCGGCCAGCACGTCCCGCACCACCGGCTCGCCCCCTGTGTCGATCGTCGTCACCAGGAAGATCGCCGCGGTGGTCAGCGGCGACAGCACCGGCTGGGGGACGGGATCCCGGGGGCGTCCGGCCATGGGCCACACCTCATTCCCAGCGGCCGCGAGCGGAGCGCTGGGGCGCGGCCGTAGATCGGCGCCGGGCCCGGGCGGCTGCACACCGCAGCCGGTGCGGTGGCCGCCTGGCCGCTCGGCGCGCGGGACCTGACGGAGAACGTTCTTTCACTCTAGGGCGGCCACCACGCCCTCTGCCACCGCGGCGTGCCGGGCCCCAGCGCGGTCAGCGGGGGCGGGTGGACCGGATGCACCGTGGTCGCGCAACTCCCGGCCGGGATCGCGCGGACCGACCGCGCCGGTCACCCACGGGCGCCGGAGGGCCGGGGGCGGGGAAAGTGCTCCAGGGCCGCGGCCAGTCCGGTGGCGTCGGTGCCGATCTTGCGGTAGGCGGAGGAGAGCAGCTGCCGCACGCCTTGTTCGGTGAGATGGAGTTCCTGGGCGACCACCGCCGTCGAGTGGCTGCGGGCCGTCATTTCGGCGGCTCTGCGCTCCTGGGCGGTGAGCGTGTCCGTCTGTGCGTAGCGCAGGGGCAACGGCCTCAGCCCGGCCGTGGCGAGTTCCCTCCTGGCTCGGGCCGCCAGGCCCTCGGCGCCGCAGTGGACGGCGCCTTCCAGGCCCCGGTAGAGCCGGTCGGCGGCCTCATGTGGCTGCCCGTTCCGGAACAGTGCGGCGCCCTGGCCGATCAGCGCACGGGCCAGCTCGTACGCCGCCGGTGAGCGCTCCAGGTGGGTCACGGCCTCCGCATAGGGTTCCAGCGCGGCCGCTCCGACGGCGACCTCGGCCTGGGTGCGCAGCGCCTGGCCGACGGCGGACGGCGCGCCGAACTCCCGGGCCCGCGCGACGGCCTCCTCCGCGTGGCGGGCGGCCTGCTCGGGAGCGGTGGGGGCGAGCGCCGCGGCCAGGTCCAGCCGCCAGGGGCACCACGCGGGATTGCGCCAGGCCCGTGACTCCAGCCACTCCCCCACGTCGAGCAGCAGGTCCGCCGCCTCGCCGTGCCGCCCTTCGGCCAGGAGCAGTTCGGCGCACACCGTACGGGGGTCGGGGTAGATGACGGCGTTCGGGACCACCTTGCCGTAGCCGTGCGCATCGGCGAGCCGACGCGCCTCGGGGGTCCGTCCGCGCGCCAGCAGGATCTGGATGAGGATGCCGACCGCGAACCACTGGGCGGGCACGCCCTCGTCGACCCGGTCGGCGATACGCAGCCCCTCCCGGACCAGTTCCTCCGCCTCGGCGAGCGAGCCTCGGTGGTGGCGGATGTAGCCGAAGAGCGTCTGACCGAGGGCGAGGTGCGAGCCGCGCCAGCCCTTCGCCTCGCACTCGGCGATGCCCTGGGTGAACAGCTCCTCGGCCCGTCGCGGCTGGTCGCAGTACATGAACGTCAGGGCGACCGAGACCGGCACCTCGAAGCCCCGGTGCTCGTCGGTCCAGCTCAGTCCGCCGCGCAGCGCCTCCCCGGCATACCTGAGCACGGTGTCCCTCGGCTCGCCGCGCAACAGGGCGTCCCAGGCCCGTAGGCCCAGGATGGAGCGCTCCTCCGGTCCGCGGCCGGTCAACCGCTCGGCCAGCTTGGCCAGTCTGCGGGAGCGGGCCGCGGAGTCGGGCTCGTCGGTGCGGCACTGGCTCCACTGGAAGTGGTCGGCCAGCATGCGCAGCCGGATCCGCGGATGGGAGGTCAGCCGCGCCTCCTGCTCGGCCACGGACGCGGCCTCCGCCATCCGGTCGGTGTGGGCCAGCGCCTGGGTCAGCCGGTAGACGATGGAGGCGCGCAGCTCGTCGGTGATCACGGGCTCCGCGAGTGCCGCGCGTAGATAGCCGACCGTGGTGGTGGGTTCGATCAGAAAGGTGGAGCAGGCGAGTTCGTAGAGGAGGGCGGCACGGTCCTCCTGGGCGGGCGGCTCCCGCAGGGCCCGGGTCAGGACGCGCCGGGCGGCCTCCGGCGCGCCCGCCCGCAGAAACTCACGGGCGGCCTCCCGCAGGCACGCGACCGCCTCGGAGTTGCCCTCGCACGGCACCTCCAGCAGATGCCGCGCCGCGGCGGCGGCCCCAAGGCCCGCGGTGCGGATCGCCTCGGCGGCCGCGTTGTGCAGTCCGACCCGGAGGCCCGGGGGAATGGCCCGGTAGACGGCCGTGGCGATCAGTGGGTGGGCGAACTCGAGGACGCCGCCCGGTCCCTGACCGTCGGCCAGGATCCGGGCGGCGCGCAGCTTCTCGGTCGCCTCGTCGGCCTGCTCGCTGCCGACCACGGCGATGGTGGCGGCGAGTTCCCGCGGGATGGCCGTCCCCAGTACGGCGGCGGCCCAGGCGAAGCGGACGGTGGAGGTGCCGAGGCGCTGGAGGCGTTCGGCCAGTCCGGGTCCCTTGACCGCCGAGGCGAGTTCGCGCAGCACGGGCACGTCCCGCGGGGTGCCTCTGACGCGCCGCTCACCGAGCCGCACGGCCAGCTCCACCGTCTCGAACGGGCTTCCGCCGGTGATGGCCCAGCACTCGCCGCAGAACCCGTCCTCGGCCTGCTCCCCCAGTTCGTCCCGGAGGATGCGGGCCACACCGCCGGCGGTCAGCGGCGCCAGGGAGTAGGGGCGGTTGCCGTTCCGTTCCGCGAGGGAGCGGAAGGCGGCCGCTCCGGGCGGCAGTTCGTCGGGCCGGTAGGCGACGACGGTCAGCAGGGGCAGGTCCTCCGCCCGTGGTGCGAAGGAGGCGAGCCAGCTCAGCGACTCCTCGTCGGCCCAGTGCATGTCGTCCAGGAGCAGGACGAGGGGCGCCCTGCGCACCGCCAGACGGGTCAGGACCCAGTCGAGACCGTCGCGCACCGCGGTCGGATCCGGCACATGCGCGGCATCCTGCGCCTCGATGCCGAGGGCCGCGGCGACGATGTCGTACCAACTCCCCAGCAGTTCACGGCGTTCCGGCTCCTCCATGGCCGCCAGGGCGGGTTGCAGCAGGCGGCGGACCAGGCGGAAGGCCACGCCCTGCTCGTTCTCGCCGCCGTGGCCCGAGAGGACCGTGCATCCCCGTGCCACGGCGCGCACGCGCGCCTCCGTGAGGAGGGTCGTCTTGCCCAGTCCGGCCGAACCCGTGAAGGCGAGCAGCCCGCCCCGCCGCCCCCGTGGCAGGCCGTCGGCGGCCTCACAGAGGTCCGAGAACGCGGCATCGAGGCCATGGAGTTCCCGATGACGCTCGAACAGGGGCCGGCGCTCGATGACCGGATAGGAGGTTGCGTCCACCATGTGCTCTGCCGCTTCCTGCCGTCGGCTTCGGACGACAGCGACGAGCGTACGCCCAGGTGGACGCCGAGTAGAGGTTTTGGAGGTTCCTCGCCTACGAAAAGAGTGAATCACCCATTTCGGTGTTTTGGCCTTCCGTGCCTCGGGTAACGGACGTTAATCGAGTTTCCTGCGGGACGGATGCCGATGTGTGCCCCGGATGTGGCGCGGAAGCCGAAAATCCTATTCCAGGGAGCCGACGGGTACGGCGGCCGTGTCCGCATAGCGCGGTACGCCGCGGGACCAGTAGTAACAGCCGCGAATCCAGCCGGCCATGCCGTTCACATAGCCGATGCCCAGGGCGCTCAACTCCGGCTCGGTCTCCTTGAAGAGCCGCTCGAACTCGCCGATGGTGTCGTTGATGCGCCGCACCGCCAGGATCACCCCCTCCTCCAGTGAGCAGCGGTGCTCCCGGCGGTAGGCGAGGGCCAAGTTGATCACTCCGCCCAGCCGCTGTTCCTTGACCGCGGAGAACAGGTCGGGAATCCACACGGCCGCGTCAGCCGACAGCCGACGCAGGCGCCGTACGGCCGGGTGACCGAGTTCCTCCGGCGTCAACTCGCCGGGCAGCGCGGCCTCGCACAGCGGATAGAAGGGCTCCACGCCCGCGATGAGCGACCGTATCGAGGTGCACAGCCCGATGCCGGGGCCCTCGGGGTCCTCCTGGGCCACCGCCTCGTACAGCAGGCCGTGCACATACTCACGGCCCGCCCATGCCCAGCGTTCGGCCTGGTCGGGGGTGCAGCGCTCCGTCACCTGGCGCCGGAGATCAGCCAGGGCCGCCCCGAGCGGGGTGCTCGGCGGCCGGCCGTCGCGCAGGATGCCGACGCTCTCGCAGAGCATCGGCATCAGCCGGCCCGGCCGCCGTCGCCCGACCTCCTCCGCCCGGTCGTCGAAGACGAACTGATAGGCGATCTGATTGGCCGTGACCTGGAGGATGTCCGGGTCCATCGTGGGGCCGTTGTAGGACGCCAGCTGGGCGGGGCGGGTGTGGGCGATCATCGCCGCCACCGACGGGTCGTCGGTCAGCCCGCAGGCGCGTAACCAGTGGTCCACGCCCGCCGCGGCCTGTTCCTCGTAGGGATTGCTGAGAAAGGGGAAGGGCATGTGGAGCCGGGTCTCGATCAGGTCCTTCAGGCTCGCCGCCGGTATCCGGACGGGCGACGCGGCCGGGCCGCCCTCGTGCGCCGTGGTCACCGTTCTCACCTTCTTTCCGGTGCTTTCCGGTTCTTTGGAGAAGTCCCGTGAGCTGTACGTCACCGCCGTCCGGGTTGCGGGGGAGCCTCGCTCCGGTCCCGAGAGAGCGGTGCGCTGGACGGGGGCCGGTCCGCTCAAGGTGCGGGAGCCGAGTGCGCGGGGCCCGGGTCCCGGGCGGTGGTGCCGTGCGGCCGCGGTTCGGTGGCCGGTTCGTGGGAGCGCGGTTCGCAGATCATCCTGAGCGCCCTGGGCCCGAGAGTGGCTGCGGGGCGCGGTTGCTCGGCGTGTCCGGGCAGCGGCCGCAGCCGCCAGCGGCCGGCGATCGCCGCGACGGCCAGCGTGGCCTCCGCCAGGGCGAACGTGTCACCGATGCACTTACGGCTGCCCGCCGCGAAGGGGAGCATGGCGCCGTGCCGGGCTGCCGCGCCGGGCCCCGGCAGCCAGCGCTCCGGGAGAAAGCGGTCCGGTTCCGGGAAGGACGCGGGGTCGTGGTGCAGGAGGTAGGGGCTGTACAGGACGGTGGTCCCCTTCGGGAGCCGCACTCCGCCGAGCTCCGTGTCCCGGGTGGTGATCCTGGTGAACAGCCAGCCGGGCGGATACGTCCGCAGGGTCTCGGCGACGACACAGCGGGTGTAGACCAGGCGCGGCAGGTCCTCGCCCCCGGGCCGGCGGCCTCCCGGGAGCACCGCGTCGATCTCCGAGTGCAGTCGCCGCTCGGCCTCCGGATGAGCGGGGAGCAGGCCGAAGAGGGAGCCCAGGCACATCGCCGTGCTCTCGACTCCGGTGAGCAGCAGGGTGATCAGCTGGTCGTGTATCTCCTGCGCGGTGACCGGGGACGCGGGCCCGTCTTCCTCCTCGGCCGACAGCAGGGTGCCCAGCAGGTCGTCGCGAGGACTGCTCCGGCGGCGCTGCTCGACGACGGAGTCGGTGATGGCGTGCAGGCGGTCGAACGCCCGCCGATAGCGGAGGTTCGCGGGTGCCGGTATCCGGAACAGGGGGGCGACGGGCACGACGGTACGGATGAACAGGCCCCGGACCAGGGCGGCGAGACAGTCCCGCACCTCGGCGACGGCCGCCGCGTCGAGCGAGTCCGAGAAGAGGACCCGGCTGGTCACCCGGGTGGTCAGTGCCAGCATCGCCGCGCTGACATCGACCGTCTCCCCCGGTCGCCACGTACGGCAGACCGCCTCCGCCTCCTCCGCCATGATCTGCGTGTAGCCCGTGATGCGGGAGGGGTGGAAGGCGGGCTGGAGGAGCCTGCGCTGCCGTCGGTGCTCCTCATGGGCCGAGGTGACGAGACTGTTGCCCATCAGCGGCCGGAGCCTGTCGTACTGCGGGCCTCCCTTGTCGAAGGTGCGGGCGTCCATGAGCACGCGGTGGACCAGCTCCGGGTGGCAGGCCAGCCAGGCGCGCTGGGCGCCGAGGCGTATCTCGACCACATCCCCGTACGCGGGCAGGGAATTCAGAAAGGCCAGGGGCCGGCGGAACAGGGAGATGCCGTGCCCCACGAATGGGAATATGCCTGGCGCAGTTCCACTCTTCCAGACTCGCTCTTGGGTGGGCATGGAAGCGCTCATGGAATACCACCTGCCTCGGTCAGCACATGGAAGTCGGTGAAACGTCCCGACTGCGGGGCACTTGAATCGTTTCCCGTCCAGTGCAACCCGTACGGCCGCCCGAATTCCTCTGCCCAAGGGGGCGCACGGGAGCACAACGAAGCGTGCCGCACAGGGGAGTTACGGCATTGTGCTGACAGATCACGCCCCGGCCGGCGGGGCACCGGCCGGGGCGTGTCGTGGGCCGTCAGGCCGCCAGGGCGTGGCCGGGGTGCAGGACCACCTTGGTGTAGCCCTCGACCCTCTTGTCGAACTTCTCGTACGCCTGCGGCGCCTGGTCGAGCGGCAGCTCGTGGGAGACCACGAAGCTGGGCTTGGCCCGACCGGCGATGATCATGTCGCGCAGCTGACGGTTGTACTGCTTGACGTTGCACTGACCGGTGCCCATCTGCTGCCCCTTCTCGAACATCTTGCCGATGGAGACGAGCAGTTGGCCGTGCTTGGCGTGGTCGTCCGGTCCGCCCGGGTCGGAGGGCACATACAGGCCGGGCACACCGAGCAGGCCGGTCGGCCGTACGGTCTCGACGAGCGCGTTGAGGACGACGGCGGGTTCCTCGTGGCTCGCGTCGTGCGCCTGGGCCTGGTAACCGACGGCGTCCACGCCCTTGTCGGTGCCCTCGCCGTTCGTCTGCGCCTTGATCTGCTCGGCCGGGTCACCCTGGGTGAAGTCGATGGGGATGGCCCCGATCTCCTCCGCCTTGGCGAGCCGCTCGGGCACCCGGTCGACGCAGAACACCTTCGCCGCACCGCGGAGCAGGGCGGAGTAGGCCGCCATCAGTCCCACCGGCCCGGCACCGTAGACGGCCACGCTGTCACCCGTGGACACCTCGGCGAGTTCACAGCCGTGGTAACCGGTCGGGAAGATGTCGGCGAGCAGGACGAAATCGTTCTCGAACTCGCGCCCCGGCGGCAGCTTCAGGCAGTTGAAGTCCGCGAACGGCACCCGCAGCCGCTCCGCCTGACCGCCCTTGTAGGGACCCATCGCCACATATCCGTAGGCTCCGCCGGCGAAGCCGGGATTCACCGTCAGACAGAAACCGGTCTTGCCGGCCAGGCAGTTCTTGCAGAATCCACAGGCGACGTTGAAGGGCATCACGACACGGTCACCCTGCAACAGGGAGACCACACCGCTGCCGAACTCCTCGATGATGCCGAGGTTCTCGTGGCCGAAGACGATGCCCGACTCCGCAGCCGTACGCCCCTCGTACATATGCAGGTCCGAGCCGCAGATCGCGGTCGACGTGACGCGCACGATCACATCGTTCGGATGCTCGATCTGCGGATCGTCGACCTCGCGCACCGTCACATTGAAAGGCTTCTCGTAGACGACGGCCTTCACCTGGGTCACCTCCGCGTCGCACGCTGGCATGACGGCGGCGACGGTCGGGGCGCTACCGGGGCACACAGAAAGGCGCGGGCCAGCGGTCTGTGCCGTGGCCCCTGGGCGCTCTCGTTCTCACCGCCGGGCTCCTTCCAGGTAACGCCCGCGCGGCACGGGCCGCAACCCACACCGGGTGCGCCCGCGACTCGTCCACGAACTCCGGGAGACGCCACGGTCCGAGGACTCGGCAGGCCTCGTCGATGTTCGACTCCGGGCCCGTTCACGACCGCTGTGGTGTCGGCTCCTGGGCGCCGGGGCCCGGGCCGTTCCGCCGTATCGGCGCCGTGTCCCAGGCACCGCCGGCGGCCAGGGCGCTCGCCAGGCCCACGCTGCCCGCCCCGATGAGCGCCACGCCGACCACCTCGGGCAGCACCCGGACCCCGAGGGCGATGCGCTCCTCGAACAGCACCCACCCCAGAGCCACGCTGGTCACCGCGTCCCCCAGGGTGAGAGCCGGCTGCGAGGCCGACAGCGATCCGGCCCGGAACGCGCTCTGCAGCAACAGGAAGGCGACCGTTCCGGCGGCGATCCCGGCGTAGAGCGGCCAGTGCGTCACCACGACATCGACACCCTGCCCGAGTTGCCCGACGACCTCCTTCATGAGCGCGGCGGTGGCGGCGAAGGACACGGCCGACGCCAGGCCGAGCAGCACCGCACGCGGCGATCCCGTCACCGGGACGGCCGCCACGACGAGCACCACCACCGCGCACAGCACCGCCGTTCCCGTCACCAGCCAGCGGCCCGCCACGGCCGTGGTCCGCCCGGCCGAGGGGGCCGCCGCCCCCAGGAAGAGCGCGAGCCCGGCCGCGAGCGCCGCGAACGCCAGCCAGGTACGGCGGTCGGGGCGCCGATGGAAGACCACGCTTCCGACCATCAGGGTGAACAGCAGTTCGCTGGCCAGCAGGGGCTGGACGACGGAGAGACTGCCGACGGCCAGCGCGGAGGCCTGCAGCACGGTGGACAGCGCGAGCAGACCGGTGCCCGCCAGCCAGTGCGGCCGGCGCAGCACCTGGGCGAGCCAGCGGGCGGCCTGCCGGATTCCCCGGCCGCCTTCGGCCTGGTCCGTCGCCGCCCGGCGCTGAAGCACGGACGCCGAGGCGTTGGAGAGCGCGGTGAACAGCGCGAGGACGACGGTGAGGACGCTCACCCGGCACTCACCCGAACCTGGCCGCTAGCCGCCGGTACAGGCCCGGCGCCGCGCCGCGCACCCGGGCGGGCAGACGCAGCCAGCCGGGGACGTAGATCTCGTCCCGGCCGCGGACCGCGGCACGCCAGACCGCGTCCGCGACGCGCTCGGCCGGCACCGGCCTCGGCCTGCTGCGCCGGTAGGGCACGCCCCGGCGGTCGAAGAACGGGGTGTCGACCACCCCCGGGATCACCAGGCTGATGCCCACGCCGGTGCCCCACACCTCGTAGCGCAGGGCGTCGGCGAACGTGGCGAGTGCTCCCTTGGCGGCGGAGTAGACGGCCTCGCCCCGGACGCCGACGGTGCCCGCGAAGGAACCGATGATCACGATTCGTCCGGAACCGGCGTCGACCATGTGCGGGAGCAGATGCCGCACCAGGCGCATCGTGGCGAGCGCGTCGACCTCGATCACCTCGGCGATGGCGGACGGGGGCATGGTGGTGAAATCACCCGCCCAGCCGATGCCCGCACCGGCCACCAGCAGGTCCACCCGGCCGACGCGTCGGAGGGCGAACTCGGCCAGCCGCCGGTCGGCGCCCGGCCGGGTGAGGTCCGCGGGGAAGACGGCGGCCGACGCCTGGGCGGCGACACCCGTGAGCCGTGGCACGTCACGGCCGTTCAGGACCAGACTCCAGCCCCCTTCGGCGACCAGCCTGCCGACCACGGCGGCGCCGATCCCGGAGGACGCGCCGGTCACGAGCGCCGTGCCCCGGGTGACCGCCCGGCCTGCGGACCCCCGGCGGCCCGGGCGGGCGCTCGGGCCCGGCGTGGCCACGGGCAGGCCGGGGACGGATCGTGCGCGGGAGGGAGCATGGGACATGGCGGCTGACCTCGGCTGCGACGGCGAAACCGGACGGGCGGGCGGGACGGCTACTGCTCCCGGGTTCCGGCCGGAGCGGGACGGGTACCCGCCCGCCTCACCCCGAAGCTCGGAACGCATGGATGTGTGGGGAAGACCTTGGAAAGGGACAATCGGTACTGATGGCTGTATTTTTCCCTGCTCGGCGACGGCAGGCGACGCGAGCGGTCGCCGCGGCCCCCTCGGTGGCCGGTGAGCGGCGCGCTCCATGAACGCGCCGAGACGGCTGCTGATCGTCAGCGCGAGCATGGGGTCCGGGCACGACACGGTGGCCGCGGAACTGGCTCGCCGCGCCGTACAGCACGGCCACCACGCCCAGATCGTGGACGTTCTGGCCCTCCTGCCGTACGGCCTGGGCCCCGGACTGCGGGGCTTCTACCGGTCGTCCGTACGGCACTATCCCTGGGCGTACGGCGCCCTGTACCGCACTTTTCTACGGCGCGGGAGGGGCCGCCGCCCGAGTGGTGTGCCGTTGGCCCGACTGGCCGGGCAGCGTCTGCGGGAGCTGGCGGACCGCACCGGGGCGGACGCGGTGGTACCCGTCTTCCATCTCGCCGCACAGCTCACCGGCCACCTCAGGGCCAAGGGACTGCTCGCGGTGCCCAGCGCCGTTCTGGTGATCGACTTCGCCGTTCACCGGCAATGGCTCCATCCGGGGAACGACACGTACTTCTGCCTCACGGACGAGGCCGCGCGGGAGGTGCGCCAGGACCTCTCGGTACCCGCCGAGGCGCCCGGCGCGGTCGTCGCCCCCGAGTTCCTCGCGGCCGCCCCTGGCGCGGCCCAGTGGTCCGCGCGGTTCGCCCGGCACGCCCCGGGGCGGGCGCCCGTCCTGCTCTCCGCGGGCGCCTGGGGCGTCGGTTCGCAGCTGGCATCGACCTCCGCGCTGCTGGCCGGGCACGGCTTTCTGCCCGTGGTGCTGTGCGGCCGGAACGAAAGGCTCCGTGACGAGCTGGCCAAGGTGCCGGGCACCGTCGCGCTGGGCTGGGTGTCCGACATGCCGGGTCTGTTGCGTGCGGCGGGCGCCCTGGTGGACAACGCCGCCGGACAGACGGCCGTGCAGGCCCTCGCCGCGGGACTGCCGGTGGTGGGCTATCGCCCGTTGCCGGGCCACGGCGCGGACGGCGTACGAAGGATGGCCGAACTCGGCCTCTCGGAGTTCGCCGCGGACGCTGCCGGACTGCTCGGCTCACTGGGGCGGCTCACCGCAGCCGGCCCCGACCGGGACCGCAGGGTCGCCCGGGGGCGCACGCTCTTCCGCGACGACGTCCTCACCCGGGTGCTCGCACTCTGCCGTGCGGGCGCCGGTTGAGCTTCACGGAGCGGCCGCCGCTTGAGTCTCTGCGGTGCGGCCGCCGTTCGAGCGCGCCGACGCCGTACCGGACCCTGCTCAGGGCATACGGTGGGGTACGGCGCGCCGCGCTCAGGCGAACGGTGCGCTCATGGCGATGGCGGGGCACATGCCGTGGGCGAGGTGGGGTACGGCTCGACCGGAGCCCCGGTCGGGGCCGCGCTCCCGGCCCTCCAGCTCACCGGTGCGTGCGGTTGGCGACGCCGATCGTCAGGCCCATTGCGGCCAGACCCAGCAGGATCGTCACCGCGCCGACCACGCAGTTGCTCCAGATGATGCCGGCGCGTGCGCCGTGGCCGGTGGTGACCACCCAGGGCGAGATCACCAGCCAGACACCGAGCGGAATGGCCAGCCACGCCAGGCGGAGCATCCGTTCCGGAATCATGGCCAGACCGACTCCGATAAGGCCGATGGTCAGGCCGACAATCAGGTTGTTCACAGTGAGGTTGGGCTCAGCCCCCGAAAAGTGCATGACCCAGGGCGATATGGCGGCGTAGATTCCCGCCAGCATGATCAGACCCTCGATGATGACCGCTTTGCCGGAGGCCGCACGCTCGAGCCGTTCCCGCATCTCGGCTATCTCGGGGTGCGTGCCCATCTCACTGGAGTGATGCGGATACGACATCGCTGTCGTCTCCTCTCCACGAGTGCTGTAATGCCTCTGCCCTGTACAAGATTCCCCCATTCGGGGGGTTTACGCGACTTTCACACTCTTTGCCGAGATGAGATGCGTCCATGCGGGGGCCTGCCGACGTCCTAGGGTGAAACGCGCCGGTCGACGGCCACACAGACCGGAACCCCGGCCCGATTCCGGCGGGCCGGGGTTCTCGTTCTGCGGTATGAGGCGAGTGGGTGTCACTTGCCGGGGGCGGGGCTGCTTGTGGTGGTGCTGTTGTCGTTGCTGTTGTTGTTCCTGTAGCTGTAGTCGTACTCGTACGAGTTGCCCTCGTCGTCGTTGTCGTTGTCGTTGTCGCCGTGATCCTCGTCGAAACGGTGCACGATCCGGATGCTGCCGACCACACCGTGCTTGACCTTCACGCCGCCGCGGACGCGGCGGGGGAACAGGCCGTTGCTGGAGCTGTGCGGGCCGACCGTGGCGATGGGGGCGCCGTTGTCGCACGTAGCGCCGTTGAAGACCTCGACGAACTTCTTGCTGTCGTTACGAATGTTGAGGCTGTTCGCTCCGAGGCCGCTGACGACCGTGATGCAGCTGCTCTCGTGGGGGGAGTACTCCCGCTCGTTGACGAAGATGCGCCCCTCGCCGTGGTGGTGGCGCTCGTGCTCGTGCTCTTCCCCGTGCTCGTGGTGGTGGCCCTCGTTGCCCTTGGAGTTGTTGTCGTTGTTGTAGTTGTCGTTGTTGTTACTGTTGTTGTTTCCACTGCTCCCCTGAGGGGCAGCGAGGGGGGCAGCCTGGACCGGCTCGGAGGCAGCGGAAGCGTACGTGATGCCGGTGGCCACGAGGGCCGCGCCGGCCGCGACGGCCGCAGTAACAGCGATGGAACGCGTTGCCATGTCACTTCTCCTGTTCTCAGACACGTCGGCTGTGAACCGATGCGTGATTGAAATTACATATCGGATCGATCCGTGTCATACAGGACATACCGACAATATGAGGATGAATCCGATCGGAGCAGCGCCGCCACTGACGCCTCGTCATTTCGCCAGGTCACGGCGTCATTGCCCACTGCGGGACGCCTTGCCGGCCGAGCGCGGCCCACCGGATGCCGACAACCTGCTCGGGCGTCAATTTCCTCGCGCACAAGGCGCGTTGGCTGCCGACGGCCCGTCAGTCCGGTTCTCGGCCGGGGACTTCCGTCACCGGACGCTCCGAAGCAAGGGGGCGGTGACCATCCGTCCGGAGCGCGCTCACGGCGTGGACCGACACGCCGGGCCCCACCGCCGTGCGAAGCCGGTCATGGTCTGCCGTTCGGCCGCCCTCCGGTGGCGGCCCCCTCCGGCCGGCGGCTTGCTGGTGCCAAGATCCGGCACGGAGGAAGCGAGCGCCCATGGAGACAACGGAGCCGAGGCAGCAGGTACTACAGACCCCACGCGCCGCCGGGCTGGCAGGGGTCGTCTTCGCGGTCCTGCTCACGGCCATGATCGTGCTGATCCGGCTGGGCATCCCCGAGGGCGCCGACGCGCCCGCCCCGGAGGCGTCGGCCGATCCCGTGCGGCTCAGCTCGGTGCGGGCGGCGCTCGGGCTCGTCCCGTTCGCCGGGATCTTCTTCCTGTGGTTCGTCGGCGTCGTGCGGACCCATATCGGGGCGGCGGAGGACAAGTTCCTCGCCACCGTGTTCCTCGGCAGCGGGCTGATCTTCGTGGCCACGCTGTTCGAGGCCGCCGCGGCCGCCGCGGCGGTGCTGGACACCACCCCCCCGTCCCGTGGCGCCCCCGGAGGTCCCACGTGGGCCTACGGCCGTCACTTCGCGTACACGCTGATGATCGACTACGCGATGCGGATGGCGGCCGTCTGCACCTGCTCCCTGTCGGCGATCGCGTACCGCATCGGGGTGCTCCCCCGCTGGCTCGCCCTGCTGGGCTTTCTGACCGTCCTGACGCTGCTCTTCGTCGCGACCGCCGTCCCCTGGTCGGAGCTGGTGTTCCCGGCGTGGGCGCTGCTGGTCAGCGTCCACATCCTCACGGCGTGGGGCCACTCCCGGCCCGGCGCTCCGGCGGCGGCCTGAGACGGGGCGCGGAGCCGGGAGCGGCCGCTCCTCGGGCCCGCCCTCACTCCTCCGGCCCACCCCGCGAGCGCCGGTCCCCCCGGGTCTCCCATGCTGGCGTGGGGAGATGACCGCCGTCCGGGGGTGCCCGCGGAGCGTGAGGCGCCCGGCGGACCTGGTCGCCGGAAGGGGCGCGTGGTGATGAGGCTTGTCGTCGATCTCAACAGGTGCCAGGGCTATGCGCAGTGTGCGTTCATGGCGCCGGAAGTCTTCACCATGCACGGTGAGGAGTCCCTGGTCTACAACCCGCGCGCCGAGGAGGAGCACCGGGACAAGGTGGCGCGCGCCGTGGCCGCCTGTCCCGTGCAGGCGATCACGGACGAGGGCCTGGACGACGCGGCCGACCCGCCGGTCCGGGCCGGTCAGGAGGCCTCCCATGACTGCTGACGACCATCTGGCATGGCTGCGGCGCGAGGGCCGGATCGTGATCGTGGGCGCTTCCCTCGCGGGACTGCGCGCGGCCGAGACACTGCGCGAGGAGGGCTTCACAGGTTCGCTGACCATGATCGGCGACGAGCCCTACGAGCCGTACGACCGCCCGCCGCTGTCGAAGGCGGTCCTGCTGGGCAAGGCCTCCTCCCAGTACACCGAGCTTCCCCGGCGCCGGGACATCGATGCCAAGTGGCTCCTCGGGGTCGCGGCGACCGGCCTCGATCTGTCGGCCAAGCGGGTACGGCTGGAGGACGGGGACGAGGTGGAGTACGACCGGCTGCTGATCGCGACCGGCGTACGCGCCCGGCCCTGGCCCAAGGAGGCGGAGGCCCAGCTCGACGGCGTCTTCGTGCTGCGGACCCGCGACGACGCGGTGGGGCTGGAGCGGCGGCTGCGGGCCTCGCCACGCCGTGTGCTCGTCATCGGCGCCGGTTTCACCGGGTCGGAGATCGCCTCCGCCTGCCGGGACCAGGGCATCGCGGTGACGGTGGCGGAACGCGGGGGCGCGCCCCTGGTGGGTGCGCTCGGCGGGGTGATCGGCGCGGTGGCGGCGGAACTGCACCGCGAGAACGGCGTGGACCTGCGCACCGGCGTCATGGTCACCGCCCTGGAGGGCGACCCGGCGGGCCGGGTGCGGGCCGCGCATCTCTCCGACGGCGACATCGTCGAGGCGGACGTGGTGGTGGTGTCGCTCGGCGCGACCCGCAACACCGAGTGGCTGGCCGGATCGGGGCTGGGCGCGGGCCCTCGGGGCATCGCCTGCGACGCGGGGTGCCGGGCCTTCGACTTCCGGGGCATCGTCACCGACGACATCTATGTCGCGGGCGATGTGGCACGCTCCCCGCACCCGCTGTTCAACTACCAGTTTCTGTCCCTCGAACACTGGGGCAACGCCGTCAGCCAGGCCGAGGTCGCCGCGCACAACATGATCAACGCCAGCGCCGACCGGCGCCCGCACATCTGGGTGCCCGCCTTCTGGTCGTCGCAGTTCGGCGTGAACATCAAGTCGGTCGGCGTCCCGCCCATGGGCGACGAGATCATGATCACGCAGGGTTCGCTGGCCGAGCGCCGTTTCGTCGGGGCGTACGGCTACCAGGGGCGGGTCATCGCCGCCGTGAGCTTCGACAACACACGCTGGCTGGAGTTCTACCGGCGGCAGATCGAGATGGCCGCGCCCTTCCCGGTGGAGTTCCCGACGGTGGACCGCCGTCCCGAGGGCCAGCGGCCGGTCCCGTCCGACTTCCCCGACCCGTCCCTGCCGAGCCACGGACCGACGGTGACCCTGAGCGGTTACTCGCCGGCCGACCGGCGGCTGGTCTTCACCCCGGCCCACCACTGACCGACAGCCGGCCCGACCTCACGCCCCGAGGATCCCTCATGACGCACCAGTCGCTCCTGCGCCAGATCACCGACTACACCAATCGCGCCGACCCGTATCCGCTGTACAAGGAGCTCCGCAAGACCCCGGTGCTGCACGAGGGGGACGGCGGCCCGTACCTGGTCAGCTCCTACTGGGACATCCTCAACCTGCTGCACGACCCGAGGATCAGCTCCGACGCCGCCAACCTCGCCGCCGCGGGCGCCGACGAGATGGGCGGGGCGGAGACGGGGCTGCCGCCGAGTTTCATCCGGCAGGACCCTCCGGAGCACGACCGGCTGCGCCGGATCGCCAATCGTCCCTTCGGCCCCCCGCACAGCCCCGACAAGATCGAATCGATGCGCGGGGAACTGGCCGAGATCGTCTCCGAGCTGATCGACGGCCTCGGAGAGACCCGGCAGATCGATGTGGTGGATCAGTTCGCGTATCCCTTCCCGGTGACCGTGATCTGCCGGCTGCTGGGTGTGCCACGCGAGGACGAGCCGCGCTTTCGCGCCTGGGTCGACCCGATCGTGGCGAGCCTCGACCCGGACACCGGCAGGGAGGACGCCGAACGCAGGAGTGCGGCGCAGGATGCACGGATGCAGCTGGGTATGTATCTGGCCCAGCTGGTCGAGCAACGGAGCAAGAAGCCCACCGGGGACATGCTGTCCGAACTGGTCACGAGCCATGGCCCGGACGGCCCCATGACGACGATGGAGGTACTCAGCACCGCGGTGCTGCTGTTGATCGCGGGTCATGAGACGACCGTCAACCTGATCACCAACGGCATGCTCACCCTGCTGCGCCACCCGGAGTACCTCGAGAGGCTGCGCGACGATCCCAGACTGTCCGTCAACATCGTGGAGGAACTGCTGCGCTATGAGCCACCGGTGCAGCTCGTGCCGCAGCGGACCTGCATCGCGGACATCGACGTGCGCGGCATCACCATCCCGAAGGGTTCACGGATCTGGCTGATGCTGGCCGCGGGCAACCGGGACCCCGAGCGCTTCAGGAACCCCGACCGGTTCGACCCCGACCGCGGGGACATCCAGCATCTGGGTTTCGGCAGCGGCATCCACAGCTGCTTCGGCGCGCCGCTCGCACGGCTGGAGGCACAGATCGCGCTGTCCGAACTGGCCCGCCGTCTCGGCAACCCCCACTTGGTGGAAGACCCTCCCCCCTACCGGCAGAACGCGGTGCTGCGCGGCCCGCGCCATCTGCGGATCGGCTTCGACGGTCTGCATCCCTGAGCGGACGGCCGCCCCCGCCCACGGCACACCGGGCGGGCCCGAGGACGGCGGCACAGCGCGGCGCCCCGGCCGCCGGAGACGGCGGGGGCGCCGCGGAGCCACGGCCTCAGCCGATCGGACCGGGGCCGCCGGGGTCACCGGGCCGGATCCGATCCCGCCAGGCTCCGGATTCGCTCCCGCGCTCTTCGATGAACTCCTTGAAGCGCCGCAGGTCTCCCTTGACGCGCCGGTTGATGACGCCCAGGGTGTCCGCCGTCCGCTCCACGGCCCCGGCGGGCTCGACGTCCATCACGAGCTCCACCCGGGTGTGCATGTCGTCCACGCGCTGGAAGCGGACCGAGCCCTTCTGCCGGGTGTCACCGCTGGTCGTACGCCAGGTGATCCGCTCGTCGGGAAGCTGGTCGACGATCTCGGTGTCGAACTCCCGGCGGATGCCGCCGATCTTGGTGGTCCAGTGATTGTGGCGGTCGTCGAGCTGCCTGACCTCCTCGACACCCTCCATGAAATTCGGGAACTGCTCGAACTGGGTCCACTGGTTGTAGGCGGTACGGAGGGGAACCTCGACCTCCACCGTTTCCTTGACCGTGCTCATCTGCGCCTCCTTCGGCTGATCGAACCGCGACCGGCCGGGGCCCGCCGCTCGGATCCTGGTCATCGCGCCGAGTACCCGGCACGGACCCGTTTACGGCGGCGACGTCCCGACCAGGGCGGGCGCGGCCTTCACCCGGTGGCCGCGCGACCGATGGCGAGGCAGGGTGGTATGCATGGGTCTCCGGCAATCGGCCGTCGCGGGGCTACGAGAGCAGTGGCGGTCGAACCATGCCCTCCTGCTGCTCCCCGTCGCGCTGATCGTCGCGATCATGATCGTGGACATCCACTCCCCCGAGAGCATCCATCTCGGCCCCGCACTGGTGATCGCGCCCGCGCTCACGTCCTCGTTCGCCGGGCCCCGGCTGACCGGCCTGGTCGGGGCGCTCGCTGTGCTCGCGCAGGTCATCATCGCCGTCCTGCACGGCGGGCTGGGCACCACCAACCACATCGTGCAGATCCTCACCCTGTCCGTGCTGTCGGTGATGATCGTGGTCTACCGCGCCATCCGGGACCGGCACCGTGAACAGCTGGCCCAGGTCCGGTCGGTGGCCGAGGCCGCACAGCATGTCCTGCTGTGGCCACTGCCGGAGCACATCGGTCCGTTGCGGGTGGCGTGCCTGTACCTGGCGGCCGAGGACGAGGCGCAGATCGGCGGCGACCTGTACGCCGCCACCCGGGCCGACAGCAGGGTGCGCGTCCTGATCGGCGACGTACGCGGCAAGGGGCTCTCCGCCATCGGCGAGGCCGCCCTGCTGCTCGGAGCCTTCCGTGAGGCGGGCCACCGGCAGTCGTCGCTGCCGGATCTGGCCGCCACCCTGGAGCAGAGCGTGATCCGCTATCTGGCCGACTTCGAGCCGCCCGAGGAAATGGGCGAACGCTTCGCCACCGCCCTGCTGATGGAGATCCCCGACGGGGACCCGATCACCCGTATGACCAGTTGCGGGCATCCTCCGCCACTGCTGCTCAGTCCTGGGCACGTGGTCACCGTCCCGAGCGTGCACCCCGCACCCCCGATGGGGATCGGATCGGCGCACCCGGACGACTACCACCTGGACGTGTTCTCCTTCGAGCCCGGCGACACCCTCCTGCTCTACACCGACGGCGTCATCGAGGCCCGCGACGCCGCTGGCCGCTTCTATCCGCTCGCGGACCGCGTCGCCCAGTGGACCGAGGAGAACCCCGAGACGCTGCTGCACCGCATCCGTCGTGATCTGCTCGCCCACACCGGCGGGCGCCTGGACGACGACGCCGCGCTCATCGCGCTGCACCGGACGCCCAGCGTCCATCACGGGCGTCCGCACCAGCGGATCATTCACGCCGACGGCTTCCGTCACCGTCCGCAGAACCAGCCGCAGGGCGGGTGATGCACCCCCGGTCCCGCAACCTCAGGTGGTGAAGGGGGTGGAGGGACCCGGAGGGGTGGGCGTGGATGCCGGCTCGGACGTCGGGCGGGCCTCGGCGGCATGGCTCGACAGGACCAGTTCCTTCGCCCTGCGGAACTCGTCGTCCGTGATGTCGCCGCGGGCGCGGATCTCGGAGAGCCTGGCGAGTTCGTCGACGCTGCTGGTGGGCCCGCGGGTGCCGGCGGTCTCGCGGATGTAGTCGTCGACGGCGCGTTGCTGCGCCCGGGCCTGGGCCAGCTCCCGGCGCCCCATCTCCCTGCCGCGCACGATGACGTACGCGAAGACGCCGAGGAAGGGCAGGACGAGACAGAAGACCAGCCAGCCGGCCTTGGCCCAGCCGCCCATGGAGTCGTCGCGGAAGATGTCGAGGACGACCCGGAAGAGCAGGACGAACCACATGACCCACAGGAAGAACCACAGCAGCGTCCAGAAGGCGCTCAGCAGGGGGTAGTCGTACGCGAGGTACGTCTGTGTGACCATTTCCTCCTCCGTTCCGGGCATGCGCCCCGACAGCGGCCCCTGGGGCCTTCAGGGTGCCCCCGGCATCCGGCGGCGGGCCTCACCCGGGGCGGGTGAGCGGGCACGGTCACCCCCACTCCGGCAGCCGACGCATCTCCACGACATGCAGTCCGAGGGACTGGCAGCGGGCCAGCAGCTCGTACACCTGCGCATCGTCGAGGACGGGCCCGAACAGAAGGGTCTGGCCGGACATCGTGACGTGCTCCAGCTCGGGAAACGCCTGGGCCAGCGTCTCCGACATCTGCCCGTCGACACGGATCTCATAGCGCATGGGCTGCTCTCTCGCGGATGGCCTGGGGGCGGGCGACGTGCGCCTCTCCCCGTGATGGTCCGCTCCGATGCGCCCCCGCACCTCACCTGGTGCAGGTGAACCGTCCCGCCGTCAGTCCTTCACCGCGATCTTGAACACGATGATCAGCAGACCGATCAGCAGGTTGATCGTGGCGGACACGGCCACCAGGCGCCAGGAGGCCCCGGCATGGCGTGCGGCGGCGGCCGACCAGCCCATCTGCCCGGCCACGGAGACGGAGAGCGCCAGCCAGACCGTGCCCCGCAGGTCCAGGCCCAGCAGCGGGCTGACGGCGACCGCAGCGGTCGGCGGGACGGCGGCCTTGACGATCGGCCACTCGTCACGGCACACATGGAGAACGGTCGCGCGGTCCAGACGCGGCTGCGCCAGGCGGGCGCCGAACAGCTGGGCGTGCACATGCGCGATCCAGAACACCACGCCGGTGCTCATCAGCAGCAGCATCAGTTCGCCCCGCGGCACCGGGCCGTGGGCACCGGCCCCGACCACCACCGAGGCGGCGAGCAGGGAGCCGTAGACACCGCCGGTGTAGTCGGCACGGGCCCGGCGTTCGGCGACGCGCGCCCGGGCGACGGAGCCGTCCGCCTTGGACCTGCGTCGCATGGGGGATGACATTCCTGATCGCT
Source organism: Streptomyces sp. NPDC002573 (assembly GCF_042889625.1). Classification (NCBI taxonomy): domain Bacteria; kingdom Bacillati; phylum Actinomycetota; class Actinomycetes; order Kitasatosporales; family Streptomycetaceae; genus Streptomyces; species Streptomyces sp. NPDC002573. The sequence goes on along the minus strand of NZ_JBIARC010000014.1, from coordinate 55,625 downwards.
CCACCTCGTCGTGCCGAAGCACCGGACTCATCGTGCCGAAGCAGCCGAATAACGGAATATCAGAAATACGACGTGAGGGCGCGCATCGGGCACAGGTGTCCCCGGCGGCGCGAGCGAGCCACCCTGCCGGTGCCCGGGGCGCCCGGTGCCGCCCACCCGGCGCGGGAACATCTTCGCGCTCCGTTCCGCCCGAAAGGCGACGCCCGGACGAGGAGCCGATCAGCGAAAAGCGGAGCTCGATGGGAACGCCCAGACGAAAATCACACTTAGGTATCGGACATTTCGCGCTTCAATCTTCACGCCAGCCACACAAGTTGGCTAAGTTGACGACTAGGCCAAGCGACTCCCTCCGGCGAACCTCGCCGGGTTGCACGGCCTCCGCCGAATCCGGTGCACCTTGACCACAACCGGAACCGGGGACCCAACCGACCACGGGGTGAATCGGCCCAACTGCCGTCGAGGCAGGGGCCGTAGGGCATACCTTCCGGATTCGTCCGCCCGAACCCGTCAGCTAACCCGGTAGGCGGAGCACGGAAGGAGTACGACCCCATGGCGCCGGAGCGAACCCCGGGCCCAGGAGGCTTCGACCTCCCCGGCAGGCGCAGGTTCACCGAGGACGACGCGCCGAGCCGCGCCGAGGTCCAGCAGCGGATCCACAGCCTGTACGACCGGGCGGAGACCGACAGCGGAACCTTCAACGCGACGCGCGCGGTGGCGACGGGGACGCAGCGGCGCGCCGATCCGGTACTCGACAGGGATCGCCGACGCGCCGATCCCGCCCTCGACGACGTGGCCCGGCAGTGGTTCGAGTCGGCGCGCCTGAGGCTGGGCCCGACCGTTCCGGCCGCGCTGCCGCGCGACAGGATGCCGGACAGGCCGTCCGCGGGCCGGACCTCGGAGCCGGCGAGTCTTCCGGTGAGCGACCTCGTCGTCCTCCTGCGCGAGCTGGGCCTGGCCGACCGGCCCGACCGCGAACTCACCGCCGGCCCGGCCGCGCGCCCCGTGGCGGAGCTGACCGCCGCTGCCGTGGCGGAACCGGCCGCGGGCCCCGCCGCGGAGCTGACCGCGGGACCCACTGCGGAGCTGACCGCCGGCCCCGTGGCCGCGCTGCCCGCCGCCCCGGCGAGGCTGCCGGAGATTCCCCAGGTCATGCCGGGCCTGGCAACCGAGCCCGAGTCGTCCGTCCCCGAGACCGCCAAGGAGCACACGCGGCAGCGGCTCTCCGCGGCCCGTGACCTGCTGGCCCAGCGGTCCGCGCGGCAGGGCACGCCGTCCCCGGCGGTCGAACCCCCGCCCGCGACGGACGCCTGGCGCCCTGCGGACGCACAGGACGGCCTGGCGGTCCAGGAGGCCTGGCAGCGGCAGCAGCCCGCCGGCCTCGGCATGGACTTCCCGGCCGCCTCCCCCGGCACAGGCCTTCCCGCCGCCGTCCCGGCGGCTCCCCTCGCACCGGATCCGCTGACGGACCCTCAATTCGCCACGGGGACCATGCCGTTGCCCGCGGCCCCCCAGGCGTTCCCGACCATGGAACCCTGGCCCGCCACCGTCGGCCAACTCCCCACCCCCGAACCCTTCCTCCCCACCCCGGAACCGTTCCTCGCCGCCCTGCAGCCGTTCCCCACCACGGAACCCCTGCCCGCCGCACCTCAACTCCCCGTCCCCGAACCGTTCCTCGCCATTCCCCAGCCCTTCCTCACCGTCGAACCGCTGCCCGTCGCCGAGGCCGTTCCCGGCGCCGGACTCCCCCTGGGGACGGGCGCGGCGCAGGAGCCGGGGTACGACACGAAGTACGCGAAGGCGGTCGCCTTCGCCCGTGCTCAGCTCGGCAGGCCCTGCCTCTGGGGCGCGGCCGGACCCGAGTCGTACGACGCCGCCGGTCTCATCCAGGCCGCCTGGAGGGCTGCCGGGGTGACTCTCCCGCGTGCGGCCCGCGACCAGTCGGTGGTCGGCACGGTGGTCCCCCTCACCGACATCCAGCCCGGTGACCTCGTGTTCTTCAACCCGGACGCGGGCCATGTCGGCCTGTGCACCGGCAACGGCATGATGATCCACGCCCCGGGCCCGGGCGCCTTCATCCGCGAGGAGGCGGTGCTCTACGCGGGTGAGGCGGCGATCCACAGCGTGCTGCGTCCCGTGTGACGCGACCCGGGGGCGGGCGAGCTCGGTTCGCCCCCCGGCGACGTAGCCGGACCCCGTCCGGGGGCTCGTCGGCGACCGTTGGTCGATCACCGGTGGCGGAGTGTGCCCGAAGGGGCGTCCCGGTGGCTGCCGCGAGCGTTTCACCTGCGCGTTCGGACCGGTCACGCGGCGGCCGTCGGCATTGCGGCAGGCGGATTCGCGTAGCAGCGTAGGGGATGTGAAAGGCCCGGGTTTCGAGCGGATCCACCGGAACGGGGACCGGCGAGGCTGGCTCAGCGGCGCGCCACCCCCTTGGTGGGTGAAGGTGCTGCCCGTGGTCCTGCTGATCATCGTCGGCATCGTCAGCCTGGTCACACCCTCGCCGCTGGACATCGGATTCCTTCTGGGAGCCATCCCGCCCCTCGCCGTCCTGTCCTACGGGCCCGCCGCCACCGCCACACTCGGCCTTCTCGTCGTCGGGCTGCAACACACCCGCGTCTTCCACCTGGACCGGCCGGGCAGCACTGACCTGCTCACCATCAGCTTCGTAGCCGTGCTGAGCGTGTTCGTGTCGTATGTGCGCAGCCATCGCGACGCCCAGCTCAACGTCGAACGCACGGTCGCGGAGGCGGCCCAGAACGCGCTGGTCCCCCCGCTGCGCGAGCAGGTGGGGCCGGTCCACTGCGCGGGTCTGTACCGGGCGGCCCAGCGCGGGACGCTCGTCGGCGGCGACTTCTTCGATGTGCGCGAGGGTCCTACCGGGGTACGGGCGGTCATGGGCGATGTGCAGGGGCACGGGCTGTCGGCGGTCTCGACCGTCGCCTCGCTGCTCGGGGCCTTCCGGGAGGCGGTGCTCGACCAGCCCGATCTGCCCTCGGTCGCCTCCCGCCTCGACCGCAGGCTGCTCGTGGACTCGAGGAACTGCCGGCTCGCGGAGCTGTTCGCGACGGCGGTGCTGCTGGAGTTCTCCCCCGACGCCCGGACGGTACGGATCATCGCCTGCGGCAGTCCGGCGCCCGTACTGCTCCACGACGGCAAGGCGACCGAGCTGGAAGTGCCGTCCGGCACGCCGCTCGGGATCGGGCTGAGCGAAGGGGGCACGTACGACGAGGTCGTCCGGACGTTGGAAGGCGGGGACCGGCTGTTCCTGGCCTCGGACGGCATCTGGGAGGCACGGAACGCGAGCGGGGCGTTCTATCCCCTGATCGACCGGCTCCCGCGGTTCGCCGACGACGAGCCCGCCGAGACGACCGAGCGAGTGTGGGAAGATCTTCTGAGCTTCTGCGGATCCGTCCGCGACGACGCCACGATGCTCCTCCTCACCCCGGAGCCCCGAGGCGACCCATAAGTTCGCCTTATGACGTCATAGAGGCAACCCGCGTACCAAGTAAGGTTTGCCTTAGTTTAAGGTTTCCGACGAGCCGTCTGTCACCGCTCGAAGGGAACCTGATCATGCCGCGCCCCCTGCGGGTAGCCATCGTCGGAGCCGGCCCCGCCGGGATCTACGCCGCCGACGCCCTGCTCAAGTCCGAGGTGGCCGCCGAGCCCGGCGTGTCCATCGACATCTTCGAGCGGATGCCGGCCCCGTTCGGCCTCATCCGCTACGGCGTCGCCCCGGACCACCCGCGGATCAAGGGCATCATCACGGCCCTGCACCAGGTGCTCGACAAACCGCAGATCCGTCTGTTCGGCAACGTCGACTACCCCACCGACATCAGCCTGGACGACCTGCGCGCGTTCTACGACGCCGTGATCTTCTCGACGGGCGCGACGGCCGACCGGGCCCTCGACATACCCGGCATCGGCCTCGAGGGCTCCTACGGCGCGGCCGACTTCGTCTCCTGGTACGACGGACACCCGGACGTGCCGCGGACCTGGCCCCTCACGGCCGAGAAGGTCGCCGTCCTCGGCGTGGGCAACGTCGCGCTCGACGTGGCCCGCATCCTGGCCAAGACCGCGGACGAGCTGCTGCCCACCGAGATCCCGCCGAACGTCTACGACGGTCTCAAGGCCAACAAGGCCCTGGAGATCCATGTCTTCGGCCGCCGTGGCCCGGCGCAGGCGAAGTTCAGCCCGATGGAGCTGCGGGAGCTGGACCACTCCCCCAGCATCGAGGTCATCGTGGACCCCGAGGACATCGACTACGACGAGGGCTCGATCGCCACCCGGCGCGGCAACAAGCAGGCCGACATGGTCGCCAAGACGCTGGAGAACTGGGCGATCCGGGACGCCGGCGACCGGCCGCACAAGCTGTTCCTGCACCTCTTCGAGTCGCCCACCGAGATCCTCGGCGAGGACGGCCGGGTCGTCGGTCTGCGCACCGAGCGCACGGCCCTGGACGGCACCGGCAACGTCAAGGGCACGGGCACGTTCCGGGACTGGGACGTGACCGCGGTCTACCGTGCGGTCGGCTATCTGTCCGACGCGCTGCCCAAGCTGCCCTGGGACCTCGCGTCGGGCACCGTTCCGGACGAGGGCGGGCGCGTCATCGAGGAGAGCGGCGAGCACCTTCAGTCCACCTATGTCACCGGATGGATCCGGCGCGGTCCGGTGGGCCTGATCGGGCACACCAAGGGCGACGCCAACGAGACGGTGGCCAATCTCCTGGACGACCACGCCAACGGGCGGCTGACCACGCCGGCCTCCCCGGCGCCCGAGGCGGTGGAGGCGTTCCTGGCCGAGCGGAACATCCGCTTCACCACTTGGGAGGGCTGGTACCGCCTCGACGCCGCGGAGAAGGCGCTCGGCGCGACGCAGGGCCGTGAGCGCGTGAAGCTCGTCGAGCGGGAGGACATGCTCCGCGAGAGCGGAGCATGAGCGCACGACGCCGTCCCGCCGCGGCGGGACGGCGTGACCGCCGGCCGGGACGTCCCGGCCGGCGGTCTCGGCGCGGACCGGTCAGGGGTAGGAGACCAGGTTCGCCACGTTCGTGGACGCGTTGGACGGTCCGCCCCGGTCGTTGATGACGTGCCGGATCGTCCCGGTGCCGCCCAGCGAGACGGTCACCATGTCATGGAACCGGACGCCCGGCGTGTTCGGCACCTCGAAGGCGTGCTCCGCCGTGACGCCCGGGTCGGCGCTGAAGTAGCAGTAGCTGCCGAGCCCGTACGCCTGGTGGCTGGTGACCGAGTTCGCCACCTCGTAGGCCACGTAGCCCTGGGTCGAGCCGTTCATCCAGGCCGCCTGGTTCGGCAGGTCGTACGGCATCTCGTTCTGGTAGAAGTACGTGCGGCCGCCGTTGCCGTTCCAGATCGTCTGGTACTTCTGGAAGTGCTCCACGAACAGGCCGTACATCGTCACGTCGTCGCCGTTGACGATCAGGCCCGTGTCCGCCGTGTTCTGCGTCCAGCCCACCCCGCTGCCGTGGTCGGCGCGCCAGATCCACATGTGGTCGCCGATGACGTTGCGGCTGTTGACCACCAGGCTGGTGGTGGCCTTGCCGACCCCGGCGCCGCCGACCCGGAAGTAGACGTCGTGCAGGGACGTCGGGTCACCGGCGTGGGAGGCCGAGGCACCGGACGGCCCGACCTCCATCAGGGTCGGCGAGTTGGTGGTTCCGGCGTCGAACAGCAGACCCGCGACGTTGACGCCGTCCACGTCCGCGACGGTCATCGCGGTGATGCCGTTGTCGGGGACGAAGGTGGCAAGGCCCAGACCGAGCACCACGGTGTCGGGACGGGTGACCTTCAGTGTCTGGTCGAGATGGTAGACACCGGGTGTGACCAGGAGGTTCTTGCCCGCGGCCAGGGCCGCGTTCAGCTCCGCGGCGGTCGCGCCGGGTCTGACGGCGTAGAACTGGTCGAGGGAGAGCGAGCTGCCCGCGGGGGACCCGGAGGCCCAGCTGGTGGCCGTCGAGTCGGTGCGCACGGACGGTACGAACACTCGGTAGGCGCCCGCGTCGTCGACATAGAGGAACGGCTTCTCCCGGGTGACCGGGCTGCGGTCGACCGTGGTGTACGGCGGGTTGGGGAAGCTCGTCGACGGAACTCCCTGGCTGCCGACGAAGACATGTTCCAGTTGGCTCCGGTCCAGCTGCCGAGCTGGGAGTTGCGGGTCAGCCACTGCTGCTGGGTGCCGGAGCGCACCTGCCCGTCGATCTTGCTGTCCGCCAGATAGCCGCCGCTCGACCAACCGCCGTCGTCCAGCGCCAGATCGCCGCGCAGATGCATCCGGCGGTACGGGGCGGCCTGGGACACCGCCCAGCGGTCGGTGCCGCCGGCCGGGTTGACCGAGAGGTTCTCGGCGCCGCGCCAGAAGTTCTGGGTGGCGTTGCCCTGGAACCAGTCGGCCTCCGCGTGCACGGCGCCGTTGACGGTGACCGCGTCGGGTGAGAGACCGAGCCCGAGGACCTGGGTGTAGAAACCGACGTTGACGTCGTTGCTGTAGGTGCCGGGCTTGAAGAGCACGGCGTAGCGCTGGGAGCCGAACTGGTTCGTCTCCTGCTGCTTGAATATGGAGTCGAGCCGGCTCTGGATGGTGGACGAGGACATGGACGGGTCGAAGACGACCACGTTCGGCCCGAGGTCGACGTCCCCGGGAGTGGAGGACACGGGGGTCGCCTGGAAGCGCTGGGCGGTGGTGCCGTTGCAGGTGTACTGGGCGAGTTGGACGCTGTCCGCGGCCGAGGCGGCCGGGACGTCGAGGCACTAGCCGCTGTGCCGGTTGACGAAGTGGTAGGCGCCACCGCCCTCGTCGACCGGCTGCCACTGCTGGTTGGCGCCGCCGCCGTACGCCCAGAGCTGGACGGGCGCGCTGTCCGCGGTGGACACATCGGTCACGTCCACGACCTGCGCGGAGTCGTTGCGGTTGTTGATTCGGACGTAGCCGTCGCCGGTTGCGGTGAAACTCCACTGCTGGGCCGTGCTGTTGTTGCAGCTGTACTGCTGCACGACGGTGCCGTTGGCGGTGGCCGCGGCGCGGGCGTCGAGACACTTTCCGCTGCCGCTGTTCACGACGGTCGCATAGCCGTCGGGCAGGCCGGCCGGGGTGGCGGAGGCGGGGGCGGCCGGGGAGCCGAGGGTCAGCGCCGAGGCGGCGGTGACCAGCGCCAGGACGCCCGCCGTACGGGGCCGGGCGCCCCGGCGGCGGCCCGCCGGGGGATGGATGGGGGAGCGAGGCACGGTTCTTCCTCGGCCGGCCGGTGGCCGGCCGGCCGTGACGGGGTGGGGGGTGGGACGGCCTCGGTCAGCCGGTGTAGGCGGCGAGGACGCGGGTGTAGTCCCAGTTCTGCTGGCTCACGCCGGAGCAGCTGTCGGCGGGGCCGCCGGTGCACGGGCGGTCGCGGTTGGCGGACCAGAAGGTGAGCCGCGCCAGATGGTGCTGCTGGGCGTAGCCGAGGATGGTGCGGAAGTCGGCGACGGTGACGGTCTCGTTCTGGTCGGTGACGCCGTTCATCGAGGAGATGCCCATGTCCCGGTAGGCCTGGTCGTCGCTGTAGCCGTAGGCGCTCTTCAGCGCCGACTTCAGGCCCTCGGCCGCGCGCAGGGTCAGCGTGCCCATGTTCTGGCCGGCGCCGCCGAAGTCGAACGGCATGATGGTCCAGCTGTCGACCGTGAGGCCCGATCCCGCGGCCCGGTCGATCAGGCTGGTGTCGGGGCCGCTCTGGTCGGTGCCGATGGTGACGTACACCTTCAGGCCGGGGTTGTTCGCCTCCACGGTCTTCAGCGCATCGACCGTGCGCTGCTGGACGGTCGGGTTGCTGTAGGCGTCGGCCTCGATGTCGATGTCGATCGCCTTCAGCCCGTAGGTGTTGATCACCTTCTGGTACGCGGTCGAGAGTTCGCCCGCGCTGGAGCAGGAGCTCTCCAGCTTGTTGCCGCTGTAACCGCCGAAGGAGGGGATCACGTCGCCGCCGTTGGCCCGGACCGTGTTGACCGTCTGCTGGTCCACACCGCCGGTGAGCGGGCGACTGCCGTCCCACTGGGGATTGCAGTAGCCGTTGCTGAGGACGAAGGCCAGGGTGAACCACTTGACGCCCGTGGCGTTGGTGATCGTGGTCGGGTTCGGCGGGCTCCCCCAGCCGTTGTAGAGGTACGGGGCCACGGCCATCGGTGCGGCGGGGGTGGTGCCCCCGGCCGCGGGGGCCGTCCACTTCTGGTTGGCGCCGCCCGTGCAGCTCCAGATCTGGGTGGGGGTGCCGTTGGCGGAGTTGTTGCCCGTGACGTCCAGGCACTTGTTCGCCTGCGGGTTGACGATGTCGTGGGCGGCGGTGACGGTCCACGTCTGGTTCGCGCCGCCGGTGCACGACCACAGCTGGGCGCGGGCGCCGTCGGCGGTCGAATTGCCGGTCACGTCCAGGCACTTGCCGAGGGCGCGGAGGGTTCCATCGGTGCCGACGGTCCACTGCTGGGCCGCGGTGCCGTTGCAGTCGTAGAGCTGGACGGGCGTTCCGTCGGCCGAATTGGCCCCGGCGACGTCGAGACACTTGCCGGCGAGACCGGTGATGGCTCCGGTCGCGGCGGCAGCGGGGGAAGCGGACAGGGCGGTGGCGGACAGGGCCAGCAGGGACACGGCCAAAGCGGCCCGAACGGCGGTAGGGGAACGCATGACTCTCCCTTTCTTCACGTGGGGGGTGAGGTGAGAGTTACTTCAAACCGCGATTTAAGGAGTGAACTAATGGAGTGTCAAGTCCCTGGTCCGGACCACTAGTTGGCTCGTGGAATCACCGGCGCATGGTGGCAGGTGCCGGGTGGCAGTCGTCCGTGTCGCAGCCGTAGGCCGGCTGCACCTGCCATTGGCGTGCACGGAACAATAGACAGGCACCCGAACAACACTGCGGAACCCTTGCGACACGGGGGACGCCGGAGGTCGGGCCGTTGAGGGCCGGTCGACGAGCGGTGGCGCAGGGAAGGGCGGTGTCGCCTCCGGGCGGAGCAGTCCCGCGCGACAGGCGGCCGAGCGCGTACGAGGGTGGAGAGCATGACCGAGGACACGTCATGATCGAGGCCCACTCCCTCACCAAGCGGTACGGAGCGCGGACGGCCGTCGACGACCTGAGTTTCACCGTGCGCCCCGGCGTCGTGACCGGGTTCCTCGGGCCCAACGGGGCCGGCAAGTCCACCACGATGCGGCTGCTCCTCGGGCTGGACGCCCCCACCTCGGGCCTGGCCCTCGTCAACGGCAGGCGCTACGCCGATCACCGGGCGCCGCTGCACGAGGTGGGGGCGATGCTGGAGGCGCGCTCGGTCCACACCGGGCGCAGCGCCTATCACCATCTGCTCGCGCTCGCCGCGACCACCGGCATCACCCGGCGCCGGGTGAACGAGGTGATCGACCTGGTCGGGCTGCGCGAGGTGGCGAGAAAACGGGTCGGCGCCTTCTCGCTGGGCATGGGGCAGCGGCTGGGCATCGCCGGCGCGCTGCTCGGCGACCCGGCGACGGTACTGCTCGACGAGCCGGTCAACGGCCTCGACCCCGAGGGCATCGTCTGGATCCGCACTCTGCTGAAGAAGCTGGCCGCCGAGGGGCGTACGGTCCTGGTGTCCTCGCATCTGATGTCGGAGATGGCGCTGACGGCCGAGCATCTGATCGTGATCGGGCGGGGGCGGCTGATCGCGGACACGTCAGTCACGGAGTTCGTCGCCCGGGCCGCCGGGGACGTGGTGCGGGTGCGCACGGACGAGGTGGGGCGGCTGGCCACCCTGCTCGCCCGCCCGGACGTGTCCATCGTGTCCGAGGAACCGGGGGTGCTGCAGGTCACGGGTCTCGCCGGCGAGCGGATCGGGCGGATCGCCGCCGACAACGGCATCGCCCTGGCCGAACTGACGCCGCAGCGGGCGTCGTTGGAGGAGGCGTTCATGGAACTGACCCGGGATGCCGTGGAGTACCAGGCACCGGCGGCACAACTCGTCGGCGCGACCGGGAAAGGGCGTGCGGTATGACGACGGCCACGGCGATTCCCGAGGCGGAGCGGGGCCACGTCACCCAGCTGCGGGTGATCCGCTCCGAGTGGATCAAGCTGCGGTCGCTGCGCTCCACGCTGTTCACGCTGCTCGCGGCCGTCGTCGCGATGACGGGCCTGGGCTTTCTGTTCAGCTACTTCACCGCCGTGCGCTGGGACCGGCTGCCGCCCGAGGAGAGACTCGCCTTCGATCCGACGCTGGTCAGTCTGCGCGGATTCTTCCTCGCCCAGTTGGCCGTGGGCGTCCTGGGGGTGCTGGTGGTCAGCGGCGAGTACGCGACCGGGATGATCCGGGCCTCGCTCTCCGCGGTGCCGCGCCGCCTTCCCGTGCTGTGGGCCAAGGCCCTGGTGTACGCGGCGCTCGCCTGGGTGGCGATGACGACAGCGGCCCTCGGGGCCTTCCTGCTGGGGCAGTTCGCCCTTTCCGGCGCGCACCGGGGAACCTCGCTGAACTCCCCCGGCGTGCTGCGCGCGGTCCTCGGCGCGGGTCTGTACCTGACCGTGGTGGGTGTGATCGGAGTGGCCCTGGGCGCGCTGATCCGCAGCACGGCGGGCGGCATCGCCACCCTGTTCGGTCTGCTGCTGGTGCTGCCGTTGCTCGCCCAGGCGCTCCCCTCGTCATGGCTCGACACCATCAACCCGTATCTGCCGAGCACGGCCGGCCAGGGCCTCGTCCATGTGCAGCAACAGCCCCACACCCTGGCGCCCTGGACGGGGTTCGCGGTGTTCTGCCTGTACGCACTGCTCGCGCTGGCCGGGGCGGGGGTGGCCCTCAGACGACGGGACGCCTGATCCCGCGGCCCCGGCGCCGCCACGACGCTCCGCCCCCACCGGCGTGTTCAGCAGCCCGCCCGCGCCGGCAGGCCGTCGGGGGCCGGGGTTCGGTCGCGGTAGGTCTCACGCAGGAGGCGCAGGAACGCGTCCACGTCCCCCGGCTGCGACGACACCCCCAGCGAGACGCGGACCGCACCCGCCGACGGCAGGCCCAGCACCTCCAGTTAGTCCTCCAGCGAGCCCGGCCGGCCGTGGGCGGCCGCGCGCAGCCGGGGCAGGGGCAGCGCGAAGGCCGCCTCACCGGCGCCCGGGTTGCAGAAGCAGCCCGTGCGCAGGGAGATGCCGCGTGCGGCGCTGTCCCGGCTGACGATCCGCTCGTCGACGACACGGCCGTCCGCGCCCAGCACGTTCAGCGCGACCGTGCCGCCGCGGGGGTTGCCGAACACACCGCCGGTGATCCGCTCCGCGCTGCCCGTGACCAGGGAGCGCGGGGCAGTGCGGCTCCGGTGTGGTCGAGGTAGATGTGTCCGCCGGCGTCGAGACGGCCGAACTCTTCGGGGCGTAACCGGGCGAAGTCCCGGGCGATGTGTTCGTGTTCCACGGGGCCCCCTCGGGTCCGGCCGTCCCGTCGCCTCACCGTCACGGACGGGCTGCCCTCATCCTCCGCCTGTTCGAAGGGACATCTGCCCCGGCCACGGGAAGAGATCTTCCTCGGGCAGCGGGGTCGGCACGCGCCTCGTCACACTCGCGCAACGATCACCTGAGAGAATCGAACGAGGCAACGGCGTACGCCGCAGCTGCCATGGACCCTGGAGGAGCCCTGTGCCGCCGACCTCGACACCGCTGGAGAAGCTCGGCTTCCTCACCATCGGCCTGTTCGAAGAGGCCGATCCCCGCCGCGGGCACGAGTCGACGCTGGAGATCGTCGAGCTGGGCGAGCGGCTCGGCTTCGACAGCGCCTGGGTGCGCCACCGCCATCTGCAGTACGGGATCTCCTCGCCCGTCGCCGTGCTCGCCGCCGCCTCCCAGCGTACGAGCCGGATCGAGCTGGGCACGGCGGTGATCCCCCTGGGCTGGGAGAACCCGCTGCGGCTGGCCGAGGATCTGGCGACCGTCGACATCCTCTCCGGAGGCCGGCTCAACCCCGGGGTCAGCGTGGGCCCCCCGATGCACTACGACCATGTGAAGCAGGCGCTCTACCCGCGCACCGCCGAGACCGAGGACTTCGGCTACGAGCGCGTGCAGCGACTGCTGGACTTCGTCCGCGGAAAGCCCGCCACCGACTTCAGCGGCGTGGAGGGCATCGAGGTGTTCTCCGACCGGGTGCAGCCCGTGTCCCCCGGCCTCGGCAGGCGCATGTGGTACGGCGGTGGCAGCCTGCGCTCGGCCCGGTGGGCGGGCGAGCACGGGATGAACCTGCTGACCAGCAGCGTCGTGAAGGCGGAGGAGTCGGAGGACTTCGCCGAGGTGCAGCTCTCGCACATCCGCGCGTTCCGCGCCCAGCACCCCGACGGCGACCGCGCCCGGGTCTCGCAGGGCCTCGTCGTCATCCCCACCGACAGCGCCTCGCCGGAACAGCGCGCCAAGTACGAGGCGTACGCGGCGCAGCGGATGCCGCGCACGGCGGCCCCGCAGGGCCCGGCACGGATGATGTTCGCGCCGGACCTCGTCGGGCCGTCCGAGCGGATCGCCGAACAGCTGTACACGCACGCCGCGTTCCGGGAGGTGACGGAGGTGGCGTTCGCCCTGCCGTTCACCTTCGAGCACGAGGACTATGTGCAGATCCTCACCGACATCGCGACCCGGCTGGGCCCGGCCCTCGGCTGGCGGCCGGCCGGCTGAGGGGCCGGTGACGGCCGGGGTGCTCGGGCCGGTGACGGTCGAGGGTCCTCAGGCCGTCAGCAGTCCGCGCCCCAGCCAGTCCGAGGCGTTCTTCACGCCGGGGAGGGCGAAGAAGTAGCCGCCCCCGGTCGGGGAGATGTAGTCGACGAGGGGCTCGTCGATCAGCCGCTTCTGGGTGGCCTCGAACTGGCGCTGCACATCCTGCTGGTAGCAGCAGAAGGCCAGTCCCATGTCGAGGTTGCCGACGTTGTCGATGCCCCGGTCGTAGTTGTAGCCGCGCCGCAGGATGCGGGAGCTGTCCGTGCGCTCGGTGCGGGGGTTGGCGAGGCGTATGTGGGCGTCGAGCGGGATGGCCGTGCCCTGCGGGTCCTTGGCGTAGTTGGGCGTGTCGGTCTCCGCGGCACCGTCCAGCGGTGCGCCCGTGTCCTTGCGGCGGCCGAACATCTTCTCCTGCTCGGTCAGCGAGACCCGGTCCCAGAACTCCACCAGCATCCGGATGATCCGGATGACCTGGTAGCTGCCGCCGGTGGCCCAGGCGGGTTCGCCCTGTCCCTCGCCCACCCAGATCAGACGGTTCGTCTCACGGGCGGAGCTGACGTCGGGGTTGGCGATGCCGTCCTTGAAGCCGAGCAGATTGCGCTGGGCGCCGGAGGGGCGGGGCGTGTTCTGGAAGCCGTCGATGCGCCACTTGATCTGCATCGCGCCCCGGGTGTGCCGCGCGATGTCGCGCAGCGCGTGCAGCACGGTGTCCTGGCGGGCGGCGCAGATCTGGAGGGAAAGGTCGCCGTGGCACTCGGCCGGCCGGAGGTTGTCGTTGGGGAACGTGCGCATCGGGGTGAGCCGCCGGGGCTTGGCCGCGGCGAGACCGTAGCGGTCGTCGAAGAGGGAGGCGCCGACGCCGACGGTGACGGTCAGCGCGTCTGCGGGGACCTCCGGCCCGAGGATGCCGTTGTCGGAGGGCGGGGCACCGACGCCAAGGTCCTCCGGGGTGCCGCCGGCGGTGAGGAAGCGGGCCCGCTCGGTGATGGTCCGGAACAGGTCGGTGAGTTCCTGGCGGCTGTCGGCGATGACGTCGAGGGACACAAAGGTGGCCGCGGCCGGGGCAGGGGTGATGATGCCCGCCTGGTGGATGCCGTGGAAGGCGACCTTCGCGGTGTCGTCCGCGGCGCGGGCCTCGCCGGCGCCGGCCTGGCTCAGAGCGAACCCGCCGCCCGCCAGGGCGGCGCCGGCGGCGCCCGCACCCAGGGCCGTCTTCACGAAGGAGCGACGGCCGGCACCGGCAGGGCAGCCGCCCGGGTGGGCGGGCGTTTCGGCGGACGGCATGCGGAGGTTCCCTTCGGTGGTCATGAGCTTCGTGCGCGGATCGGCCATCAGGCGGACTTCCGGATCTCCAGCAGGTCCGGAACGGGGGCGAGGTCCTCGAGGAGCTGTCCGGTGGCCCCGTTCAGCCGGTCGCGGGTGGTCGCGTCGAGGTGGTCCACGGGGGTCCAGGAGTCGCCCTGATGGGCGCCGTCGAGCAGCTTCCGCACCCGGTCGATGTCCGTGCCGACGGTGGGGAGCAGATGCGGGGCGCGGCTGGTGAGCAGGGGCGTGAGCACGGTGAGGAGTTCACGGGTGCCGGACAGGTTGGCGTCCGCGGTGGCCAGTTCGGTGCCGCTGCCCTGGTCGGTGTCGCCGGTGAGCTCGAACTGAAGGGTGTTCTCCAGGATCTCGTGGGCGCGCAGCGGCAGGTCTCCGGGGTCGAAGGTCTGAGTGGGGAACGCCTTCTGCAGTCCCGCGGCCGCGTCGGCGAGCTGCTGGGCCGGGCCCTTCAGCTGGTCGGCGGACTGGCCGTGCCACAGGCCGTACTCGACTCGGTGGAAGCCGGTGAAGTCCGGGTCGTTCACCCCGCCGGGGAGACCGTCGGCCCGACCGTTGATCTTCTTGTCGAAGTCCTCGAAGGTGCCGTAGGCGGCGCCGAGCGAGGAGTAGGTGCGGTGGGCGGTCAGCCAGTCGGTGCGCGCGGTGTCGAGATGGTTGCCGGCGATGTCGTCGCTCAGCTTCCGGGTCTGGGTGACGAGGGTGGCCAGGCCCTGGCCGACGTACGCCTTGTACGCCTTCAGGGGCGCGGCGAGGTCGTTCTCGGAGACGGGTACGACGGCCTTGGCTCCGCCGCCGCCGGTGACGCGGACGGCCTGGGAGGTGACGGCCTTGCCGCCGGTGGGCACACAGCGCCAGGCGTAGCTGCCGCCGGCGACCGTGGCGACGAGGTCGCGGGTGGTCCCGGGGGCCAGTCCCTCGATCTCGCCGTAGACCGCGTTGCTGGCGGGGTCGACGAGGTAGACCTCCGAGGTCTTGTTCCCGGTGTTGTGCATCTGGAAGGTCTGCCGGCCGGGCCGGGGCGCGCTGAAGCCCTTGCCGCAGTCGGTCTCCGAGACGGCGACGGTCTGGGCGCCCGCGGGCTTCGAGCCGCTGAGGGCGACGGTGAGCCCGGCGAGCACGGAGGGCACGGCGACGACGGCGACGGGCACCACCCAGACGGGACGGCGACGTTCGGGGGCGACCGGCTCGGGGGCGCGCCGGGCGGGCCGCGACCCGGACGGCTGCGCGGCGTCGGGCTTCTCGTCGGCCTTTACGGCGGTCTCGGGCTTCTCGTCGGCCTTTACGGCGGTCTCGGGCTTCTCGTCGGCCTTCACGGCGGTCTCGGGCTTCTCGTCGGCCTTTACGGCGGTCTCGGGCTTCTCGTCGGCCTTCACGGCGGTCTCGGGCTTCTCCGGCGCCTTCCCCGCGGGCTCGGGCTTGGCGGACGGGGCGGTGCGTACGCCTCGCACGAACAGCGTCATCACCGTGGCCAGATAGGCGACATAGCCCGCGACCTGCAACCACGTCATCGTCGGCGTCAGGTTGAACACGCCCTGGACGAGGGTGCTGTACCAGGAGCCCGCGTCGATGCTGCCGCTCAGGTCGACGGCGTACGCGCTCTTGCCGGGCAGCACTCCGCCCTCCTGCAGATCGCGCAGACCGTAGCCGAGCACACCCGCCGCGATCACGACGAGGACCGCGCCGGTCGCGGTGAAGAACTTGGTCAGGTTGATCTTCAGGACCCGGCGGTACAGGCCCCAGCACAGGCCTGCCGCGAGGACCAGGCCGATACCGGCCCCGGTCAGCGGACCGGCGGACTCGCCCGCCGCACGGGCCGTGGTCCACAGGAACAGCGCCGTCTCCAGGCCCTCGCGGCCCACCGCGAGGAACGAGGTGACGATCAGCATGCCCGCGCCCATCGCGAGCGCCTGGGTGACCTTCTGCTTGATCTCGCCGGACAGACTGCGGGCCG
Source organism: Streptomyces sp. NPDC002573 (assembly GCF_042889625.1). Classification (NCBI taxonomy): domain Bacteria; kingdom Bacillati; phylum Actinomycetota; class Actinomycetes; order Kitasatosporales; family Streptomycetaceae; genus Streptomyces; species Streptomyces sp. NPDC002573. The sequence continues at coordinate 39,678 of NZ_JBIARC010000014.1, read as the reverse complement.
AGCGGCGCATCCAGAACACCATCGCGGTGACGAACGCGACGGAGATCACGCTGAGGGTGCCGCCGAACGCCTCCTGGGCGGTTGCCGACAGGGACGCGGCGGTGAACGTCAGCACCGCGCCGAAGCTCAGGGCGAGCGCGATCGCCGCCAGGACTCCCGTCCACACCTGGGGCAGCCGGGACTTGGCGCCCGCCCGCACAAGGGTCGCGATCAGGAGGGAGACGATAAGTCCCGCTTCGAGCCCTTCTCTCAGTCCGATGAGAAAGCTCGGAAACCCGTCATCCCACATACGACCCTCCCCGACACACCCCCCGCCGACGGTCGTGCAGGTTAGCGAAGGCATGCCTTACTTGTGCCGAACCATCATGGCTACCGGCGTGTCGTCAATCGCCCATGGGAAGGCAATGGGACGGCAAAAGGACCCACGCGAGGCGGGGTGCTCGGGGTCCGTGTGATCTTTCGCACGACTCCGGGACGGGCCATGCTGGGCCCGTCACATCCGCCCGCACGACCGACGGAGGCCGTATGACGACGGACGGCGCAACCGGGATCTCGGTGAGGCCCGTCGCGGGCCGCATCGGTGCCGAGATCAGCGGGGTCGATCTGGCCGGCGACCTGGACGACGCGACGGTGGCCGCGATCCGGTCGGCCGTACTCCGCTGGAAGGTGGTGTTCTTCCGGGACCAGAGGCTGGACCATGCCGCGCACGTCGCGCTCGCGCGGCGGTTCGGCGACCCCGTCGTCCTGGGCCGGCGCGGCAGCGCCTCGCCCGCGGACTTCCCGGAGGTCGAGACGACGGCCGACCGGCTGGAACTGGGCGGCCGCTACGGCATGGAGCACGACGAGTGGCTACGGCGCCGGCGCCACTCCCTGCTGCGGGGCTGGCACTGCGACCACGGCGCCCGTGTCGATCCGCCCGCGGCGACCATCCTGCGGGCCGAGACCGTGCCGCCGTACGGCGGGGACACCCAGTGGTCGAATCTGGCCGCCGCCTACGCGGGCCTCTCGGAGCCCGTACGGCGTTTCGTGGACGGTCTGCGGGCCGAGCACCGGCTCGGCGTCGGCTACCAGGCGCGGCCCGGCGAGGACGCGTATCTGCGTCATCTGCTGGACCACCAGGTGGCCTCCGAGCACCCGCTCGTCCGTGTGCACCCGGAGTCCGGCGAGCGGTTGCTGTTCGTCAACGGCTACTACGTGGAGCAGATCCGCGGGCTCTCGCGCGCCGAGAGCGGTCATGTGCTGCAGATGCTGCTGGAACAGGCCACCCGCCCCGAGTACACGGTCCGGTTCCGCTGGGAGCCCGGCAGCGTCGCTTTCTGGGACAACCGCGCCACCATCCATCTCGCCCCCGGCGATCTCGTCACCCCGGAGCACCCCCGCACCATGCACCGGGTGATGCTCGCGGGCGAGGTCCCGGTGGGTCCGGACGGCCGGCCCTCGGAGCCCGTCACCGGTACGGAGCCCGGCCGCTGGTGAGCCGGCGGCCCGCACGGGGCGCCCCCGGACGGGCGCCCCTCGGCCCCGTGGCGCCCGTACTCCCGATTGCTGTGGGTTCCTTGTCGGTTCCCTCCACGTCGGGCGGCAACCTCGGCTAGATTCGAGCTCCGCCGATGCCGCACGCGTCGGGGGCGTCGCAGGAAGGGCTCGTGAACGGCGCATGCGCGACTTCGGGAACGCCCGGGCGGCCGCCCCAATGACGGCGTCAGTACCGGTCATGTCGGGGGGACTTGCGGACAGCGTCTTCGACACGGCGAACCGGGACCCCGGCCTGCCGCTGGTCGCCCGCCGCATCGGTCCCCCCGAAGCGCCCTGGATCCAGATGACGGCGAGCGAACTCCGCGACGAGGTGGTCGATCTGGCCCGGGGACTCGTCGCCTCGGGCATCCGCCCCGGCAACCGGGTCGCCGTCATGGCGCGCACCCGTTACGAATGGACCCTGTTCAGCTGTGCGCTCTGGGCGATCGGGGCCGAGGTCGTACCGATCTACCCGACGTCCTCGCACGAACAGGTCGAGTGGATCCTCAGGGACGCGCACTGCGTCGCGGTCGTCGTCGAGGACGAGCAGGGCGTCATGACCGTCGGCTCGGTCTGCGCCTCGCTGCCCCAGCTGCGGCACGTGTGGCAGCTGGACTCCGGCGCCGTGGAGGCACTCGTAGTGCGCGGCCGTCCGGTGCCCGCCACCACCGTCGACTCGCTCCGCCGGATCGTGCTGCCGGACTCCACCGCGGTCGTCGCCTACACCTCCGGCACCACCGGCCGCCCCCGCGGCTGCGCCCTGAGCCACCGCAATCTGGCGGCCCCCTGCGACACGATCCTGGCCGGCTGGGGACACACCGGAGCACCGCCGGGCCAGCAGCCCGCCATTCTCGCCTTCCTGCCGTTCTCCCATGTGTACGGGCTGATGATCCAGGGACTGTGTCTGCGCGGCGGACTACTCATGGGCCATGAGCCCGAGCTCAACGCGGACGTCCTGGCATCCGCGTTCCAGACCTTCCGCCCCACTTATCTGTACGCGGTCCCGTTCGTCTTCGAGAAGCTCTACAAGAACTTCCTGCGCGTCTCCCAGCAGGCGGGCCGCGGCGCCCTGTTCGAGCGGGCCGTGCGCACGGCCCAGGACTACGCCCTGGCCGTGGAGCGGCAGCGGATGGGAGCGGGGTCCGGCCCCGGCATCGATCTGAAGCTTCAGCACGCCCTGTACGAGAAGGCGGTGTACCGCAAGCTGCGCGCCGCACTGGGCGGCCGGGTGTACGGCGCCGTCTCCGGCGGATCGCCGCTGAACCGTGAACTCGCCCTGTTCTACGCCGGTATCGGCATCTCCGTCCATGACGGCTACGGACTCACCGAGACGGGCGGGGGCATCACCGTGCAGCCCGTCGGGCGGGAGAAGTCCGGCACCGTGGGGCGCCCCCTGCCGGGAGTCCAGGTACGGGTGGCCGAGGACGGGGAGATCCTGGTGCGCGGGGCGTCGGTGTTCCAGGGGTACGTCAACGACCACGCCGGCACCCGTGCGGTGCTGCGGGACGGCTGGCTGGCCACCGGCGATCTCGGGCAGCTGGACTCCGACGGCTATCTGTCCATCACGGGCCGCAAGAAGGAGATCATCGTCACGAGCGGCGGCAAGAGCGTGGCTCCGGCCGCGCTCGAGGAGCGGCTGCGCGCGCATCCGCTCATTCACCAGGCCGTGGTCGTGGGCGACAACCGGCCCTGTGTGGGCGCCCTGATCACCCTGGACCCGGAGTTCGTGGCGCACTGGCGCGGCGGTCTGTTCACCCAGGGCGACACGGCGGGTCGGGAGGCCCGGGAGGAGAACGCCCTGCGGCAGGAGATCACCCGGGCGGTGGCCGCGGCCAACACCACGGTGTCCCGGTCCGAGTCGATCCGGGTCTTCCGGATCCTGCCGGAGCCCTTCGATGTCGCGAGCGGACTGCTGACGCCCTCGATGAAGCTGCGCCGGGACGCCGTCGTACACCGGTACGCGGCCGAGATCGAGGCCATGTACCAGTCCTCGTCGCGCCTCCCCCGGGAGCGGAGGGGGGAGGACCCGCCCGCCTGGGACGACGCCTCCGACGATGTGTTCCGCCGGGTGAGGTAGGGCAGGCCCCGCGTTCCGGCGCGACAGCGCACGCTCACCGCGAGGCCCGCCGACGGCACACCCGGGCGGGTGGGGCGTTCGTTCCGGCGCCGGCGGTCCCGCACGGGCCGTCCACGGCAGCGCCGTCCCGTTCCGGACCGCGGCCGGAGAGTGCGCCGCCCCCGGTCGTCCGGATGCGCATGCGGGGCGATACGGCGCATTCTTGCTGTGTTACCCGACCCGACAGCCCGTGACGAGGGCAGACCGATGCAAGGGAGCGCCGAGAGCGCGGACAGCGCGCCCGGGACGACCATCGCCGTGCTGACCGGCGCCGTGGCAGACGCGATCCACGCCGCCGGCGGCCTGGTGGGCGGCATGTACCTGCGCTCGAGCACGCCAGAGGTGTTGCGTCTGGCCGTGCTCGCCGGGCTGCCCGCGAGCCTGTTCCGGCCGTGGTCACGGCTGCATCTGGACCGGCCGTTCCCCGTCGCGGACGCGTTCCGGCTCGGGGTCCCGGTGGTGCTCAACGACGCCACGGAGACGATGCGGCGCTACCCGCAGCTGGCGGCCGGACTGCCGTTCCGCTTCGGCTCGGTGTACGTGCCCGTGGTGGGCGCCACGACGACGTACGGCGTCCTCATGGTGCTGCGCCCCTCCGGACCGCAGGCCATCGAGGCACTGCCCGATCTGGACCGGATGATGGCGACCGCGGAACGTCTCGCCGAGGCCCTCGGTGCCCTGGAGAAGGCCGGCGACCCGGTGGTCTGGGACGGCCCACCGCTGTGTGTGCGCCCCCCGGCCGCCGCCCGGCTCCGCAGCCGTATCGGGCACTTCGTCTGGGACCCGGCCAAGGAGACGGTGACCGGGGACGACACCTTCCAGGAACTGTCGGGGGGCGCCGTGCAGGACCTGGCCGGGTCGCCCGAGGCGCTCGCCGAGGCGGTCTCGCCGGACGACGCGCGCCTGGTGCTGTCGGCACTGCGTGAGACCGCGGGGGGCTTCCCGCCGACCCGCCCGCTGCGCGTGCGGGCCAAGGACGGCGGGCAGCGTCTGATGGAGTTCTGGGCGGAGAACCCGGCGCCGGGAGGCCCGCACCGGGTCGGGGGTCTCGTGGTCGATCCGGGAACCGGCCCCGCCGCACAGGGAGCCACCGACCTGCTGCCCGACGGCGTGTTCGCCTTCGACCGGATGGGCCTGATCACCTACGTCAACCCGCGCGCCGGTGACCTGCTCGGCAGTTCGCCGCAGGACCTGGTGGGCCGGCACCTCTGGTACGCGCTGCCCTGGCTGGACCGGCCCGCGTACGAGGACCATCTGCGGGCGGCGCTGCTGGCTCCGGAGCCGGTGCACTTCCAGGTACGCCGTCCCGTGGAGGGCGCCGACCGGGAGGGGGACGGCGACTGGCTCACCCTTTCGGTCTATCCGGGCACGGATGTCCTCACCTGCCGGGTGATGCCGTTCGGACACACCGCCGACACGGCTTCGCTGAGCGAGGCGTCGAACAGAACGGCGGACCAGCTGAGCCCCTGGGACGCGGCGGCGCCGGTGTACCGCCCCGTCATCCTCGCGATCGCGCTGTCCGAGGCCGTGACCGCGCGCCAGGTGTCCGAAGTGGTGATGCGCGAACTGCTGCCCGCGTTCGGCGGCCACCGGCTGGCCATCCATCTGCTGCAGGAGCGGCATCTGTATCTGGCCTGGGAGACGGGCTTCCCGGCCGGGTACCTCGCGCAGTTCGAGGGAGTCGGGCTGGATTCCAAGCTGCCGGGGGTGGACACACTCACCACGGGCCGCCCCCTGTTCTTCGAGTCGATGCAGCAGTTCGCGGCCGCCTACCCGGACCTCCCGCTGGACACCACCGAGGGCTCCCGGGCCTTCCTGCCGCTGATCGCCTCCGGACGGCCGGTGGGCGCCTGCACCCTCGGCTTCGAGCGCCCGCGTGTCTTCAGCGACGAGGAGCGCACGGTGCTCACCGCGCTGGCCGGGCTGATCGCGCAGGCGCTGGAGCGGGCACGGCGCTACGACTCCGAGGCCGCCCTCGCCCGCGGACTGCAGGAGGCCCTGCTGCCGCACCGGCTGTCCACCCACCCCCAGGTGGAGACGGCGGGCACCTATCTGCCCGGCACCCAGGGCATGGACGTGGGCGGCGACTGGTACGACGTCATCGAGGCCGGCGACGGACTCGCCCTGGTCATCGGCGACGTCCAGGGGCACGGGGTGCAGGCCGCGGCCACCATGGGGCAACTGCGCAGCGCCGTCCGGGCGTTCGCCTTCGGCGACCACGCCCCGCACCAGGTGATGAGCGGCACCAACCGGCTGCTGATCGACCTCGATCCGGGCCAGTTCGCCAGCTGCTGCTATGTCCGGCTGGACCCGGTCACGGGGCACGCCCGGGCCGCGCGGGCCGGCCATCCGCAGCCGCTGCTGCGCCATCCCGACGGTCGCACCGACGTCCTCGACCTGCCCGGCGGACTGGTGCTCGGGGTGGACCCCAAGGCCAACTACCCGGTGACCCATCTGCGACTGGAACCGGGTGCCGTGCTCGCGCTGTACACCGACGGCCTGGTGGAGCGGCCGGGAGCCGACATCGACGAGGGGGTCGAGGCGCTGCGCGCCGAGTTGTCCCGCACGAAGTACGGCACCCACCGCCGGGGCGGCCTGTCGTTGACGGGGATCGCGGACCGGCTCACCGAGCGGGCCCGGCACACGGCGGACCGCCCCGACGACATCGCGATCCTTCTCGCGACCCGCCTCCACGGCACGGAGGGCATCGACGACGTCCTGGGCACCGAGCACGCCGACGGCCTCGGTGAGGCGTAGCGCGAACGCCGCCGCGCGCGGCGCGAGTTCCGGCCCGTGGTGGCGGGCGCCGCCGACGTACATCACGCCATCCGCATGAACGTTCCCGGGTGCGGGCCGCACCGAGGTGATCCCGGGCGCAGGGCGCCGGACGGCGTTGCGATGATGTTGTCCGCAGGCCCGGCCGTACCGCAGCCGACCTGACGTCGAGAGGCAGGAGAACCCCCTATGACCGCCGTTCGTGGAACGTCCGTGGACATCCCCACCCCGGACGGTACGGCCGATGCCTATCTGGCCTACCCGGCCGACCACAGCCCCCACCCCGCGGTCCTGCTCTACATGGACGCCTTCGGACTGCGTCCCGGTCTGAAGGCGATGGCCGACCGCCTGGCCGGGAACGGCTACACCGTCCTCGTCCCCAATCTCTACTACCGGCACGGGCGCGCTCCCCTCGTGGAGCTGCCCGAGTTCATCGACACGTCCGAGCGCCCGGAGCTCTTCCAGCAGCTCATGCCGCTCGTCCAGGAGCTGACGCCCGAGGTCGCCGACCGCGATGCCGACGCCTATCTGCGCTGGCTGGCCGACTGCCCGCAGGCTGCCGACGGGCCGGTCGGGGTCACCGGTTACTGCATGGGCGCCCGGCTCTCCCTGCGTGCCGCCGGCACCTACCCGGAGCGGATCGCCGCCGTGGCCGGCTTCCACGGCGGACGGCTGGCCACCGACTCCCCCGACAGCCCGCACCTGGTGGCCGACCGCATCACCGCGGAGGCCTACTTCGGCCACGCGGACCACGACTCCTCACTGCCGCCGGAGCAGATCGAGCGGCTGGAGAAGGCACTGACGGAAGCGGGGGTGCGCCACCGGTGCGAGGTCTATCCCGACGCCCCGCACGGCTTCACCCAGGCCGACACCTCGCACTACGACGCCGAGGCGGCGGAGCGCCACTGGACGGAGCTGCTGGCCCTCCTGGACCGCACGCTGTAGGCGCGGTCCGCGCGACGAAGTGATGCGACCGCCCGGGCAGGTCTTCGAGCCGTGCCGGGGCGGGCGCCCGCGGTCCGAGGACCGGTGCGCCCGGCCGGATCAGGCGGGGGGTACGACCGCGACGGGGCAGGGCGCGTGGTGCAGCAGCGCGTGCGCCACCGAGCCGATGCGCGGTCCGACGGGCAGGCTCGCGTGCCGTCCCACCACCACGAGCTGGGCGCCGGCGGCCGCCTCCAGCAGGACCTGGCCCGCGCTGCCCATCTCCACGTGCTCGGTCACCGGTACGTCCGGGAAGCGTTCCCGCCAGGGCCGCAGCGCCTCGTCCAGCGCCTTGCGCTCGTACGGCTCCAGACCGCCGGCCTCGTCGAGCAGCTTCAGCGAGGCCGGGCTGTAGGCGAACACGGGCGGCAGGCTCCAGGCCCGTACGACGCGCACGGCCGCTCCCCGGGCCGCGGCGGTCGCGAAGGCGAACCCGAGAGCGGCCGCGCCGTCCTCCGGATCCCCGTGCTGGCCGACGATGATCTCCCGGCCCGCCGCCTCGGCCGTGGCCCGGTCGTCCGAGCGCACGAGCACCACGGGCGCGGCGGACTCGGCGATCACCTGCCGGCCCACCGAGCCCAGCAGGAAGCCCACGAGGGCGCCGTGCCCGCGCGAGCCCAGCACCAGCAGTTCGGCCGCCGCCGCCTCCGCCGTCAGCGTGTCCACGGACCCGCCCTCCACGGCCTCGGCGTTCACGGTCAGCCCCGGGTGCCGTTCGGCGATCGTGGCCCGGGTCTCCTGCGCGAGCTGTTCCGCCCACGCGGCCTGGGCGTCCCGGTCGGCGGTGGGGGCGAGGTCGTACGACTGCCACTGCCAGGCGTGCACGATCCGCAGCGGGAGGTCACGGCGCACCGCCTCGCGTCCCGCCCAGGCCGCTGCGGCGGCGCTCTCCGGTGATCCGTCCACTCCCACGGTGACGGGGCGGGTCATACGGCTGCCTCCTCGTTCGCTCTCCGTTGATCACACGCTACCGGTTCCGGTGCTCGCCGGGTTCCGAGGCGAAACCGGTCGATCGAACATACGATGGGCGAGACGCGAAGAGTTCGGGGCGGGAGACTCTATGACACAGGCTGCCGGTGCAGCTGCACGGACCGTCATCCTGACCGTGGACGACGATCCCGGGGTGTCGCGCGCCGTGGCCCGTGATCTTCGGCGCCGGTACGGCGAGTCGTACCGCATCGTGCGGGCCGAGTCCGGCCAGAGCGCGCTGGACGCGCTGCGGGAACTGAAGCTGCGCGGCGATCTGGTGGCCGTGATCATGGCCGACTACCGGATGCCGGAGATGAACGGCATCGAGTTCCTGGAACTGGCCCTGGACGTCTACCCGGGTGCCCGGCGGGTGCTGCTGACCGCGTACGCGGACACCAACGCGGCCATCGACGCGATCAATGTGATCGACCTCGACCACTATCTCCTCAAGCCGTGGGACCCGCCGGAAGAGAAGCTCTACCCGGTCCTGGACGATCTGCTGGAGGCCTGGCGGACCTCGGACTACCGGCCGGTTCCCACCACCAAGGTGGTCGGGCACCGCTGGTCGGCACGGTCCGCGCAGGTCCGCGACTTCCTCGCCCGCAACCAGGTGCCCTACCGCTGGTACTCGGTCGACACCCCGGAGGGCAGGCGGCTGCTGGCGGCGGCCGGGGAGGACGGGGAGCGGCTGCCCCTCGTCGTCACCCCTGACGCCACCCCGCTGGTCGAGCCGGAGGACGCGGAGCTCGCCGAGCACGTGGGGCTGGCGACGAACCCGACCGCCGAGTTCTACGATCTCGTGGTGATCGGCGGCGGGCCCGCCGGACTCGGGGCCGCGCTGTACGGGGCGTCGGAGGGGCTGCGGACGCTTCTCGTGGAGCGGTCCGCCACCGGCGGACAGGCCGGGCAGAGCTCTCGGATCGAGAACTATCTCGGCTTCCCCGACGGGGTGTCGGGCGCGCAGTTGACCGACCGGGCGCGACGGCAGGCCAAGAAGTTCGGCGCGGAGATCCTCACCGCGCGGGAGGTGTCCGCCCTGGAGGTCAACGGGGCCGCGCGGATCGTGCGGTTCTCGGACGGGCCCGCCATCTCCGCGCACAGCGTGATCCTGGCGACCGGTGTGTCCTACCGGCAACTCGCGGCCCCGGGCCTGCGGGACCTGACGGGGCGCGGGGTCTTCTACGGCGCGGCGCTCACGGAGGCACCGGCCTGTACGGACCAGAACGTGTACATCGTCGGCGGTGCCAACTCCGCGGGCCAGGCGGCCATGTTCCTGTCCCGCAACTGCAAGTCGGTCACCCTGCTCGTACGCGGCAAGTCGCTGTCGGCGTCGATGTCTCACTATCTGGTCCAGCAGATCGCCGAGACGCCGAACATCGTCGTGCGCACCAACACCGTGGTGGACGCGGCGCACGGCACCCAGCACCTGGAGCAGCTGACGCTGCGGGACGTGTCGACGGGAGAGACCGAACTCGTCGGCACACCATGGCTGTTCGTGTTCATCGGGGCTGCTCCGCTGACGGATTGGCTGGAGGGGACCGTGCTGCGCGACGACCACGGCTTCATCCTGACCGGCCCCGACATGACGTGCGACGGGCAGCCGCCGCCGGGCTGGGAGCTGGACCGGCCCCCGTACCACCTGGAGACCAACGTCCCCGGTGTGTTCGTGGCGGGTGACGCACGCGCCGAGTCCGCCAAGCGGGTCGCCTCCGCGGTGGGCGAGGGGGCGATGGCCGTGATGCTCGTCCACCGGTATCTGGAGCAGTCATGAACCCGCAGCCCGGGGAGTGGACATGAGCGGCCGGCCGCTGGCGTGCGACAGGGCGGAGCTGAAGACGCTCTTCCTGTTCGAGAAGCTGAGCGACGAGCAGTTGGCGCGGCTGTGCCGGGAAGGGCGGGTGGAGGAGTTCGAGCCCGGCCCGGTGTACACCGAGGGCGACCCCGCCACCTGCTTCTTCGTGCTCCTCGAAGGCACGCTGGTGCTCTCGCGGCGGGTCGGCATCGACGATGTGGAGGTCACCCGGACCTCGCAACGCGGCGTGTACTCGGGCGCCTTCCAGGCGTACCTGGGCGACCGGGCGCAGGCCGTGCAGTACAACGGGTCGATGCGGGTCACCGAGCCGTCGCGGTTCTTCATCCTGCCCGCGCACACGTTCGCCGCCGTGATGCGGGACTGGTTCCCGATGGCGGTGCATCTGCTGGAGGGGCTGTTCTTCGGCACCAAGAGCATCCAGGAGGTCGTCAACCAGCGGGAACGGCTGCTGGCGCTGGGCTCGCTGTCCGCGGGGCTCACCCATGAGCTCAACAACCCGGCGGCCGCGGCGGTGCGGGCCACGTCGGCGCTGCGCGAGCGGGTGGCCGGGATGCGGCACAAGCTAGGGGTGATCGCGGCCGGGCGGTACGAGCCGGACACGCTGCGGACGCTGGTGGACATCCAGGAGCGGACGGCGGAGCAGGTCGCGAAGGCCGCCCCGCTCAGTCCTCTTGAGGCGTCCGACCGGGAGGACGCGCTCGGCGACTGGCTGGACGACCACGGCATCCCGGGCGCCTGGCAGCTCGCGCCGGCCTTCGTGCAGGCCGGTCTCGACACCGACTGGCTGGACCAGATCGCGGCGGCCGTGGACGAGGGGACCCTGGAGGGCGCGATCCGCTGGCTCAACTACACGGTCGAGACCGAGCTGCTGATGATCGAGATCGAGGACTCCACGACGCGGGTCTCCACCCTCGTCGACGCGGCGCGGCAGTACTCGCAGCTCGACCGGGCCCCGTACCAGGTCGTGGATGTGCACGAACTTCTGGACAGCACCCTGCTGATGCTCTCCGCCAAGCTCGGCCCCCGGATCACCGTGGTCAAGGACTACGACCGCACCCTGCCGAACATCCCCGCCTACCCCGGCGAGCTGAACCAGGTGTGGACCAACCTCGTCGACAACGCGGTGTCGGCCATGAACGAGGTGGACGGGGACGGGACGCTGACCGTGCGGACGGCGCTCGACCGGGACCAGCTGCTGGTCGAGTTCGGTGACACGGGACCCGGCGTGCCGCCGGAGATCCGCGGCCGTATCTTCGACCCGTTCTTCACCACGAAGCCGGTCGGCCAGGGCACCGGACTGGGCCTGGACATCTCCTGGCGCATCGTCGTCAACAAGCACCACGGCAGCATCGACGTCCGCTCGGAGCCGGGGGACACCCGGTTCCAGGTATGGCTGCCGCTCACCGCCGCGGACTCCGACGTCCCTCGGCAGAACTCCGGCACGCAGCCCGGTTCCGAGACACCAGTGGAGGCATCATGACGACAGCCAGCGGGATCGATCCCAGCGTCCCGCCCGGCGGCACGGGCTGCGCGGAGTGCGACGCGGCGGGCGGGTGGTGGGTCCATCTGCGGCGCTGCGCGCAGTGCGGGCACATCGGCTGCTGCGACGACTCCCCTTCCAAGCACGCGACGGCGCACTACCAAGCCACCGGGCACCCGGTGATCCGCAGCTTCGAGCCGGAGGAGGACTGGTTCTGGGACTACACCACCTCCGAGTTGTACGAGTCGGGGCCCGAGCTGGCTCCCCCGATCTCTCATCCGCTCGACCAGCCGGTGCCGGGGCCGACCGGCCGTGTCCCGGCGAACTGGGCGGACACGCTCCGCTAGTGCCGTGACCGGCAAGGTTCACCGGCTCGCGACGCCCGGCACGGCACCGGGCGCGAGTCCGACGGCCCGTCGGCAGCCACTGGTCCCGGGCCGCGGCAGGCCGGGGCGAGTCGAGGTGCCCGACTGATGGCCGAAACCATGGAATGTGTCCGATGCGGCGGCACGGTCGCGCCCGACGGTGTCTGCCGGCACTGCGGCGTGGCGCAGCCGGCCTTCCGTGCGCATGTGGAGATCACGGTGGGCTCCGACGCGGCCGGGGTCAGCGACCGGGGCCACGGGCAGGAGGTCAACGCGGACGCCCTGACGCTGGCCGCCACCGGACTGTGGACGGTCGGGGTGGTCTGTGACGGGGTGTCCCTGTCACCGCGGCCGGAGCGTGCGGCCCGGGTCGCCGTCAAGGCCGCGGCGGCCGCCCTGATCGCCCGGTTGCGGGAGGGGCAGTTGCCGGAGGTGGCGCTGGCCGAGGCGGCCGGGCGCGCGGGCCGGGCGGTGAGCGCTCTGGCGGCCGTGCGGGACGGCGCGCCCGCCTGTACGTTCGTCGCGGGCGTCGCCGGTCCGGAGGGGATCTGGAGCGCCTGGATCGGTGACAGCCGTGCCTACTGGCTGCCCGGCGAGGGGCCGGGTCTGCTCATGTCCGAGGACGACACGGGCGACCACGACGTTCTCACCGCCTGGCTGGGCGCCGACGCCGGGCCGGTGACCGCACGGGTGCGGGGCCATCGGCCCCGGGTGCCCGGCCGGCTGCTGCTGTGCACGGACGGTCTGTGGCGGCATCTGCCGGACGCCGCCGGGCTGCTGAGGCTGCTCGGGCGGCAGGGGCGGAACGTACTGGCCGACGCGCGGGCACTGGTGAGCCGCGCCTTGGACGCGGGCGGCGAGGACAATGTCACCGCCGCGGTCATCCGCGTGGTACCGGCTCCTCTCGGGAACTGAGGGGTGCCCGGTTGCGGCGCATCGGGCCGCCGTGCAGGGGCGCGGTATGCCAGCGGGCGGTGAAGGTGCCGGCGCCGGGGTTGTCCGCGTCGAGGGTGCCGGTCACGGTGAGCCGGTGCGGTGTCTGCAGGAACACGACGTCGAGCCGCAGGGTGTCCGGGTCCGTCCAGCCGCCGCTCACGGCTGTGGGGACGCGCCCCTCCTCGACGGCCCAGCCGGGGTCGGGGACGCGCAGCACGAGGCGGTCGTCGCCCTCCACCAGGGTCACCGTCCAGCCGCCGTCCGGGCCGGAGATCTCGACCGCGGTCAGTCCGGGCTGGCCGGCGCAGCGGCCGCCCTCGGGCGTGAGCCGGGCCCCCGACCAGAGGTCGGAGGCCGTCGTGGGCGCGGGACGGGCGGCGACCGGGGGCAGGGCAAGCCCGTCGAGACGGTGCTGGAGCGCCTTGTCCTCGTCGGCGCGGTCCGGGAGCGGGTCGGGGCCGAACGCGGGCAGCAGATGGCGCCACACCGCGTCGAGCAGCTGCTGCATCTGCCCGGTGGCCGCGGTCGTGGCGATCACGGCGTCGTGCTGCGGCAGGACGACGCAGAACTGGCCGTAGGCCCCGTCGCCGCGGTATCCGTGCCGCGACATCCAGAACTGGAAGCCGTAGCCGTGCTGCCAGTCGGAGCCGATGTCCTTGAGAGTGCCGTCGGCGGTGGGGATGTGCGGGCGGGTCGCCTCGGCGACCCAGGAGGACGGCAGCAGGCGCTTGCCCTCCCAGACGCCGTCCTGGAGGTACAGCAGGCCCAGGCGGGCGATGGCGTCCGTGGTGGCGTGCAGTCCGCTGAAGCCGAGGTCGCGGCCGCGCGGATGCTGGATCCAGGCGACCTCGCCGATGCCGAGCGGATCCAGGATCCGGGGGCGCAGATACTCGGTGAGGGACTGGCCGGAGCAGCGCTGGACGATAGCGGCCAGGGTGTAGGTCGCGGGCTGGTTGTAGGCGAAGACGGTGCCGGGGTCCCGGTCCGGCGGGATCAGCAGAAAGCCGCGCACGGGTTCGGCCCGGTCGGTGCCGAACGCCTGGTCGTTGGTCTCGGCGAGGTGCCCGCTCGCCATGGACGCGACGTGCCGGACCAGCATGGCGCGGCTGCGCGGGTCGGTGATGTCCGCCTCGAACTCCGGGAAGTACGAGATCACGGGCGCGTCGAGGTCGAGGAGCCCCTCGGCGACGGCCACCCCTGCGGCCGTGGAGGTGAAGCTCTTGCTGAGCGAGTACAGCAGATGGAGGCGGTCGGCGGTGTACGGCGCCCACCAGCCGGAGGCCACCAGTCGGCCATGGCGCAGGATCATGACGCTGTGCGGCTCGATGTCCGGGTCCGCCTCCACCGCGTCGAGGAACGCATGGATCCCGCGGGCGTCGACGCCCTGCTCGGCGGGCGTGCTGACGGGCAACGGACGGGTGCTCATCCGACGGGCCTCCTGGCGGTCGCGGGTGGCGGGCACGGCTGCGGTTCGGTGTATCCGCCATCCTTGCTCTGTCCGCCATCCTGACCGTCCGGTCGGGGCATGTCCATGACCCCGACGGAAAGCGACCTCGGGGGAGGCGGTTGCGCTGTCCCGTTTTCGTGTCCGCCGACCGGGAACCCGCGACGTTATGGTGCACATCGGATACACGATGATGACCGAGCAGGCGGGCCCGCGTGCGCTCGTCGACCATGTGGTGCGTGCCGAGGAGGCCGGTTTCGACTTCTCCGTGATCTCCGACCACTACTTCCCGTGGCTGCGGGAGCAGGGGCACTCGCCGTACGCGTGGAGCGTGCTGGGCGCCGCCGCGCAGGCCACCTCGCGGATCCCGCTGATGACGTATGTGACCTGCCCCAGCGTGCGCTACCACCCGGCGGTGGTGGCCCAGAAGGCCGCCACCGTGCAACTGCTGTCACAGGGCAGGTTCCGGCTGGGTCTCGGTTCCGGTGAGAACCTCAACGAGCATGTGGTGGGCCGGGGCTGGCCCTCGATCGAGGTCCGCCAGGAGATGCTGGAGGAGGCGGTCGGTATCATCCGCGAGCTGTTCGACGGCGGCCATGTCAGCCGCCGCGGCAGGCACTTCGCCGTGGACTCGGCCCGGCTGTGGGACCTGCCGGACGAGCCGCCACCGATCGGCGTCGCCGTCTCCGGCGAGCGGTCCTGCGCCCTGGCGGGCCGGCTCGCCGACCTCGTCATCGCCACCGAGCCGAAGCGGGAACTCCTCGCCTCCTTCGACCGGCACGGCGGCGAGGGCAAGCCCCGGGTGGGACAGCTGCCGGTGTGCTACGACCGCGACCGGGACGCCGCGGTACGGCGGGCGCACGAGCAGTTCCGCTGGTTCGGCGGCGGCTGGAAGGTCAACTCCGAGCTGCCGCACCCGGATTCCTTCGCGTCGGCCACGCAGTACGTCAGGCCCGAGGACGTGGCCTCCTCGATCCCGTGCGGCGACGACCCGGCGGACTTCACCGAGGCCGTACGGCCCTACGCCGAGGCCGGGTTCACGGAGATCGCCCTCGTACAGATCGGCGGCGACTCACAGCCCGGGTTCATCGAGTGGTCGGCTGAGGAACTGCTGCCCGCGCTGCGGGCGTCACTGCGCTGAAGCGCACAACAGGGGTGCGTCGGAGCCGCGTTGCTGGAACGCCGCCATAATGAGCGGGTGATCGACTCTCCCCCCACCACCTCTTTCCCACCGTCCGAACAGCACGTCCCCGTCGTCATCGTCGGCGCCGGACCGGCCGGACTGACCCTTGCCAACATCCTGCGGGACGCCTCCGTCGACTGTGTCGTACTGGAGGCCGAGAGCCGGGAGTTCATCGAACAGCGGCCCCGGGCGGGGTTCCTGGAGGAGTGGGCGGTGCGGGCCCTGGAGCGGCACGGGCTCGCCGGGGGGCTGCTGGAACAGGCGCCCACGCACAGTTCCTGCGAGTTCCGCATCGACGGCGAACTGCACCGCTTCCCGTACACGGAGATCTCCGGCCACCACCACTTCGTCTATCCCCAGCCGCTGCTGGTGACCGACCTGGTACGGGAGTACGCGGACGTCAGGGGCGGGGACATCCGGTTCGGGGTGCGCGAGGTCGAGCTGCACCACATCGACACCGGGCGGCCGTCTGTGTCGTACACCGATCCCGGCTCGGGCACCCGCCACCGGATCTCGTGCGCTTTCGTCGCCGGGTGCGACGGGGCGCGCGGGGTGACCCGGGCCGCGCTGCCCGCGGGGCGCTCCCACCTCGCCCGGCTGGACTACGGGGTGGGCTGGCTGGCGCTGCTCGCGCAGGCACCGCCGTCTTCGGACTGTGTCGTCTTCGGGATCCATCCGCGCGGTTTCGCCGCCCATATGGCCCGTGGCCCGCAGGTCACCCGCTACTACCTCCAGTGCCCGCCTGGCGACGACCCGGAGAACTGGCCGGACGAACGCGTCTGGTCGGAGCTGCACACACGGCTGGCCGTGACGGGTTCACCCCCGCTGACGGAGGGCCCGCTGGTCGAGAAGCGGGTGCTCGACATGCACAACTACGTGGTGCAGCCGATGGCGTACGGGAGGCTGTTCCTCACGGGCGACGCCGCGCACCTCGTCGCCCCGATCGCGGCGAAGGGCATGAACCTCGCCCTGCACGACGCGCTGCTGCTCGCCGACGCGCTGATCGCGTACCACCGCACGGGCGAGAGCGAGGCGCTGCGCGGCTACTCGGCGGCCTGTCTGCGCCGGGTGTGGGAGTACCAGGAGTTCTCGGAGTGGTTCTCCGAGCTGCTGCACGGCCCTTCGTCCGGCGATCCGTTCCGCGCGGGCAATGCGACGGCCCGGCTGCGGCGGCTGTTCCACTCCCCCGCCGCGGCGGCCGCCTTCGCCGAGTCGTACATCGGCGCACCCCCTGCCCGTAACCCAAAGTAACCTACTGGCCAGTAGTCGAGGGGGCGCGTTTCCGCACGTGTGAGTGGATGTTCAAGCCGCCCACACGGCCCGCGAGAAATCCGGCGCGAAGAAATCTCCTTTCTTTGAACACCCACCGTCACGTCCGCCGTACATCCGGGAAACCGGAGAGTCTGGTGCGCAGCAAGGGGTGACGATGGACCACGGGCAGGCCTCCACCGAGGAGCTGATTGCCGGTCGGTACCGGACGCTCGAAGTCGTCCAGCAGGAGGAGGGACGGACCGTCGGGCTCGGCTGGGACGTCGAGTTCGGGCGGCCGGTCACGCTGATCGGGTCGCGGCTCGCCCCGCTGACGCCCGAGGCCGGCATACGCCGCACGGTCGCCCGGATCCTGCGCGACTCGGAGGCGATGCAACTGCTGTGCCCCGACGGGGCCGCCGGCGTCCTCGACGTGATCGAGGACAACGGTGTCCTGTGGACCGTGACGGAGCGGATCGAGGGCACGCCCCTGGGTGAGCTCCTGGCCCGAGGGCCCCTCAACTATGTGCGGGCCGCCCGGATCGCCGTCGGCATCCTCGATGTGCTGGAGCCCGCCCACCGCAGGGGCATGACCCATGGCGACCTGAGCCCCGGCCAGGTGTTCGTGCGGGAGGACGGCGGGGTCGTGGTGACCGGCTTCGGGCTGGTCGGCGCGTCCGTCACCCAGCGGATCACCGCGCCCGCGTACGCCTCCCCCGAACAGGCACGCGGGTCGAGCGCCGGTCCCGCGGCCGACCAGTGGGCGCTCGGCGCGCTCCTGTACGCGCTGACGGAGGGCCGTCCGCCGGTCAAGGACCGGGGTGACGCCGAAGCCACCCTGCGCGCCGTGGACCGGCTGCCGCTGCGCACCCCGGTGAAGTCCGGCCCGCTGACGCCGGCCGTGACGGGACTGCTGCGCCGCAGCGCCCTGGAGAGGGTGCCGGAACCGGTGGTGCGGGCCTCCCTGGAACGCATCCTGAACGGGGACCTCGAGGAGTCCGCCGAGCAGGCGCCGGCGAGCGGCCCCAACGCCGCCCTGCTCGTCGCACACCGGGCGGGACGGGCCTGGAGCAGGCCGGCCGTGCGCCGGTCGGTGCTCGCGGGAGCGGGACTGGTGGTCGTGGCCTCGTCCGTCGCCGTCCTGGCCACGGCGGGCCACCACGGCGGCGCCCCCACGGCCGGTGCGGAGCCGGCCCGTTCCGGCCCGCCCGCCGTCTCGGCGGCCCCGTCCGGCGAGGGCACCGGACGGACACTCCCCACGGAGGCGAGCAGAACGGGCACCGCCTCCCCGTCCGCGCCACCGTCCGCCTCCCCGTCGTCGAGCGCCCCCAGTGCTCCGCAGCCGGACCTCGAACGCTTCGTCGCCGACGAGGGCTTCTCCGTCGACCTGCCACGGGGATGGAAGCGCCTCGGCACGACCCGGGCCGCCCAGGACACCTACCGGGTGACCTTCGGCGCGAGCAAGGACCCGCGCACCCTGACGGTCACCGCCGGCGTGAACCTCGGCGACGACCCGGTCGCGGTCTGGCAGAACCTGGAGACGTCCCTGAAGAGCACGGACGAGGACTTCGCGCGCGTGGGCACCATCCGCGCCGTGACCTACCAGGGCTACCCGGGCGCCGACATGGTGTGGCTGTCCACGGTGGACGGCGTCCGGCTGCGTACCTACGGCCGTGGCTTCCTCACCGGCGGCGGCCGTGGCTTCTCGCTGCGCTGGACGACCCCCGCCGCCGACGCGGACAGCGAGGCCGACCAGCAGACCCTGGACGCGATCCTGCACAGCTTCCGGACGACATCGGGGTGACGACGGGGCCGCCGCCCCCGGGGCCGCGCGCCCGCTCCCGCGCACCGGCGGGGCGGGTCACCAACGGCCCTCGGGGACACGGCGGTCCGACGCCCGCTGGGCGAGCCAGTCGGCGACCGCCTCCGCGATCGCCTGCCCGGTCTCCAGTTCGATGAAGCCGAACTGACCGCCCTGATTGCACTCGAGGAACCACCACAGCCCGTCCTCGTCCTCGGCGAAGTCGAAGGCCGCGTAGGCGAGTCCGGACAGCGCCAGATACTCGTGCACCGACTTCGCGATGCGCTCCGGCACCGCCGAGGCCTCCCAGGAGTACCCGGTGTCGCCGTAGCGGCCGTCGATCTGCTCCGGCGCGGCCCTCTTGCGCGCGCCGAACAGACGGGTGCCGACACAGGTCAGCCGGATGTCGGCCCGCTTGGGGACGTAGCGCTGGAGCAGGACGGGGCCCGCCGCCACGGCGGAGAAGTCGGTGTCGGGCCCGATGAGCGTGGTGGGCAGCGCGAGTTCCGGGTCGTCCGGCGGCGGCCCCGAGGCGGCCTTCACCACCACCTCGCGGTACTCCTCGGCGAACTGCGCGGCAACGCGCGGGGCGGTGGTGATGACGGTGGGCGGCACGGCGAAGCCGCTGAGATGGGCGATCCGCAGCTGCCACGGCTTGTAGCGGGCCTGGTCGGCGTTGCGGGGATGGTTCATCCAGCGGGTCGGCGCCGAGAAGAGCATGCCGTACAGGGCCTGCCGGGTCTCGGCGGTCAGCCAGCGGGAGGCGTGCGCCGCGTGGGCGGCGGGCTCGCCCGGCCTGCGCACCCACACCGAGCGCAGCCCGCCCATGCTCAGCACATGCCCGTTGACCGAGAGATGGCCGTCGAAGTCGCCGTGGGCGTAGTCGGCGGCCAGCACCGCCTTGCCGGGGAGGTCTGCGGGATCCAGCCGCATCACGGGGACTCCCCGTTGCAGCAGCACGGCCACCGCCAGGTCCGCGGTCACGTCCTGCTCCGACGTGAGGATGAGAACCGTCATCCGGGCGCGGGCCGTCAGTCGTCGAAGTGCGTCTGGGAGCCGGCGGTGGACGTCGTCGTACCGGCCGCGTGGAGCAGCGCCCGGTCGCTCACGGCGGGTCGGCCGTCGGGCAGCACGTTCAACTGCCGGGAGGCGTCGAAGCGGTACGGCGTCACCGTGACCGGAACCCCGCGGGGCACGGCGTAGTTGAGGGTGAACGGTCGCACGAAAAACCTCCACGGTCCAAAGTTGACTCTTCTCAGCCCTTTACGTCCTCAACCCGTAAGGAATTCATCACTTTCCGCCACATCAGGGTGAAGGTCATCACATTGTCAGGACCTGGCCGTCGCCCTCCGGGGAGCTCTCCGGCACGCCGGATGCGCACTGTCGGTGCACTCGGCAACAATGCGGGGTAAAGATCATCTCGCCCCGGGGCGGGACGACCGCCCGCCCGCGCCCTCGAAAGGCTGACCGACCATGACGCGCCCTCGGCTCAGTGCCCGTGCTGCCGAAGTGCTGCGCCTGATCATGGACCAGCGCATACCGGTCTTCCTCACCGTGCACGCCAACGGCCGCCGCCGCTACGGCTGTTGGGAGGCCGGCGGCCGTCATACGGCACTGCCCACCGACGAGTGCGAGGCGCTGCTCGTGGCCGGTCGGATCGTGCTCGGGGACCCGTTGGTGGACCGGGCCAAGACCATCTACCGGGTACGGGCCGCGACGCGGGGCACGACCCGCGCCGGCCGCTCGGCCCTGACGGCTTGACTCCCGGCCGGACCCGGTTCTACCAGCGGTCCTCCACCTGCTCCTTGATGCGCCGGTCGTACAGGTCCTCGATCGCGTCGAGCGTCTCCTGAGGCAGTGCGGGAAGCCTCGCGACCGCCGCGTTGGCGCGGGCCTGGTCCGCCGAACGGGCACCCGGGATCACGGTCGTCACACCCGGCTGCCGGATGATCCAGGCGAGCGCCAGCTGGGCCGGGGTGAAGCCCTCCGGGGCCAGCGCGGCGAACTCCGCCGCCGCCTCCACGCCCGTCGCGTAGTCCACGCCGGAGAAGGTCTCGCCCTGGTCGAAGGCCTCGCCGTGCCGGTTGAACGAGCGGTGGTCGTTGGCGGCGAAGACCGTGTCCTTGGTGTACTTCCCCGACAGCAGGCCGGAGGCGAGCGGCACCCGGGCGATGACGCCCACACCTGCCTCCCGCGCGGCCGGGAGGACCTCGCGCAGCGGCTTCATCCGGAACGGGTTGAGGATGATCTGCACGCTCGCCACATTCGGGCGGGCGATGGCGGTCAGCGCCTCGGCGCACGTCTCGACGCTCACGCCGTACGCGGCGACACAGCCCTCCTCGACGAGCGTGTCGAGGGCGTCGTAGACCTCGTCGGAAGAGTAGACGGGTGTCGGCGGGCAGTGGAGCTGCACCAGGTCGATCCGGTCCACGCCGAGATTACGGCGCGAACGGTCGATCCAGACACGGAAGTTGTCCATGACGTAGTTCTGCGGGATCTGGTCCACGCGGCGCCCCATCTTGGTCGCCACCAGCACATGCAGGTCGGGCCTGCCGAGCAGGACGGCGGCGATGGTCTGCTCGCTGCGCCCGTCGCCGTAGACATCGGCGGTGTCGAAGAACGTCACGCCGGACTCGGCCGCCGCCTCCAGCACCTCGTGGGCGGTCTTGTCGTCGACATCGCCCCAGTCCGCGCCCAGTTGCCAGGTGCCGAGGCCGATGACCGACGCGTGCTGCCCCGACCTGCGGAATTCTCGTTCCTCCATGCGGCCAGTGTGTCACCCGGGCCCGCCCGTGCACGGGACGCACCGTCCAGCGCGCCGCCGGGGCGCGCTCCCACGAGTGACGGGCACCGCCCGGAGCGGCCGCCGAGCAGGGCACTAGATTGGGGCGCACCGACCGAGGAGACGCCCATGCCCGCCCGCCCCCGTCTGCTGTACGTGACCGACCTGACGTATCCGGCGAGCGGGCGGCGCTACTGCGACGAGGACATCGACCTCTCGTCCCGGCTGCGCGCGGACTTCGACATCGCCCTGTGCCATCCGCTGGACGCCACCGCGCTGATGGACGGCTTCGACGCCGTCGTCGTACGCAACAGCGGACCGGTGCTGCACTACCAGGAGGCCTACGAAGCCTTCCGCGCACGCGCCGCCGCGCAGAGCACCCGGGTGTACAACCCGCTGACCGGGCGGGCGGACATGGCGGGCAAGGGGTACCTGCTCGATCTGACCGAAGCGGGCCTTCCGGTCATACCCACGGTGGACCGCCCCGAGGACCTCGGCCGGCTGCCCGAGACGGCCCGGTACGCCGTGAAGCCGAAGGCCGGGGCGGACTCCATCGGCCTGGACTTCGTGCCCCGTTCCCGGCTGGCGGAGCTGACCTGGGGCGACATCCTGGTCCAGCCGCGCATCGACTTCCGCTACGAGGTGTCCTTCTACTACGTCGACGACGCCTTCCAGTACGCGCTGCACGCCCCGGACCCCGAGCGCCGCTGGGTCCTCGAACCCTACGAGGCCACGGACGCCGATCTGGCCTTCGCCCGGCGCTTCATCGACTGGAACACGCTGGACCGGGGGATCCAGCGCGTGGACGCCTGCCGCACCCGGGACGGGGATCTGCTGCTGGTCGAGCTGGAGGACCTCAACCCCTATCTCTCCCTCGACCTGGTGCCCGGCCGTACCCGGGACGCCTTCGTCGCCGCGCTGACGGCCTCGCTCCACCGCTGCCTGGAGCCGGCGCCCCACGGGTGAGCCCCGGCCCGTCGCCCGGTCGGCTCCGGGCAGCCGTGGCCGCGTACGAGCGAGAGGGCGCGGACGGCCGCGCCCTCTGCCGGTGTCGCCGGTGAGGCGGTGGGCTCAGGCCGGCCGGCGGCTCTCCAGCCGCAGCTCGACATCGACCTCCTGGTCGCCCGCCACCACGCCCAGCTGCTGGACGACGAACGTCTCGTCCAGAGCCTGGCGCAGACGCTCCACCGCCCGGGGCTCACCCTGCAGTTCGGCCTTCACGGAACCGGACAGGGGCTGGGCCGACGCCGTCCCCGGGGACTCGCCGGGGGACGCCGAGGTGTCGAACGTGCCGGTCCACATCGTGGGCCGGGATCCGGAGGTCTCGTGCGGTGTGTCGGTGGCGCAGCGGTCGGAGCCGAAATGCCGGCACAGTTCGGCGAACAGGCTCCCGGCGTCCGTCGCCGAGCAGTCGCTGACCACCACCTCGACCTGTGGTACGTGCGCTACGGGCGAGTTCACGGCCGCTCCTCTCCTTCATGGCCGGCGCGTCCTTCGCGGGGCGACGCGGGTACCCCTCCCCCGGCTCCCCATGCACGACGGTACGGCCGTGGCGGCGGGTGCGCCTGTCGGGGAGCAGGTTGTGAAGTGAGCCGTAAGGTCCCTGGTCAGCGCTGTCCGTGAGCTATGTTGAAGGTCCGAGGGACATGAAGGAGGCGGTCCGGTGCCATCGCCGCAGCAGACACGCGCGCAGGCATCTGCGATCACTGCGGGGAAGACGGCCCCTGAGGCGGGCGCCAGCTCGACGTCCCAGCTCAGAGAGCTGTTCGACGGTCCGCGTCTGTCTCCGGGGCACCGCCGGATCGCCCAGTATCTGATCGAGAACATCACCGAGGCGGCGTTCCTGTCGATCACGGACCTGGCCGAGCGGGTGGGCGTCAGCCAGCCCTCGGTGACGCGTTTCGCGGCGGCCGTCGGCTTCAGCGGCTATCCGGCGCTGCGGGAGAAACTGCAGGCCATCGCCCTGAGCACGCTCGGCACCCCGAGCCCCCCGGCGGAGTCGCGCAGCAACGAGCTGCAGGCGGCCGTGGACGCGGAGATCGAGAACCTGGAGAACCTGCGCCGCGACTTCGCCGACCCGGACCGGGTGATCCGGGTGGGGCGGGCGCTGTCGGAGTCGACGCCGCTGACCGTGATGGGACTGAGGATCTCCGGTTCCCTCGCCGAGTACTTCGCCTACGGGGCCCGGCGGGTCCACCCCGATGTACGGCTGGTGACCCGTGGCGGCACGGTCGCCTATGACGCGCTGCTCCAGTCGCGGGAGGCGGGCGGCACCTGGGTGCTGGCGTTCGGTATGCCCCGGCACGCCCAGGAGAGCCTGACCGCGCTGCGGGTGGCACGCAGTGCGGGGCTCAAGGTCGCCCTGATCACCGATCTGGCACTGGGGCCGCTGGCCGACGAGGCCGACGTCGTCTTCACCACCGGTACCGGCTCGCGCCTGGTCTTCGACTCCTACGCCGCTCCCGGACTGATCGCCGCCGCGCTGCTGCAGGCCATGACCGACGCCGACCCGGAGCGGACACAGGCCCGGCTCGAGGAGTACGAGCAGATCGCCGACCAGCATCAGTTCTTCCTGAAGGACTGACCCCGTCCCCCCAACCTCAAGTCTTCCTCAAGGGTTCACGGGGACCGCGCGCACAAGACGGGATCAATCGCACCAAACCTCTGATGAATTTTTTCATGTCCTTGCGTAACCACCGGTATATATAAATACTGCTCGCGGATCGTGACCCGGGCTTCCCCTCCCGGCCACGCCGACCGGACCACCGGGGCCGTCCGCTCCTACCCACGGGCGCCGGGTGTCCGGCCGGGCCCTGCCTGCGCGGGCGTCCATGGCGGCGGCTCCGGCCCTCCCCTGGTCGGAGCCGCCCCCAAGTTGCCGTACATCCTGAGCCGACGTGACCCGGAAGCGAAGACCATGGCCTTGACGACGTACTCGCCGATCAGCTCGGACTGGCCGTGCCAGGTCAAAACACCCGGCAGCTACGACTGGGAGCGATCGGCCACCAGATGGCTGCGCGAACTCGTGCCCGCCCGCTACGGCACCTACCCGGCCCTGATCCGCCATCCGGTCCTGCTCGCCCGGCATGCGCAGATCCAGGTGCACCACGAGGTCCGGGTCGCCCGGACCGCACTGCAGACGGCGCGGGCGGAACTGCCCGCACTCGGTCTGCCCGAGTCGGTCATCGAGCACACGATCCGGCTCTACGCCGCCGAGCTGATGCAGCTCCAGCACATCGCGCGCAGCGTGCGCGCCGTCACCCAGGCCCTGGTGGACAGCAGCGCCACGCGCGGCCACTGACCGTTCCCCGCAAGCCCGTTCCCGCCGCGACCGTCCGGGGCATTCGGCCCGGGACGGGCACTGTCCGCCGCAAAGCCGGGCATCCGTAGGAGAGGACGACTCCTACGGATGCCCGGAGCTGTGCATGGACTCCATGAGCTGGACCGTGATCGCCGTCATCGCGGTCCTCGCGGCCACCCTGCTCGGCGTGGCGATCGCGCTGCTGCTACGACTGGTCCGTACCCGCCGCGACCTGCGCCGTGCCGGACTGCCGACGGGGCCCCGCTGGGTGTTCTGGGGCGCGGTCCTGTATCTGGTGCTGCCGACCGATCTGCTTCCCGATCCCGTATATCTCGACGACATCGCCGTGCTGCTGCTGGCCCTGAGGTCGATGCGGGCCGCCATGCCGGTGCAGGAACTCCGCCGCGGCGACGGCGCGTTGCCCGACTGACGGGCGACGGCCCGAACGACCGTGCCCTGCACGGTCGTTCGGCGGCTCCCTCTCCCGCCTCCTCACTCTCCCTGGCGACTTTCTCCGCGTGGGTGCAACCCGCCTGCTCCTGCGGCGCGTACAGATGATGCCGGCGCCCGTATCCGGGGCGCGGTCCGGGCCGGGAACCGGCACCGGGAGAAGGAGACTGGGAGAGAAGAGCTGATGGTCTCAGCAACGGTGGGCAAGGGCACGGCGCTCGGCGCGGTCCTGCTGTCCCTCCTGGCGGTCCCCGCGCACGCCGCCACCACGACGGCCGCCCCCGGC
Source organism: Streptomyces sp. NPDC002573 (assembly GCF_042889625.1). Taxonomy (NCBI): domain Bacteria; kingdom Bacillati; phylum Actinomycetota; class Actinomycetes; order Kitasatosporales; family Streptomycetaceae; genus Streptomyces; species Streptomyces sp. NPDC002573. The sequence goes on along the minus strand of NZ_JBIARC010000014.1, from coordinate 14,230 downwards.
CACGCCATCAGGACGGCCACGGCCAAGCCGCCGGCGGCGCCCGACATGGCCGCGCTGGACGATGTGCTGCGTACGGCGCTGGCGCAGGGCGCCCCGGGCGCGATGGCCCGCGTCGACGACGACGGCACGCAGTACACGGCGGCGGAGGGTGTCGCCGACCGGTCCACCGGGCGGGGCATCAGCGCGACGGACCGCTTCCGGATCGGCAGCGTCACCAAGACCTTCTCCACGGTCGTCCTGCTACAACTCGCCGGCGAGGGCAAGCTGGACCTGGACGCCTCGGTGAACACGTATCTGCCGGGGCTGCTGCCCGACGACCGGATCACGGTGCGGCATGTGCTCAGCCACCGCAGCGGTCTGTACGACTACACCAACGACATGTTCGCGCAGACCGTGCCGGGCTTCGAGGCGGTGCGCAACAAGGTCTTCTCCTACGAGGACCTGGTGAAGCTGTCGCTGGCGAAGCCGCGCACCAACGCCCCGGGCGCGGCGTACTCGTACTCGAACACCAACTTCGTCGTCGCCGGCATGCTCATCGAGAAGCTGACGGGGCACTCCGTGCGGACGGAGTACACCCATCGGATCATCGAGCCGCTGGGGCTGCACGACACGTTCTACGTCCACCCGGACACCGCGATCCCGGGGCAGCACGCGAACGGCTACCTCACGCCGGACGAGGCCGGCTCGGCCCTGGTGGACTCCACCGAGCAGACCGTGTCCTGGGCGCAGAGCGCGGGCGCGATGATCTCCAGCACCCGCGATCTGGACACGTTCTTCTCGGCGCTGGTGCAGGGCAAGCTGCTCCCCGCCGCGCAGTTGACGCAGATGGAGCAGTGGGAGCCGGTCACCAGCACCCAGGGCTACGGGCTCGGGCTGCGGCGCCGTGATCTGTCGTGCGGCATCTCCGTGGTGGGCCACACGGGCACCGTCCAGGGCTACTACACCTACGCGTTCACCTCGCAGGACGGCAGACGCACCGTCACGGCGCTCGCCAACACCTCCAACAACGGGTCGGTCCTCAACACCATGGCCCGTACACTCGAAGCCGCCTTCTGCGGTGCATCGGCGACCACGGCCGCTACCCGGAGCGCGGCGCCGACCGAGCGGCACGAGGACATCGCACCGGCCATCACCCTGCACTGACAGCTGCGTGGGGGCGGGGGGCCCCCCCCCCCCCCCCCCCCCAAACCCCCCCCCCCCCCCCCCCCCCCCCCGGCCGGCGGGGCGCGCCCCCCCCCCCCCCCCCCCCCCCACGGCACATGCCCGGCGCCCCTACCGGACATCAGGCGGCATGCGCGGTCCCGGAGGGCGCCGTCACTCCTCCCTGCCGGGCTGGTGGTTCGGCCGCCGGTGCAGCGGCTGCTCCGGGGCCGGGCGCGGCTTGACCGGCGGGATGTCGCGGGTCTGCGGCTTGTCCGCGTCCAGGGTGATCGGTTCACCGTGGTGGTGGATCGCCAGCGGACCACCGCTCAGCAGGGTGTACGTGGCCGTAGTGCGGCCGATATCCACCCGCAGTCGGCAGCCCCGCAGTTCGAGCGTGAACGCGAGCCGGCCGAACTGCTCCGGCAGCCGCGGCGCGAACGCGAACCTCTCCCCGTGATGGCGCAGTCCGCCGAAGCCCGCGACGAGCGCCATCCAGGTACCCGCCAGAGACGCGATGTGCAGGCCGTCGCGGGTGTTGTGCTCCAGGTCCTGCAGATCCATCAGCGCGGCCTCGTGCAGATAGTCGTAGGCGAGCCGCAGATGGCCCGTCTCGGCCGCGACGACCGCCTGGCAGCAGGCGGACAGGGACGAGTCCCGCACGGTGAGGGGTTCGTAGTACGCGAAGTTGCGCGCCTTGTGCTCCGCGTCGAAGGCGGGACTGCACGTGTACATCGCCAGGACCAGGTCCGCCTGCTTGACCACCTGCTTGCGGTACAGGTCGAAGTAGGGGAAGTGCAGCAGCAGCGGGTACTGGTCGGGGCGCGTCGAGGCGAAGTCCCAGCGCTGGTAGCGGGTGAACCCGGTGTGCTGCTCGTGCACGCCCAGTTCGTCGTTGTAGGGGATGTGCATCGCCTCGGCGGCCTCCCGCCAGGCGGCGCTCTCCTCCTCGTCGACGTCCAGCTCCGCGGCCCGGCGTGGATGGCGTTCGACGGCGTCCGCCGCGGCGAACAGGTTCGCGCGGGCCATCAGGTTGGTGTACGTGTTGTCGTCGGCGACGGCGCTGTACTCGTCGGGGCCGGTCACCCCGTCGATGTGGAACGTGCCGTGGTGGTCGTGGTGACCGAGCGAGCGCCACAACCGGGCGGTCTCCACCAGGAGTTCGACCCCGGTGTCCCGGTCGAAGCGCTCGTCGCCGGTGGCGGAGGTGTAGCGGACGACCGCGTCGGCGATGTCGGCGTTCACATGGAACGCGGCGGTGCCGGCGGGCCAGTACGCCGATCCCTCCGAGCCCTCGATGGTTCGCCAGGGGAACGCCGCGCCCCGCAGGCCCAGTTGGACGGCCCGCTCCCGGGCGGCGGGCAGGGTGTTCTGCCGCCAGCGCAGCGCCTCCGCGACCGCGTCCGGCGAGGTGTAGGTGAGCAGGGGCAGCACGAACATCTCGGTGTCCCAGAAGGCGTGACCGTCGTAGCCGGAGCCGGTCAGTCCCTTGGCGGGGATCGCCCGCTGCTCGGCCCGGGCCCCGGCCTGCAGCACATGGAACAGGGCGAAGCGCACGGCCTGCTGGATCTGTTCGTCGCCGTCGATCTCGACGTCGGAGCGCGCCCAGAACTCATCGAGGTAGCCGCGCTGTTCGTCGAGGAGGGCGGACCATCCCCCGCTCGTGGCGGCGGCCAGTGCCGCGTCCACCTGGTCGCTGATCGCGGGCAGCGAGCGGGTGCCCGACCAGCCGTAGGAGACGAACTTCTCCACGCGCAGCCGTTCGCCCGGGTCCAGCACGGTGGCGATGGTGAGGCGGGCGAGGTCCTCGTTCGCCTCGCTGTCGGTGGTGGTCGGGTCGGGGCCGCTGACGAGGTGGTCGGCGGCGGCTCCGACCCTCAGACCGCTCCTGCGGGTGCGGTGCACCAGCCGCAGCCGCCCGCTCTTCGCGAAGTGATCCTCCGCCTCCAGCGGCGACTCGAGGACCATGGCGGCCCGTGGGTCGCCGTCGTGGCCCGGCAGTTGCTCGTTGGCGACCAGTTCCGACTGCACCACGATCCGGGCCCGGGCGTCGACGGCCTCGACCTCGTAGGCGACGGCGGCGATCGCACGCTGCGTGAAGGAGACGAGCCGGGTGGAGCGCACCCGGACCGTCGTACCGGCGGGTGAGGTCCACTCGCAGGTCCGGGTGAGGGTGCCGGCCCGCAGATCGAGGACGCGCTCGTGGGTGTGCAGCCGGCCGTAGCGCAGGTCGAAGGGCTCGTCGTCCACAAGCAGGCGGATGATCTTGCCATTGGTGACGTCGATGACGGTCTGCCCGGACTCCGGGTAGCCGTACCCCGCCTCCGCGTACGGCAGCGGATGCCGCTCGTGGACACCGTTGAGATAGGAGCCCGGCAGTCCGTGCGGCTCCCCCTCGTCGAGGTTGCCGCGCCAGCCGACATGCCCGTTGGACAGCGCGAACACCGACTCGCTCTGCGGCAGGACCTCCGGATGGAATCCCCGCTCGCGCAGCACCCAGGGTTCGGTGGCGTACGAGGCGTGCGTGATCACGACCGCTCCCCCAGTTCCGCGAGATCCCGTACGACGACATCGGCGCCGTGCGCCCGCAGCGCGTCCGCCTGGCCGACGCGGTCCACGCCCACGACGTACCCGAAGTGCCCCGAGCGCCCGGCGTCCATGCCGGCCAGCGCGTCCTCGAAGACGGCGGCGGCCTTCGCCTCGACACCGAGGTCCTGGGCGGCGGCGAGGAAGGTGTCGGGGTGCGGCTTGCCCGGCAGCTGCCGCTCGGCGGCCACGATCCCGTCGATGCGCACGTCGAAGAGGCCCTCGGCGCCGATGGACCGCAGGACCTCACGGCAGTTGGCGCTGGAGGAGACGACGGCCGTGCGCAGCCCGGCGGCGCGTGCGGCCTCGATGTAGCGGATGGTGCCCTCGTACGCCTCCACACCGCGGGTGCGGATCAGTTCCAGGAGGAGTTCGTTCTTGCGGTTGCCGAGGCCGTGGACGGTGTCCCGGTCGGGCGGGTCGTCGGGGGCGCCCTCGGGCAGCCGGATGTCGCGGGAGGCGAGGAAGGTGCGGACACCGTCGGCACGGGGCCGCCCGTCGACGTACTCGTCGTAGTCGGAGACCTCGCCGAAGGGACGGTAGGATTCCCCGTCCCTTCGGCGCAGAAAGTCGTCGAACGTCTGTTTCCACGCGGCCGCGTGGACGACGGCGGTCTTGGTGATGACCCCGTCGAGGTCGAAGAGGCAGGCTTGGATGCCGTCCGGAAGACCGAGCTCTGTCATAGAAGTCACCTTCCCCCATGAGCGCCGCTCAGGGGGTGGTGAACCCCACATTCCGCCTGGCGTGCACCGGGGTCGGCGCAGGGGCGCCCGGCCGGTTCGCCCCTCTCGCGTTCCCGTGCGCCCGGGTGGTCCAATGTGCTGATCCGGCCCGCCGCACCGGCGGGCTCCTCTCGACCCGGCAGCGAGCGCGGACACCTATGACCTTCGACGACCTTCTGAAGCGGGCCGCGTCCCTCGGGCGCCCCGGTCGCCGTGCGATCCTCGGCATCACCGGCAGCCCGGGCGCGGGCAAGACGACGCTCGCCGAACGACTGGTCCGGGAGCTGAACGGCGACGGGCCCGCATGGGTGGCGCACGTCCCGATGGACGGCTTCCACCTCGCGGACGTCGAGCTGGACCGCCTGGGCCGCCGTGACCGCAAGGGCGCGCCGGACACCTTCGACGCGGCCGGATACGCGGCGCTGCTGCGGCGGCTGCGCGAGGAGCACGAGGAGACAGCCGGCGAGATCGTGTACGCGCCGGGGTTCGAGCGGGTGCTGGAACAGCCGCTCGCGGGAGCGATTCCGGTGCCGCCATCGGCGCGTCTGATCGTGACGGAGGGCAACTACCTGCTGCTGGAGACGGGCTCCTGGGCGCGGGTCCGGACGCTGGTGGACGAGGTGTGGTTCTGCGCGATCGCCGAGACCGAGCGCGTCCGGCGGCTGGTGGCCCGCCATGAGGAGTTCGGCAAGGACCATGAGACCGCGGTGGCGTGGGTGGCCGGCACGGACCAGCGCAACGCGGATCTGGTGGCGACGACCCGCCACCGCGCCGACCTGGTGGTGCCCGAGACCGCGCTGCCCACGGCGAGCGGTTCCGCGGGTCGGCCGTAGGCTGCCGCCATGGGTCTGGGCATCACCGTCATGGCGGTCGACTGGACGCGTCTGCAAGCGATTCCGGCCGGGGAGCGGCTGGAGCGGCTGTACGAGGAGTCGGTCGCGGCGGTCGTGGACGCCGGCTGGTTCTGGCCGACGTCCCGGAGCGAGCAGCAGCAGCCATGGTGGGGTGTCCACGAGTTCCGCGACACCCTCGGTTCGTACAAGGCCCACTTCTGGGCCGGCGAGGTCTGGGACGACGTACGCGAGCACGCCGTGCCCGAGCTGCGCGACGCGCTGGACGGCTTCCTCGTCGGGCTGGGGATCCGGTGGGACCCCGAGGAGGAGGACGCCCCGCACGACTCGGAGGCCTGGCGGTCGGACCTGCTGCTGTGCCGCGCGCCGGCCGAGGTGTCGGCCCTGGCCCGGCTCTGGGCGCTGGCGGAGCCGCTGGTGGACGGGGTGCGGGAGTCTTTCGACGCCCATGCGGCGCGCGGTCCGGAGAAGTGGATGTCGGACCATGCCGAGTTCGCGTCGCTGCTGCGCGGATGGGGCGAGGTGGTCGTCGAGGCGGACCGGCGCGGGTGGGGTGTCGTCGGCCTGCGCTGCTGACCTCACCCCGACCGGCCCGGCCCCCGGGGTCATCCGTGCAGGGTGAGCCGCGGCTCGCCGTGCGCGTCGCCCGCCGGATCGCCGATCGTGGCCGTGAAGGCCTCCGTGCGCACGGTCAGACCCTGCTCGTAGTGGTCGAAGGCCGGGTTGAACGGGCCGCCGGGGCCGTAGCGCACGGCGAAGAGATGCAGTTCCTCCGGGGCGCCCGGAACCGGTCCGGCCTCCAGCGCGGTGGACGCGACCAGATGGCGCCAGCCCTCGTCCGGGTCGCCGTACACGCGCGGGTCGGCCGCCAGGGCGAACGCCGCCTCCTCCTGGGTGAGATGTGAGCGCGCGTCGAAGGTGCCGGCGCCCTCGGGGTGCGTCAGACGCAGGGTGCCCGCCGACGCCGTCTCGCCCTCTGCGGTCCTGCGCACCCGGTCGCCGTCGTCCGTGGCGTACGGCATCCCGGCCAGCAGATACGGCGTCCCGCCGAGGCGTTCCACGGCGACCGTGACCCACAGGCGGGTGCCGTCGGTGACGTACAGGGACCGCACATGGCGCAGGACGTGGTCGCGGTCCACGACGGGCTGGGTGACGAGTTTGGCCGCCAGCCCGTCCGTACGGACGTCCCGTACCCGGACCGCGCCCATCGGCCGGCACAGCAGAAAGCCGTCGACGACCGGGCCGAAGCCGTGTCGGCGGTCGACCGCGGCCGGCAGATAGTACGTGCCCGCCGCCTCGACCAGGGCCGGGGTCATCCGGCCGTCGAAGGCCACCGAGACCGTGCCGGCCCGGAGTTGGTGGCGGGCCACCGCCGCCGACGGCGCCCGGTGCCAGCGGGTGGGGTCCTGGATCTGCCAGACCAGCATGAAGGCGAAGTGCCCGTCGACGCCCCCGTCGGGCTGGGTCGCGTGCCGCCCCCAGCGTGTGTCGCCCCGGTAACGCCCCAGGTCGGCACGGATGCGCCCGCTGAAGTAGCGCAGACCCAGCACGGCCTCGAAACCGCAGTGCTGTTCGCTGTAGCGCGGACCGCCGATGTCGAAGCCACCGTTGGTCAGGCGCGCGTCGATGTAGCGGGCGAGTGCGTCGCCGTCCTCGGCGAAGACGTCCTCGCCGCTCACCCGGTGTGCCTGGGCGAGGAAGGAGAGCGAGATCGGGCCGTAGTTGTTGTCGTAGGCGCCCTTGTGCTCGGGCGGCAGCAGCGCGCCCCGGTCCGGTACCCGGCGGGTGTGGATCTCGTCGGCGTACAGACGTAGCGCCCGCTCCCGGACCTGCTCGCCCTCGGGCCCGGGGAGATGGGGCGCCAGCATCAGCCCGCCGACCACACAGCCGATGGCCTGGTTGCCCGCCTCCTGCGGATTGAAGAAGGTCGCCTCGGTGAGCCGACGCCAGTAGCCGTGCGCCACCGCCGTGAGCGCGGCCCGCTGTTCGCCGTCGAGGAGTCCGTCGGCCGCGTCGAGGACGTTGACCGCCTGGAGCAGCCCCCACACCGTGCTCGGCCAGTCGCCGATGGGGTGGGCCCCCGGCGCAAGCACGTAACGGGCGTATGGCAGGCCCGAGTTGCGCACGGTCAGATTGGGATAGCCGGGGTTGTCCTCGGTGAACACCCGCTCGCGCAGATGGAAGGCGAGGCTGCGGTGGACCGCTTCGGCCTGCCTCGGGTCCCCGGTCCGCTGCCATGCGAGCGCCAGCAGCGAGGTGACGCCCAGTGAGGTGTCGCCTATGTCCAGAAGGGCGCCGGGGTGTTCGAGACTGCCCTCGGGGGTCATGCGCGCGAGAGCCTGCTCCGCGACGTCGGCGAGGACGGCGTCGTAGGCCTCCGGGGTGTTCGCCAGATCGTGCAACGGTCCACGCTGGTAAGGGAGATGCACGTCGGTCAGCCCTTCCTTGCCGGAGGTCGCCGGTCCCTCCGTCAGCTTCTCCGGGAGGACGGGAGGACAGATGAGCGCCGGAAGGAGCGCGGGCGTCGCCAGGGCGAACTTCGCACCGTACGAGGCCGATCCGGCCCTCGATGCGGTTACCCGCGCGTCCGTTCCTGTGAGCCGGGCCGACCGCCTTCACCCCGAGGACATGTCCCGGTCGCCCGGCCCTGGCCGAGGGGACACGGCACGGCCGTACATCTTCACGTAGGCATCACATGACTCGACGGGCGATCCCCTGACTCATGGGTCACCGAACTCGCCGCGTGTCAGCGCCGATCGCACGGCCTCCCCCCTTGGCCGCACGGCCGAAGAACTCCAGAGAGGTACCCCCCATGCCGTCACCCGCCGGGCACCGCACCACCGGCCGACTCGCCGTGAACAGACGAGGGTTCTTCAGGACCTCCCTCGGCGCCTCGGCGGGCGTGCTGGCCGCGCCCGCCTTCGTCACCTGGCTCGCCGCCGCCGACGCGAAGGCGGCCACCGCGCCCCCCGCGTTCGTCGACGACTACCGGACCAACGTCCTGGCGAACCTGACGCCCGAGACCAACGCCGTGGTCCGGGTGCTCGGCGGTATGAGCCAGGTGTGGAAGACGGGCGGTGCCTGGAACACCGGCACCCCGCTCCGGCCCGAGGTGCTGCGCGCCAACATGCGCTACTGCGCGCACATCACCTCCGCCCGCTCCGACGCGCAGGCGAAGGAGGCGTTCATCTACGACCGGCAGCACCAGAGTTACGCGCTGATCGCTGGTCTGGGTCCGCTCGCCGGCTACTACCGGGAGGGCGCCAAGGCGGTCACGTCGATTACCCAGGCGCCCGACGGGACACCCGCGACGACCGTCAACGACGCGGTGCCCGCCGACGCCCCCGCCGGGTCCGTGCTCGGCGCGGGCGCGCACGACTCCGCGCTCGGCAAGGTGGCCGAACTGGTCGACACCGTGCGCGGTCCGTTCGCCTCGGGCAACCCGGCCAAGTACGCCTACAAGTACCCGCGTCCGTGGCGTATGAACGAGGACAGCGAGGTCGTCGACACCGGTCGGACCGACACGCTCGGCTACCCGGTCTACGAGTCCGACGTGGTCGTCGTCCCGCAACTGCTGCGACAGCGCGGCACCTCCCCGGTCGACGACGGCGGTTTCCCGAGCGGCCACACCAACGCCTTCCACCTGGCCGCCCTCGCCTACGCCTACGCCGTACCCGAGCGCTTCCAGGAGCTGGTGACCCGTGCCCTGGAGCTCAGCCACACCCGGATCATGGCGGGCATGCACTCCCCCGTCGATGTGATCGGCGGGCGCGTCATGGCCACCGCGCTGGCCGCCGCCACCCTCGCCGACCCGGCCAACGCGGAGCTCAAGGCCGCGGCGCGCGCCCAGGCCCTCGCCTACTTCGAGGCGCGGACCGGGACGACGGCCGACACGCTGTACGCGTTCGCGCACTCGGCGGGCACCGCCACCGACCCGTACGCCGACCGGGCCGCCAACGCCCGTGCCGTGCAGCCCAGGTTGACGTATGTGCTGACCCGGCACGGTCGCGACACTGCCCTGACCGTGCCCAGGGGGGCGGAGGTGCTGCTGGAGACGCGCCTGCCCTACCTCGACGCGGCGCAGCGGCGCGAGGTGCTGCGGACGACCGCCCTGCCCTCGGGTTATGTGCTGCTGGACGGGTTCGAGCAGTGGGGGCGCCTCGACCTGTTCGCGGCGGCGGACGGCTACGGCTCCTTCGACTCGGACGTGTGCGTCACGCTCGACGCGCGCTCCGGCGGCTTCGGCGCGCACGACAGCTGGCGCAACGACATCGACGGCTGCGGCTCCCTGGCCAAGCGGGGCACCGGAACCCTGACCCTGACCGGGGCGAACCGCTACACGGGCGGGACCGTGGTCGAGGACGGCACCCTGGTCGCCGCCTCGCCGGGCGCCCTGGGACACGGCGATGTCCGGGTGACGGGCGGGACGCTGCGGACGAGCGGCGCCGTCCGGGTGTGCGGTTCCTACACGCAGGCGGCAGCGGCCGCCGACGTGACGCTGCGAGCGGGTCACACGGCTCCGCTGACGGTGGAGCGGCGTGTGGTGCTCGACCGCGGCAGCGTGCTGTCGCTCCGGCTGGACGAGGAGCGGCCGCCGGCACCGGGAGCCATGGTCCCGGTGATCGCGGCCCGGTCGCTGCGGGGCCAGTTCGGACGCGTGACGGTCGCGTCGGACTGCTACCGGGCCGTGCCGGTGTACACGGCCCACGGGTTGGCCGTACGGCTGCTCGAGCGGTAGGCGGGCCCCGCACGGTGACGGACGTGTCGCGCGAGGGGAGCGCACGACACGCCCGTACCGCGTGTGCGGGCACGGAAGCGTACGGCTCAAGGGTGAGCGGCCGCCGTACGCCTGCCGTGCCCGCCGCCGCACCCGCTAGAGCGGGGTGCGGGACTCGAGGTCGCGGCGGGTGTCGTTGCCGTAGACGCCCGTCTCGTCGCCGCGAATGCCGTACCAGAGCTGGAAGCGGGCGACCGCCGCGGCGAGCGTGGCGTCGTAGCGGCCGTCGGTGGAGCCGTTCTTGTAGACGTCGGGGATGCGCAGCAGGCGCTTCTGCAGATCGGTCACCTGGGGCCCGCTGTCGCCCTCGCGCAGGGTGCCGGCGCCGTCGGGGTCGGTGCCCTGCTGCTGGACGGGAGCGGAGGCCGAGGCGGACGCGCCGGTGCCGGGCGGCCGGGCGGCCGGGGCGGCCGCCCGGCCCGAGGCACCGTCGTTCACCGCTCCGGGCAGCAGAAGCGCGGCGCCGAAGCCGATCAGGGCGGCCGCGGTCACCCCGACCGTGATGGCCGCGCGGCGCAGGGTGAGCCCGTCGTCCACGGGTCTCTCACGCCGGGGCCGGGTCTGCCGACGGGGAGCGGCCGGCACCGGGGGCAGTTCTTCCGTCGCGTCCTCGGTGTGTTTCGGCTCGACATGGACGACGATCGGTTCGTATGCGGGCTCCGGTGGACGGGCGTCGCCCTCGCGGAGCTGTCTGACCAACTCGGCCAGCGCCTCCGTGCGGCGACGACGCATCACATACGTGGGTTCCAGTACCGGGCGCCGCACCGGCTGGACCTGTTCGGGCGGTGTCGACACACTGCTCTCCTTCCGTCCCCGCGGCCGTGGGCCCATCCCCGGGGAGTGATACGTGACGGCATGCCGACCGGTTCACCGGGAAGCCACAGTTTCGAACAGAGACCGTCGGTCCGCAGTGGCGCGCCCCCTCGCGCTCAATACCCCCTAGGGGTATAGTGCCCGCATTCCGGATCGCCAGGGAGAGGGCACCGCATGTGGGACGCGATCAGGCACGCGCTGTCCATCACCGGTTCGATGACCTGGGAGATCACCTGGGCGCTGATCCTCGGCTTCACCCTGTCCGCCGTGGTGCAGGCGGTGGTGCGCCGTTCGACGGTCGTACGGCTGCTGGGTGACGACCGACCCCGCACACTGACCCTCGCCGCGGGGCTCGGCGCGGCCTCGTCCTCGTGTTCGTACGCGGCGGTCGCCCTGGCGCGCTCCCTGTTCCGCAAGGGCGCCGACTTCACGGCGGCGATGGCCTTCGAGATCGCCTCCACCAATCTCGTGGTCGAACTCGGCGTCATCCTGGCCCTGTTGATGGGCTGGCAGTTCACGGTCGCGGAGTTCGTCGGCGGACCGGTGATGATCGTCGTCCTCGCCGTGCTCTTCCGCGTCCTGCTGCGCGAACGGCTGTTGCGGGGGGCCCATGAGCAGGCCGAGCGGGGGCTGGCGGGGTCGATGGAGGGGCACGCGGCGATGGACATGTCGGTGGGTGGCCAGGGCGGCTTCCTGCGCCGGCTGCTCTCCCGCCGGGGCCTCACCTCCGTGTCGCACATCTTCGTCATGGAGTGGGCGGCGATCCTGCGGGACCTGGTGGTCGGACTGCTGATCGCCGGCGCGATCGCCGCCTGGGTGCCCGACGACTTCTGGCGCGCCTTCTTCCTGACGGACCATCCGCTCACGGCCCGGCTGATCGGACCGCTCATCGGGCCGCTCGTGGCGATCGCGAGCTTCGTGTGCTCGATCGGCAACGTCCCGCTCGCGGTGGTGCTGTGGAAGGGCGGCATCAGTTTCGGCGGGGTGATCGCCTTCATCTACGCCGACCTGCTGATCCTGCCCATCCTGAACATCTACCGGAAGTACTACGGGGCCCGTATGGCCGGATTCCTCCTCGTCACCTTCTACGCGGCGATGGTGGTCGCGGGGTACGTGGTCGAGTTCCTCTTCGGCGGCCTCGGCCTGGTCCCCGACCAGTCCCGCGCCAGGATCCCCGAGGAGGGTCTCAGCTGGAACTACACGACCTGGCTCAACATCGCGTTCCTGCTGCTGGCCGCCGCCCTGCTCGTACGCTTCCTGCGCACCGGCGGCCCCGCGATGCTGAAGATGATGGGCGGCGCCCCCGACCACACCGGACACGGGGAACACACCGGGGCGCACGAGGGCCACCACTGACCGCCTCGTCCGAAGACGGGCATTGCCCAGGATCACTTCCCTGCCGAGGCAGCGAGATCCGATGATGGCCCGATGAGACGACAGGCGAACGCCGAAGAGGACTGGGCCTCACAAGCGGACCCCCTGCTGGCCCTGGCGCAGAAGGACCTGGGGTTCTACGGCCGCCAGCGGGACCGGGCCCGGCTGCAGCACTACGTCACGGAGATCGGTGCCCTGCTCGCCACGTCCTCCACGGTCGTGGCTGCGGGCCTGCACGCACCGGCCTGGCTCACCGCACTGATCGCCGGCAGCGCCGTCTTCTTCACCGGGATGCGCCAGTTGTTCAACCCCGCGCCCCGCTGGGTGCTCGCGTCACAGTCACGCGAGACCCTGCGCCGGTCCGTCGACCGCTATCTCCTGCTCCCCCCGTCCGAACGCGACACGACGGCGCGGGCGACCCTGCACGCGGCGATCGAGGAGGTCGGCACGAACGAACTCCGCGAGTGGTCAGAGGCCCAGCACCAGCGCACCACCCCACCGTTGCCGACTCAGCAGACCTGACGAGCCGTCAATTGTCTGCCCCCTCCACCGTGCGTAGGACGCGACTGCGCCCCCGAAACTCGGCGATCACCTCGCCACCCCGCAGAACGCTGACGTCGTAGATGCCACTACGCCCGTACCTGGTGCGTTCCCGCGCCGTGGCCACGAGAACGTCCCCCTCCCGGGCCGGCGCCACAAAGTCGATATCTGCGGCAGCGGCGACCGTCACGGGTCCATGACTGTTGCAGGCACAGGCGAAGGCGGTGTCCGCGAGCAGAAACAGATAGCCACCGTGAGCGATCCCGTGCCCGTTGACCATGTCCTCGGTCACGGTCATCCGCAACACGGCGACCCCGACCCCGTGCTCCACCAGTTCCATCCCGAGCCGCCGGGACGCCTTGTCCTCAACGAACATGGCCTCCGCCGGGGACATCCCGGAGCCCTGCACCTGCGTCATGACACTCCACCACCCCATCACCGAACGAACATTCGGTCATGATAGGCGGTCACGGACCGGCCGTCCGTCGACGCCTCAGCCAGGGCCGGCCGTCAGGGGTCGCGCAGCTACGACGGGCAGCCTCGGACGGCCTCGGATGTACCCAAGACAGCCCAACGCCCCTTCCAGCAGACTGTTCGGAGTTCTCATGACGCCGCCGCACCACTCAGCCATTGAACGGAAGAGGGAGCCGTGGAAGGTCCACGTACACAGCGGTCGGTGTACAGCGTCGAGGTGCAACGAGGCGGCCCGGAAGGGTGGCACCCCAAAAGGATCAGCCCTGACTGGGTCCACGCCTTCCACGCGGCCGATGCCGCCGCTCAGGCATTCGATCGATACGTGGACACCTCCGGGGAGAGCGTCGCCTCCCTCGCATCCTCGGAGGCAAACGGCTTACGACTTGGTGCGCGATTGAGGGTGGGGCGTGCTGGCCTGGAGGGTTGGCTGGTGGGTGATTACCGCATGGCTGTGCGGTCGGAGAGCAGAGCGGCGATGGCAAGGTGGGTCTCGTCGTAGTACTCGCGGCGTCCGATCCACCGCTGGAGGGGCCGCCACTGCTTGTGCTCGGCGTTGGCGTGCTCGACTGGGATCCGTTCGGAGGACTGTTTCGTGCGGGCTGCCTCCCAGTGGGCCATTTCCTCCGGTGAGGCGTCCTTCTTCGGCTTCTGCGGCGGGGCTTCGACCTGGTCGGGGAACTGCTTGGCCAGGCCCCGGTAGCCGGCGTCCACCTTGGCCTTCACCTGGGGGAACCGCTCGAACAAATCGCAGATGCCCTCGGTCTTCAGCGCCGTCCGATCGTCGGCATCCCGCGCCGCCGCGTGGGACGCCGGGGAGCGCTGCCAGAGCGGGAGTGAGTGCGTAACCGCACTTCGAGCGATGGTGTCCCGCTGGTTGGTGCAGCCGATCACTGTGAGGGCGTGCGCCGGGACGTGTGCTCACGCGGGTTGCGCTCCCTGCCTGTGGAGCGGGC
>NZ_JBIARC010000013.1:0-176864 GCF_042889625.1 Streptomyces sp. NPDC002573 | reverse complement strand
ACGGCCGCCTTACCGCCGGACGGGTATAGGCCGACCGGACCAACCAAATACCACTAGGCTAAACGGCCTAAAAACACCTAAATCATGATAGACCCGTGCCTGACTGCGGGGTGATGCAGATGCAGAGCCGCTTCCGGAGCGATCGGCGCCTGACCGTGCGGATGACGGTCACGCTGTTCCTGCTGGGACTGCTGTACGTGGGCTTCATCGCGGCGTTGATCACGCTGCTGAGGTCCTGGGTACTGGTCGTCGTCCTGGTGGGCGCGATGTTCGTGGCGCAGTTCTGGTTCTCCGACCGGATCGCGCTGTTCGCCATGCACGGGCGGGTCGTGGAGCGCGAGCAGTATCCCGAGCTGCACGCGGTGGTCGACCGGCTGTGCGCGATCGCGGACATGCCGAAGCCGGTGGTGGCCGTGTCCGATATGGACATGCCGAACGCGTTCGCGACCGGGCGCAATCCCGACCATGCCGTGGTCTGTGTGACCACGGGCCTGCTACGGCGGCTGGACCCCGCCGAGCTGGAGGGTGTGCTCGCGCACGAGCTGTCGCATGTGGCGCACAAGGACGTCGCCGTGATCACGGTCGCGTCCTTCCTCGGCGTGATCGCGGGACTGATCGTGCGGTTCGCCTTCTACTCCCAGCTCTTCGGCGGCGGCCGCCGGGACCAGAACACCGCGGCCGTGTTCGCCGCCGTGCTGGGCGTCTCGGCCGCCGTGTACGCGATCAGCTTCCTGCTGATCCGGGCGCTGTCCCGGTACCGGGAGCTGGCGGCCGACCGGGCGGCGGCACATCTGACCGGGCGTCCCTCGGCACTGGCCTCCGCGCTGACCAAGGTCACCGGGGACATCGCCCGGATCCCGTCCGAGGATCTGCGCACGGCCCAGGCCTTCAACGCCTTCTACTTCACCCCGGCGACCGGCAAGGAGCCCGGCATCGAGCGGTTCTTCTCCACCCACCCGACCCTTCAGCAGCGGCTGGACCAGCTGGGGCGGATCTCCGCCGAGCTGGGTGAGGCCACCGCGCCGGGGAAGGCGGGCTGAACCTTGGGGCTGCTGGACATCCTGCTGGGCCGTACCAAACCCGTCGCACCCGACCTCGACCAGCTGTTCGCGCTGCCGTCGGCGGCCGTGACGCTCCAGGCGGCGGCCGGGTTCACGCCGACCGGCGGCGGCGCGGTGTGCTTCGCCACGGTGGAGGGCGGGGCCTTCGAGCAGACCCATCGGGAAGTTCAGGCCCTGCTGGACGCGGACGCCGACCGCACCGGTCCGCCCGTGGAACTCCGGCAGGACGACTACGGCTACTCCTGGCTGGTCTCCCAGCGGACCCCGGACCAGTTGCCCCAGCTGGTCAACGATCTGCACGCGGTGAACAGCTCGATGGAGGTCAACGGCTTCGGACCGCAGCTGCTGTGCTCCCTGGCCGGATTCGAGTACGTCTCCGCGAACCAGGGGGACGCCGGGCACGACGGGGGCCGGGCCGGCCGGAAGCTGGCCCTTGTCTACCTCTACAAACGCGGCACCTTCTACCCCTTCGCCCCGCTGCCCGGCTCCGCCCAGAGCCGGGACAGCGCGCTGGAGTTGCAGGTGAAGGCGGCGCTCGCGAGCGACCTCAGGATCGAGCAGGACCTGAGCCGCTGGTTCCCGGTGTGGGGCGCCCCCGGTCTGTGACCGGCGGCGCCCCGGGGGCTCACTTGCTCTTCTCGCGCTCCTGACGGCGGGTCTCGAAGGGGCGCTCGCGGCGGTAGCGGCGCTCCCACTTGGCCTGCTGGTCACGGCGCTCGCGGTACTGCTGGTAGGTGGCCGCCGCCCCCGGGGCGGCCCCCGTGCCCGACGACGTCGAGGACGAACGACGTCCGTACTGGGCGTACAGGAAGAGCAGGACGGCGGCGGCGAGCCACCAGGCGTGGTTGGTGAACCCCAGGACGACGAGGACTACGGTTCCGACAATGACGATGGTGCCCATGACGGGCCTCCGTGCGTGGGTGAGTGGTTGTGCCAACGCTGTCCGACGGGTCGCTGGGGGCGGGCGGCCGTCGTAGGTGCGTAGAGAGTAGCCCTGAGTCCACCGGCTGGTACCGGTCCTTCGGAAAGCGGTGGTGGGCGGCTCCGGAACGCGTGTCCAGCGTAGGGACACGGTTACTCGCCGTGCATCCCCTTTTCGACGCGGTGCGTCCTCGCCAGGGGTGGCCGTACGGCTCAGCGCCTACGGGATCGATGTGCGCGCGCCCGGCTCGCGGGCCGCGGGTCCGTGGGGCCCCGGCCCGGGCGCGGGCCGTAGGGGCCTCTCGGGAACGGGCCCGTGCGGGTGGCGGGCCGGCCCGGGGGCCGGAGGCCGGAGCGCGGGGCGTGGTGCGGCACGGGCGCCGTCCGGGCTGACGTCGTAGGGGTGCGTCCGTGTCGTGCCATCGCCTCTCCCGCCTGTCCGCGACGGCTCTCCACACCGTCCCTGCCTCAGTGAAGGCATGGACGGGGGCCGCCCGCACGCCGGGGACGGCGCTCCGGGTGACGGCAGGCCGCCGACGGACGGGTCTCGCCGGGCGCCCCACGGCACAGAGCACCCGGCTCACCGTCAACGGCTCAACGGCTGTACCGCATCAGCGCCCGCACCATGTGGCACGTGGTGTCCGACGGCGGATGCACCCCGATCTGCTCCGCCGTGCTCCGGATCGTCTCGTTGCGGGCCTGGTTCGGCACGTACACCCCGGAGTCGAGCAGGGCGATCGCGAGGCGCATCGCCTTCAGACGGCGGTTGTGTGTGACGTACCACTCGCGCGGCCGTCCCGGAGGGAGCGGGCGCTTCTCCACCGGCGCGTACGGCAGATCCATGAGGACCCGCCTCCGGGCGGTGGACTGGGTCGGCTTCGACCTCGGCTTCGTTGCGGCAGCGGGCACGGGCATCCTCCTGTCGCGGTCAGGGAGCCGGCCGGACGTCCCGGCCACTCCCTCGAACACTGCTTCCAGTCTACTGCCCGGCACTGACATTCAGGGAGTTCGTCGAGCGCCATAAAAGCCCAGCTCAGCAAGGGAATTGGTGACCCGTCACACCAGTTTCAAGAGGGACGCATGAGGCGGCATCAAATTCGAACAAAGGGATTCGGCTACCGTGGGCCGCATGGAGATCTGGATCAATCCGGCCTGCTCGAAGTGCCGCAGCGCCCTCACCCTGCTCGACGCCGAGGGCGCCGACTACACGGTCCGCCGCTATCTGGATGACGTCCCCACCGAGGACGAGATCCGCGACGTACTGACGCGGCTCGGCCTCGAACCCTGGGACATCACCCGCACCCAGGAGGCCGACGCCAAGGAACTCGGCATGAAGGAGTGGGCGAGGGACGACGCGAACCGCGACCGCTGGATGCGCGCGCTCGCCGAGCACCCCCGGCTCATCCAGCGGCCGATCATCACCGCCGACGACGGGACGGCCGTGGTCGGCCGCACGGACGAGGCGGTACGGGACGCCCTGTCCCGCTGAGCCACAACTCCCACGTGACCCACGTCACTTCAGTGACTCCTGTAACCGCTGAGTAACCCAGTTCGGGATCTCGTACATAGCGGCGTACCTTTCGCGACCGGCCGTCGACAAGGCGGCCGGGGACAGGAGGCGCGCATGTCGCGTAGGAGAACCCTCAGCCCCAAGAAGAAGATCGCGCTGGCAGTCACCGCCGTCGCCGTGGCGGGCAGCGGGGCCTTCGCCCTCGCGGCCACCTCGAACGCGGCCAACGTGCAGACCGCGGCCACCTCGACGGTCTGCAAGGGACTCGCCACCGCACTCGGCAACAACGAGTCGTTCATCGCCGGGCAGAAGGCCAAGCCGGACGCCCAGTCGGCGGCACGCATCGCCAACCGCGAGGCCGTCATCGCCCAGATCAAGGTCCAGCAGCAGGCGTCGGACTGTCAGGTCGGGGAGTCCGTGCAGGCGGGCGGGGCGGCGCAGGCCGGTGGCGCGGCGCAGGCCGGTGGCGCGGCGCAGGCCGGGGGGTCGGCTCAGGACCCTCAGGCCGGGCAGTCCGCGTCCACCCCGCCGGCGAACACCGCTCCCGCGCAGGGCGCGGGGAACAACGGCGCCGCGGGCAACGCCGGCAACGCCGGTGCCGCCTCGGGCCAGCAGGTCTGCAAGGGCTCGACCGTGACGCTGTCCGGCGAGGCCGGCGCCCCGGCGGCGTCCAGCAACCAGTTCCCGGCGGGCACGAAGCTGAAGGTCACCAACCTGGACAACAACAAGTCCACGACGGTGACGGTCACTTCGGTCTCCGGCAGCTGTGTGCTGCTCAACAACGCCGCCTTCGAGCAGGTCCGCGAGCCCGGCAAGTTCCTGATCCGCCGTGCCGTGATCGAGAAGGTGGGGTGAGGTCAGCCCCTTAGGAACTCCAGGAGGCGGCGGTTCGCAGCCGCCGGGTCGCTGAACGGAACGGACGGGGGACTCCGCGTCCGGCAGCGGCCCGGCGGCGCGGACGGCCACAGGGCGGGGATCACGGGTCCTGCTGTTCGCGGCCACGAGCAGCAGGACCCTGGTGTGCGGCGAGCGCGGCGCGGCAGCGCTCGGACACGGCCCCCCGCCCGGGCGGGCCGTCGGTAACCGGGCCGCCGCCTCCTGGGGCATGCACCCGACCGATGTACGTGCCTTGCCGTCCGCAGGGACGCGCAGTCGCCGGTAACACGGGGTTCACAACCGGGCAATGGACGAGAAATCGCCTGTTGGCAGTCTGCGGGGCAGGAATACGCGGTGCACGACGGCGCCGCGGCACCCGCAAGTGCGCCAAGACCCACCCCGAAGGATGTGGCCCGTGGCCTTCAAGGCTGAGTACATCTGGATCGACGGCACCGAGCCGACGGCCAAGCTCCGTTCCAAGACGAAGATCATCACGGGTGCCCCCGCCGGTCTCGACTCTCTGCCGATCTGGGGCTTCGACGGGTCCTCCACCAACCAGGCCGAGGGGCACTCCTCGGACCGCGTGCTCAAGCCGGTCTTCAGCTGCCCGGACCCGATCCGCGGCGGCGACGACATCCTGGTGCTGTGCGAGGTCCTCGACACGGACATGGCCCCGCACCCGTCCAACACGCGTGCCGCGCTGGTCGAGGTCGCCGAGCAGTTCGCCGCGCAGGAGCCGATCTTCGGCATCGAGCAGGAGTACACCTTCTTCGACGGTACGCGCCCGCTCGGCTTCCCCGAGAACGGCTTCCCGGCCCCCCAGGGCGGCTACTACTGCGGTGTTGGCGCCGACGAGATCTTCGGCCGTGAGATCGTCGAGGCGCATCTGGACAACTGCCTGAAGGCGGGCCTCGGCCTGTCCGGCATCAACGCCGAGGTCATGCCGGGCCAGTGGGAGTTCCAGGTCGGCCCGCTCGCCCCGCTGGAGGTCTCCGACCAGCTGTGGGTGGCCCGCTGGCTGCTGTACCGCACCGCCGAGGACTTCGGCGTCTCCGCGACCCTCGACCCGAAGCCGGTCAAGGGCGACTGGAACGGCGCCGGTGCGCACACGAACTTCTCGACCAAGGCGATGCGCGAGGGTTACGACGCGATCATCACCGCCTGCGAGGCGCTCGGCGAGGGCTCCAAGCCGCTGGACCACGTCAAGAACTACGGCGCCGGCATCGACGACCGGCTGACCGGCCTGCACGAGACCGCCCCGTGGAACGAGTACTCCTACGGCGTCTCCGACCGCGGCGCCTCCGTCCGCATCCCGTGGCAGGTCGAGAAGGACGGCAAGGGCTACATCGAGGACCGCCGCCCGAACGCCAACGTCGACCCGTACGTGGTCACCCGTCTGCTCGTCGACACCTGCTGCACGGCCCTGGAGAAGGCCGACCAGGTCTGACCGACGCCCTACGGCTCCCTAGGGGGCGTCCACCGATCCGGTGGGCGCCCCCTCCGGTGTCCGATGCGTGGAAGAAGACTGCTGCCGGGCCCGGCTGTCTGCTTCAATGGGGCCATGGCCAGCCTCCAGGAGTGCAGCGCGACGGGTCGCCATGACCTCGAGCCCTTCTGGCCTTCCCGTCAGCACCACGACTTCGACCGGGTGTGTTGTCGCGCGCGGAACGCGCGGGCCCTCTAAAGCCGGCACCCCGGCCTTCGGCCAGCGCGCACGACGTACGTCCTCGACGACCCCGGCCACGAACTCGCGGTCGTCGGCCTCCCCGACGAACTCCTCGCGCGAAAGAGCTGACCTCTCATGGCGACCACTCGTTCTCTGCCGACCGCCACCCTCGACACCCCGGCGGCCCCCTCGGCCGGCTCCGCACGGCACCGGCTGCGTGCCGTCGACCGGGGCGAGGTCCCCGGCGTACCGGACTTCCTGCCGCCGGGCGCCACCTGGCTGCCCGTGCCCCC
Source organism: Streptomyces sp. NPDC002573 (assembly GCF_042889625.1). NCBI lineage: Bacteria > Bacillati > Actinomycetota > Actinomycetes > Kitasatosporales > Streptomycetaceae > Streptomyces > Streptomyces sp. NPDC002573. The sequence goes on along the minus strand of NZ_JBIARC010000013.1, from coordinate 170,537 downwards.
GCACTCCCTGCCCGAACTGCCGGGCCGGCCGCCGATGATCGGCTATCTGGTGCTCGTACCGGCCGACCAGCCGCCCTCCTTCGCGCCGGTCGCCGTACCCGCCCCCGCGGACGACACCCGGGCCGACGACACCCCGGCGGACGATCCCCGGGCCGCGCGAACCGCCGAACCCGCCGCCGGGGAACCGCTCGTCCGCATCGACGCCGCGCGGCGCACCGCCGAGGTGGCCGGACGGCCGCTCGACCTCACGTATCTGGAGTTCGAGCTGCTCGCCCATCTCGTGGCGCACCCCCACCGGGTGCACACCCGGGACCAGCTGGTGAGCACGGTCTGGGGCTACGGGCACGTGGGCGACGGGCGCACCGTGGACGTCCATGTCGCCCGGCTGCGCCGCAAGCTCGGCGCCGAGCACCGCCAGGCGATCCAGACCGTACGGCGCGTGGGCTACAAGTACACGCCGGGCCGCTGACCCCGCCGCCCCGGATCTTCTGTCAGCAGATCCGTGTTCCGCCCCGCGGGCCGGCCGGGCACAGTCGTCCGTATGAGACTTCTGGTGCTGGGCGGTACGGAGTTCGCGGGGCGGGCCGTCGTGGAGGCGGCGCTCGACCGGGGCTGGGAGGTGACCGTCCTCAACCGGGGGCGGCACCAACCCCCGTTCGGCGTACGGCAGATACAGGGGGACCGCACCGCGCCCGGCGGGCTCGCGGCGCTCGAACGGGATCGCGAGCCCGGTGAATGGGACGCCGTCGTCGACACCTGGTCGGGGGCGCCGCGCGCGGTGCACGAGTCCGCCCGGCTGCTCGCCGGCCGGGCCGGACGGTATGTGTACGTGTCCAGCTGCTCGGTCTACGCCTGGGCTCCCGATCCCGGCTACGACGAGGGCGCTCCCCTGGTCCAGGGGGCGGCGGCCGACGCGGAGCGGACCGCGTACCCGCAGGACAAGCTCGGAGGTGAGCTGGCCGCCGTGGCGGCGTTCGGTGCGCAGAGGTCCCTGCTGGTGCGGTCGGGGCTGATCCTGGGGCCGTACGAGAACATCCACCGGCTGCCGTGGTGGCTCACCCGGATCGCCCGGGGCGGTCCGGTCCTCGCGCCCGGTCCGCGCGACCTGCCGTTGCAGTACGTCGACGTACGGGATCTGGCGGAGTGGATCCTCGACGCGGTGGAGCGGGGGCTGAACGGGCCGTACAACCTCATGAGCCCGCAGGGCCACACGACCATGGGCGAGCTGCTGACGGCCTGCGTACGGGAGACGGGGAGCGATGCACGACTGTGCTGGACCGCGCCCGAGGTGATCCTCGACGCGGGCATCGAGCCCTGGACACAGCTGCCGGTGTGGGTGCCGCCGGACAGCGAGGCCCACGCGGCCCTGCACGGCGCGGACGTGTCGCGGGCGGTCCGGGACGGACTGCGCTGCCGGCCGGTGGCGGAGACCGTGGCCGACACCTGGAACTGGCTGCGGAGCGCCGGCCCGGACGCGCCCCTGCGGCCCGGTCGTCCGAAGGTGGGCCTCGATCGCGTGCTGGAGCAGAAAGTGCTGGCCGGTAAAGGCGAGAACGGCACCGAACATTGAATTGAATTCAAAAATACCCGAGATACCCTCCTCAACTCCCGTTGAAACAGGGGCCTCTGTGGCTCTTGCGCCCGAAATGGCCATACGAAGCTCTAAGTTTTTTCCGAGGCTCCTGAACACCCCTCACACCCCCTGCGTATGAGAGGACACCGCTTCACGCCTGTCGGGCGCCTCCGCCCCGAAAGGAAGTCAGAGGAGTTCCATGGGACGCAACACTCGAAAACGCCGTACGCCGCTGGCCACGAAGGCCATTGCCGCCTCGGCTGCCCTAGCGCTCGGTGGGGGCGGGCTGATCTGGGCGAACTACTACGCTTCGGCGCACGAGACCAACAACGCCTGGGGGGGTAACCAGACCAAGGCCGCGAGTGCGACGGTGGCGACCATCTCGTGCCCGGACGTCGGCCAGAAGCTGACGAACGTGCCGGCCGCTGCGCGCAACGGTGTGGCCGCGGAGCTCGCCAAGCTCGACAAGCAGATCACTGAGGCCTACGCCCGGCTCGCCTCGACGCGTCAGGCCCAGGCGAACGACGCGAACTTCGTGCAGAACGCGATCGTCGGTCCCCTCAAGGAGAAGCGGGCCGCGACGATCGACCGCATCAGAATCGACATCCAGCGGGTCGGCGGGTCCTTCAACCAGTCGCTGTCCCAGCTGGCCTCCTGCACGACGCTGAACACCAACCAGACCACCGCCGGTCAGACCGGCGGCCAGACCGGTGGCCAGACCGGTGGCCAGCAGAACAACGGCGGCCAGCAGCAGAACAACGGCGGTCAGCAGCAGGGCAACGGCGGTCAGGCCGGCAACGGCCCGGTGGCGGCGGACTTCGTCGACATCACCAAGGTCGCGCCGAACGTCCAGGGCAAGCCGGCCAAGCAGGGCACCGCCTCGACCGGTTCGTTCGTCACCCGCTGCGGTGTGAACGCGAACAAGAACCACAACACCGACAACGTCATCGTGGCGCCCGGCGTGACCAACGGCGCGCACCACCTGCACGACTACGTCGGCAACCAGAAGGTCAACGCCTTCTCCAGCAACCAGACGTTCCTGCAGGGCGGCACCAGCTGCCAGAACAAGAACGACCTGTCGGCGTACTACTGGCCTGTGGTCCGTATCCAGGACGGCACGCAGGACTTCGACCAGAACGCCGACGGCGGTGGCAAGGAAGGCAACGTCGGCCGGATCCTGACCCCGGTCCAGGCGCAGATCAAGTACGTCGGAAGCCCCGCCAGCAAGGTCGTCGCGATGCCGCAGTTCCTGCGCATCATCACCGGTGACGCCAAGACCACCACCAACGGTCTGGGCAACGCCAACGCGCACTGGAGCTGCACCGGCTTCGAGAACAAGGTCCAGCTGACGACGCAGTACCCGATCTGCCCGCAGGGCAGCAACGTGGTCCGCACGTTCGCCTTCCAGAGCTGCTGGGACGGTCAGAACATCGACAGCGCCAACCACCGTACGCACGTGGCCTTCCCCGACCCGGCGAGCGGCGTCTGCGGGAACGGCTTCAAGGCCATCCCCGAACTGACGATGCGCCTCGTGTACAAGATCAACCCGCCGACCATCGTGAACGGTCAGGTGAAGAACGCCTACGCGGTCGACGGCTTCCCGGACCAGCTCCACAAGCCGGCCACCGACCACGACGACTTCATCAGCGTCACGACCGGCGGCCTGGCGAACAAGATCGCCAACTGCATCAACTCCGGTCGGCAGTGCCAGTGACCCGCTGAGGCGGTGACCACTGAACGGTGATCCACTGAAGAAGGCCGGTGGCGGGATTCCCGTCACCGGCCTTCTTCGGCATGTGCTCCGCACTGCGGCCGGCCCTTCGCCGTGCGGCCCCGCGGCTCCCACCGCGGGGCCCCTGGCTCCTTCGCTCCTGGCTCAGCCGCTGTGCCCGGCGTGGGAGTGGTGGTCGACACCGATCTCGACATCGCCGCCGAGCGTGCCGCGCAGCGCCTTGACCACCCCGTTGTCCCCGACGGCGACCCACTTGCGGCCCACGAGGTAGTAACCGCCGTAGTCCTTGGCATCGTTGATCCACTCCCGCTGCCCCCGGTCGGTGGCGAAGGTGGCGAGCACGAACTTGCCGTCGGAGTTGATGCAGATGGCCTGCCGGATCTCGTCGGCGTCCGTCTGGATGTTCGGCTTGCACTTCACGTCCGCCGCCAGGTCCTCCAGGCTGCCGGTCGCAGTCGCCGGAACCTTGCTCTGGGCGGCGGCCGACCCGCCGGACCCGCCCGACCCGGCACAGCCGGTCAGCACCAGCAGGGCGACGGCCGCGCCGGCCGCCAGCTTCTCGCGCGTCCTCATGTCTTCTCCCGGTCGTTCCGGCCCATGCCACTGAAGGCCCCCGCGAGGACCCTGCCTTCTCGTACGGCTGGGACGCCTTCTGTGCTCAACGGCCGCCCGGCTCCCTGTGGGATCACGGAAATCCGGTGCCCCGCCCGGCACACGTGTGCGAAGGTGGGCGGCCTGACACGGGGCGAGGGGGAAGCGTGGACACGCAGGACTGGGACGAGCGCGTGGCGGCCGCGTGGGCGACGTTCGACGACTACGCCGAGGAGGACGCCGCGGACTTCCGGGCCGTGATCGACGCCCTCGCCGCCGAGCTGCCCGACGGCAGTCCGTTCGGCCCCTTCGAGCGGGCCTGCGCCTGGGACTCGACGGGCCACTCGGACCGGGCGGTGCCGCTGTACCGGGAGGCGCTGGCGCGCGGTCTCGACGGCTACCGCGGCCGCCGGGCGAAGATCCAGCTGTCCAGCTCGCTGCGGAACATCGGACAGGCCGAGGAGGGCGTCAAGCTGCTCACCCCCGAACTCGACGCCCCCTCCGACGAACTGGACGACGCCGTGCGCGGCTGCCTCGCCCTGTGTCTGTCGAGCCTGGGCCGTGACCGCGAAGGGCTGTCCCTGGTGCTCGGCGCGCTCGCGCCGCATCTGCCGCGCTATCAGCGGTCGATGGCGAACTACGCCCGGCTGCTGGTCGAGCCCGGCGACTGACCGCCCCGTGCACGCGCACGCCCGGGTACCGCTCCCCCGCGCTCGCCCGTCCAGGTGACCAACCACCGTTTCGCTCGTTCTGCTGAACGTGCAGTCACAGGACGTCGCCCCCCACCCCGCATCGGCCTCCGGTCCGGCCATCGACGTCGAGCAGGCCGAGGCCACGCTCGTCGAGCACTATCCCCGGCTCGTCCGGCTCGCCTATCTGGTGCTGCCGCCGGGCCTCGGCCGCAACCGCCGGGTGCTGACCGCGCACGGTCTCGTCCAGCGGGCACTGCCCCGGGGGCGCGCCCTCTCGGCCGTGAACCCCTCCCAGAGCGGCGGCCGGCACAGCGCCGGGGCATCCCACCGCTCCGGCGGTGCCGGAGGAGCCGGGAGCCAGGCGGAGGGCTGTGACGGCGACCCCGGGTACGCCCTGCTGCGGCTGCGCGTGGTACGTACGGCGCTGGAGGCGGGCCGCCCGCTTCGGGGCACGGCCTGGCCGAAGCGGCCCCAGCTGCCGCCGCTGCTGCCCCTGGTGTGGGGGCTGCGGCTGTTCCCGCGCTCGGGCGGCGCCGACGAACTCGCCTTGGACCAGCGGCTGTCCGCGCTGTCCGCCCCGGCCCGCGCCGCCCATGTGCTGCGCGGGCTGGAGGGGCTCCCCGAGGGCGGGGTGCGCCGGGTGCTGTCCGCGGCAGGGGTCGCGGACCCGGCGGCGGCGATCCGCGAAGCCGCGTCCGTACCGGCCGAGGACGCCCTGCTGCACTCCCCCGAGTTCGACCCGTGTGCGCTCCAGGCCCGGCCGACCGACCTGATGCGGCGCCGGCAGCACACCAAGGCCGCGCTCGCCGCCGCGGCGGCCGCAGCGGTGTGCGGGGCGCTGCTGACGGTGCCGAGCGGCGGCTGGGGCCCGGACGGCGCCGCCGCCCCCGCCGACGCGCAGAACCCGGCCGCCCGGGCCGCCCTGGATCCGGCCCGGGTGACCCGGGTGGCGCCCACCGCGTGGCAGACGTCGGCACGTACCGACTTCTCCGTGTGGCCCGCCCGCGGCGGTCTGACCGGCGACCGGGGGCTGCTGCGGCGCGCGCTCGCCGTCTGGGCGCGGCCCGGGGAGTCCGTACGGGTCTCGGCCACCCCCGGCACGCCCTCGGGCGGCCCCGCCGGCCCGCCGCAGCTGCTGTACGCGGGCCGGGTGGACGCGGCGCGCGTGGTGGTCCTCTACGACGGTCTGCGCATCGTGCGCTACGCCGAGCCGAGCAACGGCACGGACGGGGCCGCGCTCGACCTCGCCCGGGCGGACGCGGCGTCCGGGGCCGAGGCGGAGGCGCTGGTGCTGGACCGCGCCGATGGCAACGTCCGCTATCTGACGGCCCCTTGGGTGCGCGCGGCGGTGCAGCGGGACCTCGCGCGGCCGTCGGCCGGGGCGATGGACCTGCGCCCGGCGGACGGGGTGACCGCGCCGCTCGCGAGTCCGGCCCAGCAGAGCGGCTCGTGCGGGTCGTGGAACGTGCTGCAGCTGACGGACGGTTCGGGTACGCGGGTGCTGGCCGACCTCGGGGAGCTGATGCCGGCGCATCTCACCGTGGGGCGGCCGGCCGGGCCCCGGGAGGCGTCCGGGGCGGCGGACCTGCTTACCTGGGCACCGTTCGCGTGCTCGCTGGCGGCGGTGCGGTCGCAGGGCGTGCGGTCCGTCAACGCGTGGGAGTTCGCGCGGCAGTCGCTGCCGCACGGGTCGGGGGTCGCGCAGTGGGTGTGCACCCGGGCGGACACCTGGCGGGGCGACGCGCCGCGTGTGCTGGCCCAGTTCCGCACGCCGGGCGGGCGGTCCGGGGCGGTCGCGGCGCAGGCCGAGGGCGTCGCGGCGTGCGGGGCGAAGGATCCCCATGTGCTGGCCGGGGTGTTGTGGAAGTCGGCGGGGGGCGCCTGGTACCTGCTCGCCGCGGGCAGCAAGGACACCGTGTCCGTCCGGACGACCGGCCAGGTGAACGGGTCGGCGCGGGGCAGCCTGCTGACGGTGCGGACGAGGCAGGGTGTCCGGGCCGGGCTGAGGGGCACCCTAACCGATGGGAGGACCGTCGGCGGACTGCGGTGAGCACACACCGAACCGGCCCTCGGATCACGGGGGTACGGTGAGGGAGTTGTGCCGGAGGTGTGAACACACCACAGGGATCCGGCCGGTTCAAGGCCGGATTCGATCGGTAAGGTGTTCGTATGACTACCGGGGTACGCCGCAGATTGGGAGTCGAGGAGCGACGGCAGCAGTTGATCGGCGTCGCCCTCGAACTGTTCAGCCAGCGCTCCCCCGACGAGGTCTCCATCGACGAGATAGCGTCGGCCGCGGGCATCTCGCGCCCGCTCGTCTATCACTACTTCCCGGGCAAACTCAGCCTGTACGAGGCCGCGTTGAGGCGGGCCGCGGACGATCTGGCGAACCGGTTCACGGAGCCGCACGAGGGTCCCCTCGGGGCCCGGCTGCTCCGGGTGATGCGCCGCTTCTTCGACTTCGTGGACCAGCACGGCCCCGGCTTCTCGGCGCTGATGCGCGGCGGCCCGGCGGTCGGCTCGTCGACGACGAACGCCCTCATCGACTCGGTGCGCCAGGCCGCGTACGAGCAGATTCTCTCGCATCTGGAGATCGAGGAGCCGCCCGCGCGGCTGGAGCTGATCATCCGCTCCTGGATCTCGCTCGCGGAGTCGACCGCGCTGCTCTGGCTGGACGGCCGGCGCGTCCCGCGCGCCGAGTTGGAGAGCCAGCTGGTGCACGACCTCGGCGCGCTCACGGCCGTCGGCGCCGCCTACGACAAGGAACTGGCCGCCGTGGTGCGCCCCATGTTCGAGGGCGAGCCGGCCGACGGTCCCTTCGGTGACCTGGTCGCCCGGCTGATCGCCCTCGCGTCCTGACGGCTCAGGCGTCGAACCTCTGGTACGACGGGTCGAGGTCGCGCACCTCCGCCGAGGCGTGCAGCGCCAGGCCCTCGGCGGGCTTCACATACTGGCGCAGCAGCTCCAGCGCGGTCTCGGCGAGCCGCGCCCGCGTCTCCTGGGTGCGTCCGGCCAGCAGACCGATGGAGATGCACACGACGGCGTGCCCCTCGCTGTCGGGACCGACCACGGTGTCCTCGGTCCGGCGGAACTGGGTCTTGCAGGCCGGGGGCTTCGCCGTCGCGATCTCCACGGTGGCGGCATGGAGCGCCTTGGCGAACCCGGGCCGGTCGAAGTCCTCGGCGAGTCGGGCCGAGTAGTCGACGATGATCTGCGGCATGAGCACTCCTGTTCTACGACGACACGGCTCACCCTAGCCGCCGTGCCGCCCCTCTCCCCAGCGGCTCCCGCACAGCGCGGGGCCGGGCCCGCGAGCGGTCCCGGCCCCGCTGTCGGGGTGCGTCGTCACGCGCCCCGGGAGAACACCGCCACCGTGCGCGCCGGGACGGCGAAGGTGCCCGTGGCCGCCGCGTAGGCGGAGGTCTTCACCACCGCGTCCGCGCCGGCCGCCTGCACCGGGTGCAGCCGGTAGTGGGCCCCGGCGAGCGTCTGGACGCGCTGCTCCTGCCGCTCGGGCGTCGCGTTGAACACCACGACCAGGTCGCCGAGGGTCATGGTGATCACGCCGGGTGTCTCGTCCTTGCCGGACAGCGGGAAGGCCAGCCGGTCCTGCACCTGCGCGGCCGTGCCGAGGGAGAACGCCTTCTCGGTCGTACGGATCCTCAGCAGGTCCCGGTAGGCAGCGGAGGCACCGTCGATCTGCGGGCACCCCACCTTGACAGTGTCCAGCAGCGGCTTGGCGTAGGCCCACTTGGACAGGTTGTCGGCCGCCGTCGGCAGCCCGCGGCCGAAGCCGTTGCCGTCCGCGCAGTTCCAGTGGATGGCGTTGAACCAGTCGCCGCTGTCGAAGGAGTTGCGGTCCAGCGACTTCGAGCGCAGCAGGTCGGTGCCCGCCTGGGAGAGGGCCGGTCCCTGCGAGAGGGCGGCCGTGGCCATCGCCAGCACCTGCATCCGGGCCCGGTCCGGTGCGCTGGTGGACGCGGGCAGTTTGTAGGTGAGGGCGTCGAACAGGGACTCGTTGTCGTGCGCGTCCACGTAGGCGAGGGCGTCGCCGGGGGCGTCCGCGTAGCCGGCCGGGGCGCCGTTGTAGTCGATCTCCGCCCCGGTGACCTCCTTGCCGTCGTCGTCGGTGAAGCGGTACTTCGCGAGGTTGCCGGTCAGACCGACCTTGATGAGGTCCTGGTAGTGCAGCAGCCGGGCCTTCTGCTCGGCCGGAGTGCCGTTGGCCGTGGACGCGTTGGGGTCGGTGTACAGGCCGGACGCGAAGCCCTGGACGCCCGGGTCGGCGTCGAAGGGGCTGCCGCCGCGCACGGCGTCACGGGCGCGGTCGGAGAAGGTGGCGATGCCGGTGCCGGCCATGTTCTTCTGGGTGGCCTGGACGAAGCGGGCGTCGTTCGCGACCTCGCCGAAGTTCCAGCCCTCGCCGTAGAGGATGATCTTCTTGCCGTCGACCCCGTCCTTCGCGGGGGTCAGCGCGTCCAGCGCCTTGCGCACCGCGAGGATGTTGGCCTTCGGGTGGTGGCCCATGAGGTCGAAGCGGAAGCCGTCGACCTTGTACTCCCTGGCCCAGGTGACGAGCGAGTCCACGACGAGCTTGCCCATCATGGCGTTCTCGGGCGCGGTGTTCGCACAGCAGGTGCTGTTGGCCACCGAGCCGTCGGCGAGCAGCCGCTGGTAGTAGCCGGGCACGATCCTGTCCAGGACGCTGGTGTCCGCCTGGCCGCTCGCCGCCGTGTGGTTGTAGACGACGTCCATCACCACCCTGAGGCCGTCGTCGTTGAGGGACTTGACCATCGTGCGGAACTGGACCGTGCGTCCGGTGCCGTCCGGGTCCGTGGCGTACGAGCCCTCGGGGACCGTGAAGTGGTACGGGTCGTAACCCCAGTTGTAGGCGTCCTTCGCGGCGGTCGCGGCGACGCAGGCCTGCTGCCGGTCGGAGTCGGCGGCGTAGGAGGCGAGGTCGCAGCCAGGGGTCTGCTGCTCGGACTTCTTCTCGGGGATGGTCGCGATGTCGAAGGCGGGCAGCAGATGGACGTACGAGGTGCCCGCCTTCGCCAGCGCGCGCAGATGGCGGGAGCCGTCGCTCTTCTTGTCGGCGAAGGCGAGATAGGTGCCCTGGTCCTTGGCCGGCACGGTCTTGTCCGCGACGGAGAAGTCCCGGATGTGCAGCTCCTGGATCTGGGCGTCCCTGAGCGGCACCGCCTTCGGCTTCCTCAGCTGCGCCCAGCCGCTCGGGGCGAGGGACCGGTCGTTCAGGTCGACGACGAGGCTGCGCGCGGAGTCGGCGGTGAGGGCGAGGGAGTACGGGTCGGTGACCTTGTTGGTGACGATCTTCCGGACGCTGGGCGCCCACACCTTCACGACATACCGGTAGGGCTTGTTCTTCCAGGACGCCGGGCCCGTGACAGACCAGACGCCGGTGGTGGCGTCGCGCCGCATGGCGACCGTGGAGCCGCCCACCTCGAGCCTCACCGACTGCGCGGTGGGCGCCCAGACGGCCAGCGTGGGACGGCCGTGGTGGAACGTCGGCCCGAGATCGGCCTTCGTCGCGTCGTACACGTCATCGAGTACGCCGGCGATCTGGACGCCCGTCGCCGCCAGCACCGCCCCGTTGGCTGCCCGCTGCGAGGCGACGAGCTGGCCGCTCAGGGCCTCGCGCACCCGGCCGCGGTCGCGCGGGTCGACTGACCAGGCGGCGTAGTCCTTCAGATAGGGGAACTTCGCCTTCTGGGCGTCGGTGAGCGTGGTCCTCGACAGCCGCAGCCAGCGCTCGTCGTCGCTCGTCAGCGCCCCGTCCTTGACGGCGATCGAGCCGTCGTGGGAGTAGACCAGCTGGGTGGAGGCGGCGCCGTCGACGCCGTTCCAGGCGAGCGTGTTCCGGTCGATCCAGACGGCCTTCGAGGTGGTCAGGTCGAGGGCGGCCGAGCTGCCCGCGGGCTGCGGCAGCAGGTACTTCTCCTGACCGTTCAGCAACCACACCTCGTGGCCGTTCGCCTTCAGGTCGAGCGACTGGTCGGCGGCGAGGTCCTTCTCGTCGCCCTTGTGGATGATGTAGCTGAGGCTGGTGGCGCCGTCGGCGAGCGGCACCTCGAAGACCGCGCCGTACGCGTCGGTGCGTACCGGCTCGAGCGGGCTGGACCAGTCGGTGGGGTTCGCGGCGCCCGTCCAGACGTGGAGGCCCCAGCCGCCGTAGTTCCCGTCGGCGCGGTGGTAGTGGACGACCGCCTTGGTGGTGTCCTGCGGCGGGTAGTCGGCCGTCGGCTTCTCGGTGAGGACGGTCTCCTTGCCCTGCTCGACCCAGACCTCGCCCGTCTTGGTGACATCGATGGTGCGGTCGGCGGAGACGTCCTTGTCGCCGTTCTTGTCGATGACGAGGAAGCCGACGCTGGAGGCACCGGGCTTCAGCTTGACGTAGGCGAAGGCGCCGTAGGCGTCGCGGCCCACGAAGGGGTGGCTGTCCGGCCAGGTCGTCGCCTCGCCGTCGGCGAGGTCGCCCCAGGCGTACAGGCCCCAGTCGGCGTAGTTCCCGTCGGCGCGCTTGTAGTGGACGATCGCGTAGTCGCGGGAGGAGGCGGTGGGGACCTGTGGGGCCGGCGGGGTGCCGGTCGTGCTGTCCGCCGTCGCGCTCGCCGTGCGGCCCGCCGAGTCGATCACGACCGCCTTGTAGCGCAGGGCGGTTCCGGCCGGGACGTTCTTCGCGAGGGTCTGGGTGACCTTGTACGGGGCGTGGTCGGCGGAGCCGAGGGTCCGCCAGGGGCCGTTGCCGGTCTGGGCGGCGAAGACGACCCGGTCGAGCTGCCCGCCCTCGGCGTCGGCGGAGACCTCGACCGTGCCGGTGGCGCCCGCGTCCGGGGCCTTCAGGGTGATCGTCGGCCTGGTGGCCGGTGCGCCGAGCGGGCGGGCGGCCTTGAGGACGACGGCGGAGTAGGCCGGGACGGTGACGGTGACCTTGCGGTCGGCGTCGCTGCGGACCGACGCGTCCGTCCCGTGGATGCCCCGGAAGGTCATGTCCGCGGAGCCGGTGGCGACGGCGGCCGTCCTCTGCTCGCCGGCGTTGTTGAGGGCGACGAGGTACTCGGTGCCGTCGGTGCCGGTGCGCGAGAAGGCGTAGATGCCCGCGCCGTCGGCCGCGTAGCGCTCGGTCTGGACCCCGTCGGCGAGGGCGGGGTTGGCCTTGCGGAGCGCGGAGAGAGCGGCGATCTGACGGTAGAGCGGCGCACCCGTGTCGTAAGAATCGCTCGCGTGGGTGCGGTCGGTGCCGATCTCGTCGTCGTCCAGATAGTCCGCGACCTTGGAGGCGAACATCGTCTGGCGGGCGTCCTTGTCACCGCCCGAGCCGGTGAAGCCCTGCTCGTCGCCGTAGTAGACGACGGGGTTGCCGCGGCTGAGGAACATCACCTCGTTGGCGAACTCGTCCTTCTTCAGCAGCTCCGCGTCGGACGCCTTAGGGTTGTCCTGCTTCAGGAAGTACCCGATCCGCCCCATGTCGTGGTTGCCGAGGAAGGTGACCTGCTCGTACGCGTTGGCCTTGTCGGTCGTGTACTTGTAGTCGTCGGCGAAGACGCCCGCGAGTTTCCGGGCGCTGCCGCCCTGGGAGGCGTACTCCCGGGCCGCCTCCTGGAAGGGGAAGTCGAGCGTGGCGTCCAGGCGGCCCTGGGTGACGTACGGCGCGGTGACCGACGGGTCGGCGGAGTAGACCTCGCCGAACATGAAGAAGTTCCTGCGGCCGTGCGCGGCGGCGTACCGGTCGAGCGCGGTCGCCCACTGCGTCCAGAAGTCCATGTCGACGTGCTTCACGGTGTCGATGCGGAAGCCGTCGACGCCGAAGTCCCGCACCCAGCGCTCATAGATCTTCTCCATGCCGCTGACGACCTCGGGGCGCTCGGTCCACAGGTCGTCGAGGCCGGAGAAGTCGCCGTAGGTGGCGTTCTCGCCGGCGTAGGTGGAGTCACCTCGGTTGTGGTACATCGTCGGGTCGTTGAGCCACGACGGGACCTTGATGTTCTTCTTCGCGGCGGGCACGACGGGCGTACGCGGGAAGGAGCCGGTGCCGACCGGCGGGAAGCCCTTGGTGCCGTCCGCGTAGTCGGCGTCGTCGAAGGGCCGGCCGTCCTTGGTCAGATACGGGAAGGCGCCCTTGGAGAGATAGTCGTGCGAGGCGCCCTCGTAGGCGACGACGTCGGCGGTGTGGTTGGTGATGACGTCGAAGAAGACCTTCATGCCCTTGGCGTGCGCCTTGGAGATGAGGTCCGCCAGGTCCTTGTTGGTCCCGAAGTGCGGGTCGACCTTGGTGAAGTCGGTGATCCAGTAACCGTGGTACCCGGCCGAGGCGTCGGCGCCGGTGCCCTGCACGGGCTGGTTCTTGAAGATCGGGGCCAGCCAGATGGCGGTGGTGCCGAGGCCCTTGATGTAGTCGAGCCTCCGGGTCAGGCCCTTGAGGTCGCCGCCCTGGTAGAAGCCCTTGTCCGTGGGGTCGTATCCGGTGGCGAGCCGTGAACCGGTCAGACCGCCTCGGTCGTTGGAGGTGTCGCCGTTGGCGAACCGGTCCGGCATCACGAAGTAGAACTGCTCGCGCGTGTCGTCGTGCCGGCCGGGTTCGGCCGCCAGCCGCGCGTCGGAGGGCGGCGCGGGCGGGGTGGCCGCCCTGGCGGCGAGGGGCGGCAGGAGCGCCGCGGCGAGCGCGGTGACGGTGAGGGCCGTGACCCTTCTCCGGCTGGGGGTACGACGCCTCTGGGGCGTCGGCCATCTCGGTATCACAGGCGTGAACTCCTTGCGACTGCGGCTCAATCGGGTCCGACCCCTGCGCCGCGGGACGGCTGCGTCGCCGGGCGCCGGCGCGACCGTACCGCCGACGAAAGCCTTACAGCAAGAGTCTTGAAACTCACGGCAAGTACTTTCAGAGCCAATTCCGCCCGACCCGACTCATGGGCGGTGCAAGGCTGTTGGGCGCGGACACGACGGGGTGCCCTCCGGCGGATCTGCCGGAGGGCACCGCGGCGGTACGGACTGTCAGTGGGTCAGCAGCTCGACTTTCCCGCGTAGAGGGCGAGCGCGGCGTTCGGGGCGACGGACGCCTGGAACCAGCCGCTGCCGTTCACCGTCACGGTCCTGTTGCCCTGCACGTCGCAGTAGGTGCCGGCGGGCAGCGCGGTCTCGTACCACCGGTCGGCCGCGGTGCTCTCATGGTTGATCACCACATAGCCCTTGCTGCCGCGGCCGAACGCGATGAGGTTGTTGCCGTCGTCCCACCACTTGGTGACCGCCTGGCCTCGCGTGGCGTTGCGGAAGGCGACCATGGACCTGATCTCCGGCCACGCGTGCTGACACTTCCAGCCGTCCTGCCAGCAGGCGTTCACCGCACCGCCGTTGGGCGGACCGGCGTCCGCGTCGGACCACTCGTAGCCGGAGTTGATGTCGGGGGAGCCGTAGGGCCAGGCCAGCATGAAGACGTTCGCCAGGGTGTAGTTGGCGCCGTCCTTGTAGTTCAGGGTCGAGCCGTTGCGCTCGGTGTCGTGGTTGTCCACGAAGACCCCGGCGACCGAGTTGCCCAGATAGCCCCAGCCCTCGCCGAAGTTGTTCAGATAGGCGAGCTTCTCGCTGTTGAAGACCCGCTTGAGGTCGTAGGCGTAGCGGAACTCCTGGACGTCGCCGTTGCCCGTGTACTCGCTCGGCTGGACCGCCTCGCCGGCGCCGTAGATGACCTCCTGCTTCCAGTACGCGGAGGGGTTGGTCAGCCGGGACTTGATGTTGGCCAGGTCCTCGGCCGGGATGTGCTTGGCGGCGTCGATGCGGAAGCCGTCCACGCCCAGGCTGAGCAGGTCGTTCATATAGCCGGCGATGGTCGCGCGGACGTGCTCCTCGCCGGTGTCGAGGTCGGCGAGGCCCACCAGCTCGCAGTGCTGGACGTTCCAGCGGTCCTGGTAGTTGGTGACCTGGGAGGTGCAGTCGTCGAAGTCGGCGTACGAGTACAGGCCCGGGTAGTCGTACTTCGTGTACGACGAGCCTCCCGTGCCGGTGCCCGTGCCGCCGCCCGCCGACATGTGGTTGATGACGGTGTCCGCGACGACCTTCACACCGGCCGCGTGGCAGGTGTCGACCATGTTCCGGAAGGCCGTGCGGTCGCCGAGGCGGCCCGCGATCCTGTAGCTCACCGGCTGGTACGACGTCCACCACTGGGGGCCCTGTATGTGCTCGGCGGGCGGGGAGACCTGGACGTAGCCGTAGCCTGCCGGGCCGAGGGTGTTGGTGCACTCCTTGGCGACCGAGGCGAAGTTCCACTCGAACAGAACCGCGGTGACGTCCTTGCTGCCGGGCGGGGAGGCGTACGCGGTCCCGGCGGGGACGGCGAGGGCGACCGACGCCGCCGCCGCGAGGGCGAGGGCGCCGGAGAGCGTTCTACTGGCCATGTGGGGGTTCCTTCTCCGTTGAAGGATCTGCTGTGGGGGTCCCTGACGGACCGTGAGATCCCCTGAAGGTAATTACTGCAAGTTTTCAACTACTTGCAGTGCAGCAGACCGTACGAGCCCCGACCTCGACGGTCAACCCCCCAGACATGTTCCTGTCACATACGCGAAATAGTGGTCGGTTGCGACTGGTTGACGCCGCATCACCCGGTGCGGGCACACGACGGGGCCCGCCGTCCCGGTCGGACGACGGGCCCCTGAAACCCGATGAAAGGCTTGCGCCGGATCAGGCGGTGGTCCACCACACGGTGGTGTCGGCGGGCACCGTGCTCTCGCCGTTCGCCTCCGTCACCTCACCGCTGGCGACCAGGACACGGCCGTACGGCGGGACCGTGACGGCCTCGCCCGTGGTGTTGGCGACGCAGACGAAGTCCCCGCGGCGGAAGGCGAGCACCCCCTCGGGGGCCCTCAGCCACTCCACCGAGTCGCCCGCGCCCAGTCCGGGCTGCTCGCGCCGCACGGCGAGAGCGGTGCGGTACAGCTCCAGGGTCGAGCCGGGGACCCCCTGCTGGGCCTCGACGCTGAGGTCGCCCCAGCTCACGGGCTGCGGCAGCCAGCTGCCGCCGCTGCCGAAGCCGTACGACGATCCGGTGCGGGTCCACGGGATCGGCACCCGGCAGCCGTCACGGAAGCCGTCCTGGCCCTCGCCCCGGAAGTAGGCGGGGTCCTGACGCACCTCGTCCGGGAGGTCCACGACGTCCGGCAGACCGAGTTCCTCGCCCTGGTAGAGGTACGCCGAGCCGGGCAGCGCCAGCATCAGCAGCGTGGCCGCGCGGGCACGCCGCAGCCCCAGCTCGCGGTCGCCCGCCAGCCGGATCTGGGTGCCGAGGCCGGGCTCGTTGGCGAAGCGGGTGGCGTGCCGGGTCACATCGTGGTTGGACAGCACCCAGGTGGCCGGGGCACCGACCGGGCGCATCGCGTCGAGGGTGCGGTCGATGACCGTGCGAAGCTCCGCCGCGTCCCAGTGGGTGCCCAGGTACTGGAAGTTGAAGGCCTGGTGCAGTTCGTCGGGGCGTACGTAGTGGGCGGTGCGCTCGATGGTCGGCGTCCAGGCCTCGGCCACGAAGATGCGCTCGCCCGCGTACTCGTCAAGGATCGTGCGCCACTGCCGGTAGATGGCGTGCACACCGTCCTGGTCGAAGAACGGCATGACATCGTTGCCCAGCAGTTTCAGCTGGTCGTGGCTGCCGAGGTCGGGCAGGCCCGCCGCCTTCACCAGGCCGTGGGCGACGTCGATACGGAAGCCGTCGACCCCCATGTCCAGCCAGAAGCGCAGGATCGAGCGGAACTCGTCGCCGACCGCCGGGTGGTCCCAGTTGAAGTCGGGCTGCTCGGGCGCGAAGAGGTGCAGGTACCACTCACCGGGCGTGCCGTCGGGCTCGGTGACCCGGGTCCAGGCCGGGCCGCCGAAGATGGACTCCCAGTCGTTGGGGGCCAGCTCGCCGTTCGCGCCCTTGCCGGGGCGGAAGTGGTAGCGCTCCCTCAGGGGCGAGCCCGGACCCTCCGCGATCGCCCGCTTGAACCACTCGTGCTGGTCGGAGGAGTGGTTGGGAACCAGGTCGACGATGATGCGCAGCCCCAGCCCGTGGGCGTCGCGGATCAGCGCGTCGGCGTCCAGGAGGTTGCCGAACATGGGGTCGACGGCGCGGTAGTCGGCGACGTCGTAGCCGGCGTCGGCCTGCGGCGAGGCGTAGAAGGGGCTGAGCCACACGGCGTCCACGCCGAGGTCGCGCAGATACGGAAGTCTGGAACGTACGCCCTCCAGGTCGCCCATGCCGTCGCCGTTGCTGTCGGCGAAGCTGCGCGGATAGACCTGGTAGATCACCGCGTCACGCCACCAGTCGCGATGGGTGGCGACGGTGGCGAGGGCGGTGTTCGGGGCCGGGTCGGCGGAGTGCTGGCTCATGGCGTCCTTGATGCGGTGGGGTTCCCCGCCCGGGCGGGGCCGGGCGGGGAGGAGTCGGGGTCATGGAGTCTGCGAAGGGGCGGGGGTGACATGGCGGCCGCGGTGTCAGCGGGGTCGGAACGACACCGCGGCCGCCACCCGCGCGGATCAGGCGCGCGGGGGCTCCGGGAGGCGGGTCAGCCCTTGGTCCCGCCCGCGGTGAGGCCGGTCACCAGGTTCTTCTGCACAAGGTAGAAGAACACGGACACGGGTATCGCGATCAACACCGCGGTGGCGGCCATGTAGTTCCACTGCGCGTCGTGTTCGCTGACGAAGGTCTGCAGGCCGACGGCGAACGTGTACTTCGAGTCGTCGAGCATGAAAGTGGTCGCGAAGGCGACCTCGCCGACGGCCGTGATGAAGTTGTAGAAGGCCGCCACGGCCAGTCCCGGGCGGGCCAGCGGCAGGACCAGCCGGAAGAAGGTGCCGAACGGGCTCAGCCCGTCGACGCGGCCCGCCTCGTCGATCTCGAACGGGATGGTGTCGAAGTACCCCTTGAGCAGCCAGGCGCTGTACGGCACGGCCGTGGTGCAGTTGATGACGATCAGCGCCCAGTAGGTGTCGATGAGATCCAGCTCGCTGAAGATCTCGTACATCGGCACGATCAGGATGGCGATCGGGAAGGCCTGGGTCAGCAGCAGGACCCACATCAGCGGCTTGTAGCCGGGAAAGCGCATCCGCGAGACCGCGTAGCCGGTGGTGGCGGCGACGAAGACACCGATCAGGGTGGTGCCGAGGGCCACGATCATCGTCGACTTGAACCAGTCGAAGAAGCCGGTGTGCTGGAGCACGTAGCTGTAGTTGGAGAAGGTGACCTTGCCCAGGATCTTGCCCGGGTGCAGATAGTCGTCCTTCTCGGGACCGAGAGACAGGAAGATCAGCCACGCCACCGGGGCGAGCGCGATCAGGCTCGCGACGGCGAGGCCGCCGTGCAGCAGGGCGATGCCCAGCGGGCCGCGCTCGCCGCGCCGGCGGGTCCGGCGCGCGGGCCGGGCGGCGGGGGCCGGTGCGGCCGCTGTCTTGTCCAGGGTCGTGGTGCTCATGGCGGCGGCTCCTGCGGCGTCAGACGGCGAGCTGGTCATTGCGCTTCAGCCAGCGGAAGTAGAAGGAGGTGAAGACGGTGATGATCGACAGCAGCAGTACGCCGTACGCGGCGGACTGGGCGAAGTCGCGCGGCTGCTGTCCGAAGCCCAGGAAGTAGGCCCACGTGACGAGGATCTGGGCGTCGGGGGCACTGGTCGGGCCGAACAACAGGAAGATGATGGCGAACTGGTTGAAGGTCCAGATGATGCCGAGGAGCACGACGGTGGAGCTGACGGACCTCAGCCCCGGCAGGGTGACGTGCCGGAAGCGCTGCCAGGCGCTCGCGCCGTCCATCTCGGCCGCCTCGTAGAGCGAGGAGTCGATGGACTGCAGACCGCCGAGCAGCGAGAGCATCATGAACGGCACGCCGCACCAGGTGTTGACCATGATCGCGGCGAAGCGCTGCCAGAAGGTGTCCTCCAGCCACTGCGGCTGGGGCAGGTGCAGGGTGTGCAGGACCTGGTTGATCACGCCGGAGTCGGCGAGCATGATCCGCCAGGAGAAGACCGTGACGAAGGTCGGTACGGCCCAGGGCACGACCAGCAGCAGCCGGTAGATGGTGCGTCCGCGCAGCTTCTCGTTGAGCATGAGCGCGAGGCCCAGGCCGAGGGTGTAGTGCAGGGCCACACAGGCGACCGTCCAGACGACGGTCCACAGGAAGTGCGACCAGAAACGGTCGTACGACAGCGGGCCGAACAGGATGTCCTTGTAGTTGTCGAACCCGATGAACTTGTAGGTCGCCGCGATGTGGTTGACGCCGATCGTGCGCGCCGAGTTGAGGCTGTTGGCGTCCGTGAGGGTCAGGTAGAAGCCGCGGATCAGGGGATAGCCCACGATCACGGCGAGTACGACGACCACCGGGGCGATCATCGCGTAGGCGTACCAGTACTTCTGGTAGCCGTTTCTGATGCGCTGCCCCAGCCCGGGCCGGGGCCCGCGGTCACCGCGGCGCTTGCCGGTCGCGCGGTCGATGGCGACTGTCATGGTTCGACACCTTCAAAACGGTCAGGAGTTGGGCTGGGCCGGGCACAGGGCGGTGGCCGCCGGCTCCCCCTCCCCCCGGTGGGGAAGGTCCGGCGGCCACAAGGGCTCACTTGCTGAAGTCGGGGACCAGCTTGGCGATGGCCACCTCGGCGTTGCTCAGGCCCTTGTCCAGCGGCTCCTTGCCGCCTGCGATCTTGGGCAGCTCGGTGTCGAGCGGGCCCCACAGCGAGCTGTACTCGGGCAGCGCCGGGCGCGGCTGGGCGGCGCTGAGCACGCTCTGGTAGCCGGCGATACCGGGGTCGGCCTTGACCTGGGCGCTGTAGGCGTCCTCGCGCGTCGGCAGCGTGGAGTTCTTCAGCGCGATGGTCTCCTGGGACTTCGCCGAGGTCATGAAGTTGACGAACTTCAGCGCCGCGTCCTGGTGGGCCTTGTCCGAACCCGCGTACACGGAGAGGTTGTGACCGCCGGTCGGGGCGCCCGCCTTGCCGGAGGAGCCGGCCGGGACGGGGGCGATGCCGAGGTTGGACTTGTCCGAGAAGGCCGAGCCCTTGTAGAAGTTCGTGATCTCCCAGGGGCCCTGGATGATCGCGGCGACCTTGCCGTTGACGAACGCGTCCTGGATGTGGGCGTAGGCGTCGGCGGTGGTGTCGGCCGCGTGCAGGCCCTTGCCGGAGAACAGGCCCAGCCAGGTGCCGTAGGCCTTCTTCGCGGGGGCCGAGTCCACGGTGATCTTCTTGGCGGAGGCGTCGACCGTGTCGGTGCCCTCGCCGTAGAGGAAGCTCTGCGCGTAGTAGGCCTGGGTGGAGCCCCAGTAGCCGTCGACACCGGCCTTGTCCTTGACCTTGGCGGCGTCGGACTTCAGCTCGTCCCAGGTCTTCGGCGCCTCGGTGATCCCGGCCTTCTTGAAGAGGGCCTTGTTGTAGACCAGCGCGAGGGTGTCGGTCACCAGCGGCACACCGTAGGTCTTGCCCTGGTACTGGGCCTGCTGGACCAGGCTGGACTGGAACTTGTCCTTGTCCGCGAGGGCCTGCGTGCCGTCCAGCGGCAGGAAGTAGCCCTTCTTCGCGAAGGCGGGGGTCCAGCCGACCTCGGAGCGCAGCACGTCCGGGGCGCCCTTGGAGCCGGCGGCGGTGTCGAACTTGTTCTGCGCCTGGTCGAAGGGGACGTCGACGTAGTTGACCTTGATCTTCGGGTTGGCCTTCTCGAAGTCCGCGACCAGTGCCTTGTACGTCGGCGCCTCATTGGTGGCGTTGGAGGTGTCCCACCAGGTGATGGTGACCGGCCCGTCGGACTTGCTGCTGCCGCTGTCACTTCCGCCGCAGGCCGTCGCCGCAAGGGCAACGGACGCCACCAGCGCGGTGGCCGCTATGCCACGCCGCATGAGTTCTCCTTGAGGGTGAAAGCCCGTGTAGCTACAGGTGGCGGTCCCGTCCGCCGCCCCTGCCGACTGTGCCGATGGGAACCCCGCCCCTCGAGTGAGGTCGAGGGGTGGGGGGCTCCGCCGGGCGACGTGAACGTAACAGCGATGCAACCAACGCGAAAGACCTTGCAGAAAAAAAGTGCAAGGGCTGACGATGGTTACCCGCCCGTGATCTGTCCGTGAGGGTCGGTACACCTGGCTTCCGGGCTGATCTGGGGGACACAGACACTTGTGCAAGACTCTGCAAGCTCTTGCCATGCGTTGCCCGCGCGGGGATCATCCCCTTGCGGACACGGACGCCGAACACGATCACGAGGGAGCGCGATGACGCAGCAACCCGCAGCGGGCAGGCCAACCGCCCGGGCCCGGCGTCCGATTGGTGGGCAAGCGGAGACACCACCGGTACAGTCCAGCCACGTGACCACACGGCTTGCCGACATCGCGGCGCAGGCGGGGGTCAGCGAGGCGACCGTCAGCCGTGTCCTCAACGGGAAGCCGGGCGTCGCCGCGACCACCCGCCAGTCCGTGCTGGCCGCACTCGACGTGCTGGGCTACGAGCGCCCGGTGCGGCTGCGCCAGCGCAGCGAGGGCCTGGTCGGCCTGATCACCCCGGAGCTGGAGAACCCGATATTCCCGGCTCTCGCCCAGGTCATCGGCCAGGCGCTGACGCGGCAGGGGTACACGCCGGTGCTGGCGACCCAGACCCCCGGCGGCTCCACGGAGGACGAGCTGACGGAGATGCTGGTGGACCGCGGGGTGGCGGGCATCATCTATGTCTCCGGACTGCACGCTGACACCAACGCCGACATGCAGCGCTATGAGCGGCTGCGCGCCCAGGGCGTGCCCTTCGTGCTGGTGGACGGCTTCTCCCCCAAGGTGCAGGCGCCCTTCATCTCCCCCGACGACCGGGCCGCGATGTCGCTGGCGGTCACCCATCTGGTGTCCCTGGGGCACAGCCGGATCGGGCTGGCTCTCGGGCCCAGGCGTTTCGTGCCGGTGCAGCGGAAGATCGAGGGCTTCGTCCGCGCGATGCAGGACCAGCTCGGGCTGTCCCCGGAGGACATCGAGTCGCGGCTGATCCAGCACTCCCTGTACACCCTGGAGGGCGGCCAGGCGGCGGCCGGCGCGCTCATCGAGCGGGAGTGCACGGCCGTGGTGTGCGCGAGCGACATGATGGCGCTGGGTGCGATACGCGCGGCGCGGCAGCGCGGGCTGGAAGTCCCCACGGACGTCTCGGTGGTGGGCTTCGACGACTCCCCGCTCATCGCCTTCACGGACCCGCCGCTGACGACGATCCGCAAGCCGGTCCCGGCGATGGGGCAGGCGGCCGTGCGGACGCTGCTGGAGGAGATCGGCGGGACGCCCGCGCCGCACAGTGAATTCGTGTTCATGCCGGAGCTGGTGGTACGGGGATCGACCGCTTCGGCCCCTGGGGACCGGAGTCGTCCCTAGCTAGTGCTGCGACCGGAAAGGTTCGCCGGCTCGCGGCGTCCGGCACGGCACCTCGCCGCGTTGTCGCATCGCCCGAGTACACCCAGTACGCGGGCGATCCTCCGCCTTGCGATGCTTTCCCACTGCCTGAAAGGCGCGGGGGCACCCCCAGCACCGGACGCCACGAGCTGTCCGGCAAACCTTCCCGGCCACAGCACTGGGCAGTAGCCCCCGGCGCCCGCCACGGGTCCTCCAGGTGGAGAACATGCGGCCAGAACCCTTCCAAGGGATGATCGGCAGAGGATGGCTTTTCTGGCAGACTCTGTGCCTATGGGTGATAGGACCGTGTCGACAGTGGAGGGCCGGGCGCCGGCCGAGCCACAGGACGTCACGGACCACGCGCAGGACCGGACGGGTCAGAGTCTCCTGCGCAGAATGCGCACTCCGCGCCGCCCGCGCTTCTGGTTCGAGATCCTGCTCATCGGGGTCAGTTACTGGACGTACTCCCTGATCCGCAACGCCGTGCCGGAGCAGAAGACGAAGGCCCTGGCCAACGCGGACGGGCTGTGGCGCCTGGAGCACCAGCTGGGGATGGCGGTAGAGAACTCGGTCAACCACGCCGTCAACTCGGTGACATGGCTGATCGTCGGAATGAACTACTACTACGCCACCCTGCACTTCGTGGTGACGATCGGGATCCTGGTGTGGCTGTACCACAGCCATCCGGGCCGGTACGCGGCCACCCGGCTCGCGCTGTTCGCCACCACGGCGGCAGCGCTGCTCGGCTACTACTTCTTCCCGCTCGCGCCGCCCCGTCTGATGAACGGGGGGCACTTCGTCGACACGGTGGTGGTGCACCACACCTGGGGCTCGATGGCGTCGGGCGATCTGAAGCACATGTCCAACCAGTACGCGGCCATGCCGTCGATGCACATCGGCTGGTCGCTGTGGTGCGGACTGACGCTGTTCGCCCTGGCCGGCGTGGACTGGGTACGGATCCTGGGCCTGCTGTACCCGGTGGTGACACTGACGGTGATCGTCGCCACGGCGAACCACTTCTGGCTGGACGCGGTCGGCGGGACGCTCTGCCTCTCGGCCGGCATCGCGACGGCCTGGCTGTGGTACGGCGCCCTGCCGTTCTCACTGCCACGCCGGGTGGCCGGGGCCGGCGGCCCGGTGCTGCGGCCCGCGAAGGCGTGAGGGCCGCGCCCGGACCGCTTCGCCCACCGTCACCGGCCGCGGACCGCCGTCACGAGCCGTAGAACAGCTCCTCCACCACGGTCCTGGCCCGGCGGGTCGTCCGCCGGTAGTCGTCCAGCATGTCGCCCGCGTGCCCCGGCCCGTACCCCAGGTAGCGGCCCACCGCGGCCAGCTCCCGGCTCTCCGTCGGGAACGTGTCGCCCGCCCGCCCCCGGACCAGCATCACCGCGTTGCGCACCCGGGACGCGAGCACCCATGCCTCGTCCAGGGTCGCCGTGTCCTCCTCCGACAGCAGTCCGGCCTGGAGCGCGGCGGAGAGGGCGGCGCGGGTGCGGGTGGTGCGCAGCTCCGGCACCTGCGCGCCGTGCCGCAGCTGCAGCAGCTGGACCGTCCACTCCACGTCCGACAGGCCGCCACGGCCCAGCTTGGTGTGGAGTGTCTTGTCCGCGCCCCTCGGCAGCCGCTCCGACTCCATACGGGCCTTCAGCCGCCGGATCTCGCGCACGGCGTCGCCGCCGAGTCCCGCCGCCGGATAGCGCAGCGGGTCGATCAGCTCGATGAAGCGGCGGCCCAGTTCCTCGTCCCCGGCCACGGGCTCGGCCCGCAGCAGGGCCTGCGACTCCCACACCAGCGACCAGCGCCGGTAGTACGCCTCGTACGACGCCAGGGTGCGCACGAGCGGCCCCGACTTGCCCTCGGGCCGCAGTCCCGCGTCGATGAGCAGCGGCGGATCGGTGCTCGGCAGCTGGAGCAGCCGCCGCATCTCCGCCACCACCTTGTTCGCGGCCTCGCCCGCCTCCCGCTCGTCCACGCCCTCCTGCGGCTCGTGCACGAAGAGGACGTCCGCGTCGGAGCCGTAGCCCAGTTCGTGCCCGCCGAAGCGGCCCATGCCGATGACCGCGAACCTGGTGGGCAGGGTGTCGCCCCAGCCGGCCCGCACGACCGCGCGGAGCGTGCCCGCGAGGGTGGCCGCCGTCAGGTCCGAGACCGCGCCGCCGACGAGGTCGATCAGCTCGCCCTGGTCGGCGGGGGCGGGGGCGTCCTCGGTCCCGTACGAGCCGACGATGTCCGCGGCGGCCGTCCGGAACAGCTCGCGCCGGCGTACCCCGCGGGCCGCCGTGACCGCCTGCTCGGCGTTCTCGGCGCGGCGGACGGCGGCGAGGATCTCCTGCTCCAGCGGGGTCCGGCCGCGCGGTTCGAGCCCGCCGCCGCTGCCGTCGCCGTCGCCGAGCAGGGCCACGGCCTCGGGCGCGCGCATCAGCAGGTCGGGGGCGAGCCGGCCCGCGGACAGCACCCGGGCGAGGTTCTCGGCGGCGGCGCCCTCGTCCCTCAGCAGCCGCAGATACCAGGGGGTCTTGCCGAGCGCGTCGGAGACCTTGCGGAAGTTCAGCAGACCCGCGTCCGGGTCGGCGGAGTCCGCGAACCAGCCGAGCAGGACGGGCAGCAGGGTGCGCTGGATGGCGGCCTTGCGGGTGACGCCGGAGGCCAGCGCCTCCAGATGGCGCAGCGCGGCGGCCGGGTCCGCGTAGCCGAGCGCGACCAGGCGCTCCCGGGCCGCGTCGGGACTCAACCGGGCCTCGCCGGGGGCAAGTTGGGCGACCGCGTCGAGCAGCGGGCGGTAGAACAGCTTCTCGTGCAGCCGGCGTACGACACCGGTGTGCTGCTTCCACTCGCGCCGCAGCCCGTCCACGGGGTCGGTGCGCAGCCCGAGGGAGCGGCCGAGGCGCCGCAGATCGTTCTCGTCCTCGGGGACGAGATGGGTGCGGCGCAGCCGGTAGAGCTGGATGCGGTGCTCCAGGGAGCGCAGGAAGCGGTACGCCTCCTCCAGCTGCCCGGCGTCGACGCGCCCGACGTAGCCGCCGGCCGCGAGCGCCTTCAGGGCGTCCAGGGTGGTGCCGCTGCGCAGCGAGGTGTCGGCGCGCCCGTGCACCAACTGCAGGAGCTGTACGGCGAATTCGACGTCCCGGAGGCCGCCGGGACCGAGCTTCAGCTCGCGCTCGACCTCTCCCACGGGGATGTTGGCGACCACCCTGCGGCGCATCTTCTGCACGTCCGCGACGAAGTTCTCGCGCTCGGCGGCCACCCAGACGAGGGGGGCGAGGGTGGCCGCGTACTCCTCGCCGAGTTCCACGTCTCCGGCCACCGGACGGGCCTTGAGCAGGGCCTGGAACTCCCAGGTCTTGGCCCAGCGCTGGTAGTAGGCGAGATGGCTACTCAGGGTGCGCACGAGCGGGCCGTTCCTGCCCTCGGGCCGCAGATTGGCGTCGACGGGCCAGATGCTCCCCTCGACGGTGGTCTCGGAGCAGATCCGCATCATGTGCGAGGCGAGCCGGGTCGCGGCCTGCAGGGCCTTGCGTTCGTCGCCGCCGTCGCGGGTCTCGCCGACGAAGATGACGTCCACGTCGGAGACGTAGTTCAGCTCGTGGCCGCCGCACTTGCCCATCGCGATCACCGCGAGCCGGCAGTGCGCGGCGTCGTCGGGGGCGGCGGTCCGGGCGATGGCGAGGGCGGCGCGGAGGGTGGCGGTGGCGAGGTCGGCCAGTTCGGCGGCGGTCTGGGCGACATCGGTGGTGCCGCACACGTCGCGTGCGGCGATCGACAGCAGACAGCGGCGGTAGGCGACGCGCAGGGAGACGGGGTCGGCGGCCTCCGCGAGCTGCCGTTCGAACTCCTCCACCCCGGGGTGGAGGTCCTGGGGTTCGTAGGTGACCAGGACGTGCCAGTCGCCGGGGTGGCGGGCGAGGTGGTCGGCGAGCGCGGCGGACGCGCCGAGGACGCCGAGCAGCCGGTCCCGCAGGGGCTTGGCCGCGATCAGGGTGTCGAGCAGCTCGCGCCGGGCGGTGGGGTCGGGCTGCGCCTCCACGAGCCGGACCAGTCCGTGCAGCGCCAGATCCGGGTCGGCGGTCGCGCCCAGGGCCTCCAGCAGAACGGGGTCGGTCCTTATCGGCGCCAGCTCGACGCTCTCCAGGAGCCGCTCGGCGGCGGAGGGGTCGGTGAAGCCGTGCCGCAGCAGCCGGGTGAAGGTGCTGCTTCTGCGTCCTTGGGGCACGGTCATCCCTTGGCCTCCCGAGCGTCGATCAAGGTCCTGCGGCTTTGAGCCTAGCCCCAGTGCCCCGCCCAGGCGTCGCGCGGTGCCTCGGGATCGTGTTCCCACCGGCGTATTCCGGGCCACGGGGTCCGGCGGACCGCAGCTGGTGCGGGAGTTGCGAACACGCCCCCACGAGGGCCCGGCGGCGGCCGCGCGGCAGCAATTCACCGGCTCTTCATCCGACGGGTGAGACGCCGAGAGGGGGCGGCATGTTGGCGTGTGCATGATCTGTTCGCACCGCCACCCCGTACCCTCCCCCCACCGGAGGTTGAAGTGTCCGGCAGTTCCGGCCTTTTCGGCCGTTCTAGCAGTTCTGGCAGTTCTGGTAGTTCATTGGTCCGCCGTACCCGCACCGCAGTGGCCTCCGCGACGGCCCTCGCCGCCGCGGCGTTCGGACTGTGGGCGGGGCTCGGCGGCGAGTCCCCCGCGCACGCCGCGGGCGCCGTGCCGACCCCGGACCACGTGGTCGTCGTGGTCTTCGAGAACCACGCCTACAGCCAGGTGATCGGCTCCTCCAGCGCCCCGTACCTCAACTCGCTGAAGTCCGGCGGCGCCAACCTGGCCCAGTCGTACGCCGAGACCCACCCCAGCCAGCCCAACTACTTCGCGCTGTTCTCCGGCTCCACCCAGGGCGTCACGGACGACAGCTGCTACACGCCCGGCTTCTCCTCCGCCCCGAACCTGGCCTCCGAGCTGATCGCCGCAGGCCGGACCTGGGCGAGCTACAACGAGACGCTGCCCAGCCAGGGCTCGACCACGTGCAGCAGCGGCAACTACGCCCGCAAGCACAACCCGTGGTTCGGTTTCAGCAATGTGCCGACGTCGTCCGCGAAGACGTTCGCGCAGTTCCCGAGCGACTACTCGACACTGCCGCAGGTGTCCTTCGTCGTCCCCAACCTGTGCAGCGACATGCACGACTGCTCGGTGTCGACCGGTGACACCTGGCTGAAGAACAACCTCGGCGCGTACGCCACCTGGGCCAAGACCCACAACAGCCTGCTCGTCGTCACCTTCGACGAGGACAACCGGCTCAGCGGCAACCGCATCCCGACGGTGCTGTACGGCCAGCCGGTCACGGCCGGGGCGAGCAGCTCCACCACGTACAACCACTACGACCTGCTGCGCACCCTGGAGGACTCCCAGGGTCTGACGACGCACGCGGGCAACGCGGCCTCCGGCAAGGACATCACCGGCATCTGGGCGTCGTGACGTGTACGTAGCGGACAGCCGCGCGAGTACCCCATCGGCGCCGGCGTCCGCGGACGGCGCCGTCCGGCCCTTCGCCGGGCGGCGCCGCGCCGCGATCGCCCCCACGGTGCTCGCCCTCGGCACGGTCAGCCTGGTCACCGACGTCTCGTCCGAGATGGTCACGGCGGTGCTCCCGCTGTACCTGGTGGCGGGGCTCGGCCTGTCCCCGCTGGGCTTCGGCCTCCTGGACGGCGTCTACAACGGCTTCTCCGCGGTCGTACGGCTGGCCGGGGGCCATCTGGCCGACCGGGGCGGCGGGCGGCACAAGTGGGTGGCGGGCCTCGGCTACGGCATCTCGGCCCTCTGCAAACCGCTTCTGCTGCTCGCGCACACCCTGACCCCCATCGGCCTGGTCCTGGCCGCCGACCGCACCGGCAAGGGACTGCGGACGGCACCCCGGGACGCCCTGATCTCGCTGTCCAGCACGCCGGAGACCCGTGGCCGGGCCTTCGGGGTGCACCGGGCGATGGACACCGCGGGCGCGCTGCTCGGCCCGCTCCTGGCGTTCGTGGTCCTGCGGGCCACCGTGGATGGGTACGACGCGGTGTTCACGGTCAGCTTCTGTGTCGCCCTGGCGGGTGTCCTGGTGCTGGTCCTGTTCGTCCCGAACGGCGGCCGTACCGCGCAACCGCGCGACAGCCGCGTCGCGGAGCCCGGCGGCGGCCACGCCGTGGAACCCGCCGACCGCCGCGCCCCGGCTCCCGAGGACGACGCCCGCCCCACCCTCCGTGCCGCTCTCGCCCTCCTCCGCCGCCGCGAGCTGCGCCGGATCACGGTCTGCGCGCTGCTGCTGGGCCTCGCGACCGTCAGCGACTCGTTCGTCTATCTGCTGCTGCAACGGCGCCTCGGCGTCCCCGACCGCTGGTTCGCGCTGCTTCCGCTGGGCACGGCGGCGGCGTTCCTGGTCCTCGCGGTGCCGCTGGGGCGGCTAGCGGACCGGGTGGGCCGCTGGCGGATCTTCCTGGCGGGTCACGGCGCGCTGCTCGCGGCGTACGCCCTGCTGCTCACCTCCTGGCACTCGGCCGCGTTGCCGTACGCCGTGCTCGCCCTGCACGGCGGCTTCTACGCGGCGACCGACGGCGTGCTCATGGCGGCGGCGTCGGACAGCGTCCCGGAGGCCCTGCGCTCCTCCGGTCTCGCCCTGGTGCAGACGGGTCAGGCGCTGGCCCGGTTCGTCTGCTCACTGGGGTTCGGGGCGCTGTGGACCGTGTGGGGCGACCGCAGCGCGCTCCTGGTGTCGACGGCGGCGCTGGCGGTGTGCGCGGTCTTCGCCCTGACCCTTCGACCGCAGGCCCCGGCGGTCCGGCACCCGGACGCCGCGGCGACGAACCGCTCGGAAGGCACGGCATGACGACCCGCACCCGCATCCTGGTCCTGCTCTCGGCGCTCGTGGTGCTCACCGGGGTCGCCACGGCCTCGGTGCTGCACGCCTCGGCGCGCGCGGAGCGCAGAAACCAGCCCCGGGTGGGCGGCCCGCGGATCACCTCCGGCGCGGTGACCCTGACGGAGCCCGGCCGCGTGGTGTTCCGCAACATGGCGTGGGGCCCGCACCGCGACGAACTGGTGTCGGCCCCCGCCACCGACCCCTCGGGGCCGCGCACGGCGTCACGCGTGAAGTGCCTGCGCTTCTACGCCGCTTCGGGCACCGGGGTCTGTCTCCAGGCGGTCCACGGCCCGGTCTCCGACACCTACCGCGCGGTGATCCTCGACGCCTCCCTGCGCATCAGGGCCCGCTACGACGTCCCGGGCATCCCGTCCCGCGCCCGGGTCTCCCCGAGCGGCCGCTATGCCGCGTGGACGGCGTTCGTGGGCGGCGACTCGTACGCCGGGACGAACTTCTCGACCCGCGCGGCGATCGTGGACACCCGCACGGGCGAGCTCACCGAGTCCCTGGAGGCGTACCGGATCGTCAAGGACGGCCGGACCTACCACGCGGCGGACGTGAACTTCTGGGGCGTGACCTTCGCCTCCGACGACCGCACCTTCTACGCGACGCTCGCCACACAGGGGAGCACCTATCTGATCCGCGGCGATCTGCGCAGTCGCACGGTGACCACCCTCCACACCAATGTGGAGTGCCCGTCCCTGTCGCCCGACGGCACCCGGATCGCGTTCAAGAAGCGCGTACCGGGCCTGCCCAAGGACGCGCCCTGGCATCTGTACGTCCTGAATCTGCGCACGCTCCACGAGACAGCGCTGGCGGAGCCCCGGAGCGTGGACGACCAGGTCGTCTGGCGGGACGACCACACCCTGGCCTACGCCCTCCCCGGCGACTACGGGGCGGATCTGTACACCCTCCCGGCGGACGGCACGGGAAAGCCGCGGCGCATCAGCACCGCGGCCGTGTCCCCGGCGTACGTCAGATGACGCGTTCGGCCTCGGCCGACGGCGCCTCGCCGATGTCCTCGGCCCAGACGTCCGGATAGCGCTTCTGGAATTCCGCCATCAGATCCTTGCAGCGCGCGTCGTCGAGGAGAATGACTTCCACGCCGCGTTCCGTGAAGGCATTCAGATTCCCCGCGAAGGTCGCCGCCTCACCGACCACCAGTCGCTTGATACCGAAAAGAAGAACCGCTCCGGTGCACATTTCACACGGAGACAAGGTCGTGTACAGCGTGGTGCCCTCGTACGACGTCAATCGGCCGGCGTTGCGAAGGCACGCCATCTCGCCGTGGGCAATGGGATCGTTGCGCTGAACCCGCTCGTTGTGGCCTACGGCGACGAGACCGCCGTCCCGCTGGAGGGCGGCGCCGACGGGAACCCCACCGGCCTCCAGCCCCTTCCGCGCCTCTGCCAGCGCGGCTTCGAAGCATTCCCTGTCCACCGTTGTGAGAGTCACGCCCGGCAGCATACGCCAGGAGACCTGACAGGTCGACAGTGCGGGTAAGCGTCCTTTTCAGGGAAAAGAAGCGAAACGCGAGGCGGCGACGAGACTCTTCGGGAAATCCTATCGACGCCGCTTTCACGCCGCCCTTCTCTGGAGGACCACGCCGAGCAGAAGCAGGATCGCCGCCAGTTGCGCGACGATCCAGGAGATCCGATAGCTCAGCGTCCTCCGGTTGCGCACATGCAGCAGTTTCAGAAAGAGGTCCTCGGAGTTCTCCAGCTCGCCCGTGTCGGTCCAGTGCACCCATACGACACTCAGACACAGGGCGGAGGAGACGACACTCACGACAAGGGACGAGAGGACCAGCAAGCTGCCCGTGGTGATGTCCCGCGAGAACAGGGACAGCGTGATCGAACTGGCGGCCATCAGGATTCCGTCGTAGGAGAGAAGCGCCTGGGCCTTGGAATCGAGAACACTGAGGCACGAATACAGATAGTCGTGCTCGAAGGCATCGTCACGCTGCGGCTGAAGCGCCCGAATCGCCTCGAGATGACGTTCCCCGTCCTCGTCCCCCCGGTACACCCCTTCGAACAGCCATGAGAATAAATTGCCGAAAACAGCCACCGTTCCCCCGCCCGCTCTTCGCCCCCGAAGCGGTGAAACCACAGCACCGCCGCGAGCAGCATAGGGGCGGGCCCGGCTTGATCGGTAGATATTCGACCCACCACCGGAAGCGGAAGAAAATCAAACTGTTCGCGACCCACGACGCCCCGGCCACCGGAAAACGAGAGCACCCTGCGTCGCGCCAGGACGGCGGAGACTGCTTTGGGCGCGTCGGGCGGGTACTGGTGCGCTCGGACCGCTACCGTCCAGTAGGTCTCATCGTGCGACTGCCGAGGAGGGCTGATGAGTCCCACTCCCGCGGACGCTGCCGAGGTCACCGTCGAACGGGACGGGCACGTCCTGCTGATGGGCCTGAACCGCCCGGCCAAGCGCAACGCGTTCACCCGGCGGATGCTCACCGAGCTGTCGGCCGCCTACGGCCTGCTGGAGTCCGACGACGACCTGTGGTGCGGGGTCCTGTTCGCCCACGGCGACCACTTCACGGGTGGCCTGGACATGGTCGACGTCGGCGAGGAGCTGGCCGCGGGGAAGCTCGGCGCCGCCGAGGGCGGCCGTGACCCCTGGCGGCTGGACGGGCCCTGGACCAAGCCGGTCGTCGCGGCGGCGCAGGGCTGGGTGATGACGCTCGGGATCGAGCTGCTGCTCGCGGCCGACATCCGCGTGGCGGCCCAGGACGCGCGCTTTGCCCAGCTGGAGGTCCGCCGCGGCATCTACCCCTTCGGTGGCGCCACCTTCCGCTTCCCTCAGCAGGCCGGCCGGGGCAACGCCATGCGCTGGGTCCTCACCGGGGAGGAGTTCGATGCCGCGGAGGCTCACCGCATCGGCCTGGTGCAGGAACTCGCCGCCGACGGACCGGCCGCGATCGAGCGCGCCACGCAGATCGCCCGCGTCATCGCCGAGAAGTCGGCCCCGCTGGGAGTGCGGGCCGTCCTCGGCTCCGCCCACCTGGCACAGGAGCAGGGCGAGAGGGCCGCGATCGGGCGGCTGCGCCCCGACGTCGCCCGGCTCGTCGCCACCGCCGACGGCGCCGAAGGCATCCGGTCCTTCGTCGAGCGCCGCGACGCCGCGTTCACCGGCCGCTGAGTGATGTTCGGCGCCTACGAGATCGCCCTGCAGTACGCAAAGGATCGCCTGCAGTACGGGCGCCCGATCGGGGGCTTCCAGCTCATTCAGGACCTGCTGGCGAAGATGATCGGCAACGCCACGGCCTGCTGCGGGATGATGGTGTGCCTGGCCCAGCTGCAGGACGCCGAGGTGTACCGGGACGAACAGTCCGCCCTTGCGAAGGCCTACTCCACCTCGCTGATGCGCGAAAACATGGGGTGGGCGCGGGAACTGCTGGGCGGCAACGGCATCCTCCTCGACTACAACGTCGGCCGTTTCGTCGCCGACGCGGAGGCCCTCTACTCGTACGAGGGCACGCGGCAGATCCAGACCCTCATCGTCGGACGTGCCGTGACCGGCGGACTGAGCGCCTTCGTGAAGTGACGGCCGACTGTTTCCCCTGCCCACGTCAGAGTTGGTTGTCGTTGAGCTCCCTCGCACGGCCCAGAGACGGCCCGAGAGTCATCAGTCAGGCAACCGAATCCTCGCTCTGGTGTTTGCTGTGAGCATGATCAATCACTGTGTCTGCCACGCGGGACAGCCGACCGGAGAGCCGGACCCGAAGCCAGTTCGCACGCGGCCCTCCCGGCTGTGCCCCTTGGCACGGGGGCCCGCCAGATGACTACTGCCTTGCAAATGGGTCGGTGCCACGTGATCAGGGGGCAACCAATGTCATGACGTCATCAGCGCTTGAAGGAGTCCTTGGTCTTCTCCTTCGCGCCCCGCATCCGACCCTGCGCTTCGAGGGCGGCGCCCTTTGCTGCGAGGGTTTCTTTGTGCACCGCGTGGGCCGTCTTCCGCACGATCTTTCCGGCGACCTGTTCGGCCTTCGCCTTGGCCTTCTCCCCGACACTCATCTCAGCACCTCCGCGGACTCTCACTGGCCGCGTGCCCTTGAAGCAGGGGGCAAAACCATCCTGCGGAACGCGCCGATCGGCGACGGACGGGGTCTTGGGGGCCTGGAGGCGCGTGGCTGGTTTGGAGGACTGAGGCTGGCGAGCATGACCAGATGACCTGCCGATCTGGCAGGGTCATTCGGGGGCGATCATTGGGGTGACCTCTGGCTTGTCATCCTTCTTCGGCCGGTATCGTTCCGTCGCCTTTCTTCTCTTCCCTCTCCGCAGAGGAGCGCCGTTGCGCAGGGTTGCTTGCATCGTCCTCGGTCTGGTGCTGATCGTCGAGGCCATCTGGCTGTTTGTTCTGCTCGCCGGGATCACTGTCATTGCTGTGGCCTTCCCCCGCGAACCTGACCGCCCCGGCCCTACGTGGATGACTTATGTCTACTTCGCCCTCGCCCTGCTCTGGGTCGTCGCATGCTTTCGGGGGGCGTCCCGGGCCTTCGCCTGTGCTTGCGGCCGACCGACCGCGACCTGGTCCCGGGACTTCCTTTTCCTCGCCCTCGGCCACCTCGCCGCCACCGTCCCGACCGCAACCGACGGCCTCCCACTCGCGGCCCTCGCCGAACTCTCGCTCGTGCCTCTTCTCCTCCTGGCAGCCCGGCCCTCGCGTTCCCGCGCCTCGATGCCCACTTGTGATCTTCGAGTCGAGCCCCTCGTGTCTGGGTCATCACCGCAGCTCGGGGAGCCGAAGCGAGACGAATCTCAGTGAGGTGCGGCTCCTCATTCAGCCCACCACTCACCCCGGCTCGGTATGCACGCACTGCTTCACCACTACGCGTCCGTGCTCCTGGACGCCGGCGAGAACATCAAGGCGCTGAGCACGTACCTCGGGCACAGTG
This sequence comes from Streptomyces sp. NPDC002573, assembly GCF_042889625.1. Classification (NCBI taxonomy): domain Bacteria; kingdom Bacillati; phylum Actinomycetota; class Actinomycetes; order Kitasatosporales; family Streptomycetaceae; genus Streptomyces; species Streptomyces sp. NPDC002573. The sequence goes on along the minus strand of NZ_JBIARC010000013.1, from coordinate 136,794 downwards.
ACCCAGGGTTCACGCTGAGGGTCTACACGCACCCCATGCCGAGCAGCGAGGGACGGACCCGGAAAGCCGTGGACGGCACGTACGACGCCGCCTCCGCGCCCGACGGCCCGTAGACGGCCCAGAGCCCGAAGAGCGCCCGTGGGGCCTACGACCAGTCGTCGTGGGCCCCACGGCTCTTTTGTCGATCTATGGCCTCTGACCTGCGCCTACAGCACCGGCAGGTTCTTGCGCAGCTCGAACGCCGTGACCTCCGAGCGGTACTCGTGCCACTCGGCCTGCTTGTTGCGCAGGAAGAAGTCGAACACGTGCTCGCCGAGGGTCTCCGCGACGAGGTCGCTGCGCTGCATCAGGTTGAGCGCCTCGCCGAGGTTCTGCGGGAGGGGTTCGATGCCCATCGCGCGGCGCTCGGCGTCCGTGAGGGCCCAGACGTCGTCCTCGGCACCCGGCGGAAGCTCGTAGCCCTCCTCGATGCCCTTCAGACCGGCCGCCAGCAGGACCGCGTAGGCCAGATACGGGTTGGTGCCCGCGTCGAGCGAGCGGACCTCGACCCGCGCCGACCCGGTCTTGCCCGGCTTGTACATCGGGACGCGGACGAGGGCGGAGCGGTTGTTGTGGCCCCAGCAGATGTAGGAGGGGGCCTCGCCGCCGGCGCCCGCCGTGCGCTCGGAGCCGCCCCAGATGCGCTTGTAGGAGTTCACCCACTGGTTGGTGACCGCCGAGGTCTCCGCCGCGTGCCGCAGCAGACCCGCGATGAAGGAGCGGCCGACCTTGGAGAGCTGGTACTCGGCGCCCGACTCGTAGAACGCGTTGCGGTCGCCCTCGAAGAGGGACAGATGCGTGTGCATTCCGGAGCCGGGGTGCTCCGAGAAGGGCTTGGGCATGAAGGTCGCCTGCACGCCCTGCTCCAGCGCCACCTGCTTCATGACCAGGCGGAACGTCATGATGTTGTCCGCCGTGGAGAGCGCGTCCGCGTAGCGCAGATCGATCTCCTGCTGGCCCGGCGCGCCCTCGTGGTGGGAGAACTCGACCGAGATGCCCATCGACTCCAGCATCGTGATCGCCTGGCGGCGGAAGTCCATGCCGACGTTCTGCGGGGTGTGGTCGAAGTAGCCGGAGTTGTCGGCCGGGGTGGGGCGGCTGCCGTCGAGGGGGCGGTCCTTCAGCAGGAAGAACTCGATCTCGGGGTGGGTGTAGAAGGTGAAGCCGAGGTCGGAGGCGCGGGCCAGGGCGCGCTTGAGGACGTAGCGCGGGTCCGCGAACGACGGGGAGCCGTCCGGCATGAGGATGTCGCAGAACATACGGGCCGTGCCCGGGGCCTCGGCGCGCCAGGGCAGGACCTGGAAGGTGGACGGGTCCGGCTTGGCGATCATGTCGGACTCGTAGACCCGCGCGAAGCCCTCGATGGCGGAGCCGTCGAAGCCGATGCCCTCGTCGAAGGCCTGCTCCAGTTCGGCGGGCGCCACGGCCACGGACTTGAGGAAGCCCAGCACGTCCGTGAACCACAGGCGTACGAAACGGATGTCGCGCTCCTCCAACGTACGGAGCACGAACTCCTGCTGCTTGTCCATCTTCCGCTTCCCCATCCTTGCTGGTCAGGCCGCCTGCCGCCCGATGCCACGGGAGAGACGGTCGGGCACCTGAGCATCCCACCACACCACCGTTTCGTGCGCGTTGCGGACCTTGATCGGCCGACCGGCCCCGCACTGAACGCCCGCGCACCGCAGGTGTTCCGCTCTGCCGCCCATCTTGCCTGTTCGTCGGCCCATTCGTAACGGCTGCCCCCGTCCGGCTGCCCCCGAGTTGAAAACTTGCATCTGAGATGCAAATTTTATTACCGTTGGGGACGCCGAACGGGCCGCCCCCACCCCCACGCAAAGGAGACCCGATGCTGTCCGAACAGTCCGCCGCCACCGTGCGCGCCACCCTTCCCGCCGTCGGTGCCGCTCTGGGCGAGATCACCGAGCGCTTCTACGACGGGCTGTTCGCCGCCCACCCGGAGCTGCTGCGCGACCTCTTCAACCGCGGTAATCAGGCGGCCGGCACCCAGCGCCAGGCGCTGGCCGGCTCGATCGCCGCCTTCGCCGCGTACCTGGTGGACCGCCCGGACGAGCGCCCCGACGTGATGCTCAACCGCATCGCCCACAAGCACGCCTCGCTGGGCGTGGCGCCCGACCAGTACAAGGTCGTCCACCAGCACCTCTTCGCGGCCATCGTGGAGGTCCTCGGCGACGCGGTGACCGCCGAGGTCGCGGCCGCCTGGGACGAGGTCTACTGGCTGATGGCGAACGCGCTGATCGCGATCGAGAAGCGGCTGTACGCGGTGAGCGGGCAGACCGGCTGGCGGACCTGGACGGTCGCCGGACGCATCGAGGAGACCGAGGACGTCGCCACCTTCCAGCTCCGCCCGGCCGACGACGGCCCCGTCCCGGAGTTCCTTCCCGGCCAGTACGTCTCCGTCCGCGTCGAACTCCCCGACGGCGCCCGGCAGATACGCCAGTACAGCCTCTCCGCCGCCCCCGGCTCGCCGCTGCGCCAGATCAGCGTCAAGCGCGTGCAGGGCGACACGGGCCCCGACGGCGAGGTCTCCAGCCACCTCCACGCCCAGGTGCACGAGGGCGACACCGTCGAACTGTCGGCCCCGTACGGCGATCTCGTCCTGGAGCAGACGGACCAGCCGCTGGTGCTCGCCTCCGCCGGTATCGGCGTGACCCCGATGATCGCCATGCTGGAGCAGCTCGCCCGCACCGGCCACACCGCCCCGGTCACGGTCGTGCACGCGGACCGCTCCCCCGTCACCCACGCCCTGCGCGGTGATCACGAGGCCTTCGCCGCGAAGCTGCCGGACACCGCCGTGCACTTCTGGTACGAGCAGGAGGCTCCCGAGACCGCGCGCACCGGTCGCGTCGACCTCTCCACGGTGCCGGTCGCCTCGGGCACGCGCGCGTACCTGTGCGGTCCGGTGCCCTTCATGCGGGCGGTGCGCACCCAGCTCCTGGACAAGGGCGTGGCGCCCGCCGACATCCACTACGAGGTGTTCGGGCCGGACCTCTGGCTGGCCCAGGGCTGACCTGCCCGCAATCCCCCAGTGACCCAGCACCCCGGGCCGCGGCGCCCGGGGTGTTCCGCATGGGGTCGGAGCCCTCGGTCAGGGCCTGCGGGAGATGTTCAGCAGGAGCAGTCCCGTCGGCGCCGCCACCACGTCCTCCACCGTCACCGGGTCCAGCGCTGCGAAGAACGCCTCCTGGGCCCGGCGCAGCGCGCCGCGCAGCCGGCAGCCGGTGTGCAGGGGGCACGGCGTGGCCCCCTCGCACTCGACGACGTCGCCCTCCCCCTCGAAGGCGCGGACGATCGCACCGACGGACGCCTTGCGTCCCGTCTCGGTGAGCGCGAGCCCGCCGCCCCGGCCGCGACGGGCCACCAGCAGGCCCATGTGCTGGAGTTCGGCGACGACCTTGGCGGCATGGGTGTAGGGCACGTCCATGGCCTCCGCGACCTCACGGGTCGTGGGGTTGGACTCGCCGACGACGGCGAGCCGCATCAGGACGCGCAACGCGAGGTCGGTGGATCGCAACAGCCGCATGCCACCAGCGTAAATAATGCGCATCTCGTCTTCAAATTATCGGAACGAAAGCCGCTTCTTCGGTCATTCGCGTGTCCGGTCTACGTTCCCGTCTCCCGTCCCCATTACCATCAGCGGTCCCGAACGTCCCTCCTTCCAAAGGACTGGCCATGGGTTCCGCCAACAAGACCGGCTCCGCCGAGCGCAAGGCCCGGATAGAGGAGATGCGACGCGCAGAGCGCGCCCGCGAGCGGCGCAACCGGATCCTCACGATCGCGGCGAGCGTGGTCGTCGTCGGCGGCCTCGTCGCCGGTGGAGTCGTCCTCATCCAGTCGCAGACCGGCGACAAGGCCGTCGCGGCGAGCAGCACGAAGGACGGCATGAAGGGCGACGGGAAGAGCGGTGCGAAAGGCACCACGAAGGGTGACACGGGCCACTTCGTCACCGGCGCGGACGGGGTGAAGACCTGGAAGGGCACCCTGGGCCGCACCCACACCACCGCCCCCGTGACCTACCCCATGGAGCCCCCGGTCGGCGGCAACCACAACCCGATCTGGCAGAACTGCAACGGCGACGTCTACACCAAGCCGGTCAACAACATGAACGCCGTGCACTCCCTGGAGCACGGCGCGGTCTGGGTGACGTACAACAGCAAGGCGGCCAAGAGCGACGTCGAGGCGCTCGCCGCCAAGGTGAAGGGGACGCCGTACACGCTGATGAGCCCCGTCGAGGACCAGAAGGACCCGATCATGCTCAGCGCCTGGGCCCACCAGCGCACGGTCAGGAGCGCGAACGACCCGGCCGTGGACAAGTTCTTCGCCACGTTCGTCCAGGGTGACCAGACGCCCGAGCCGGGCGCCGCCTGCACGGGCGGGCTGGGCCAGTGAGGCACATCGGCTGGATCGCGGGGGCCGCGGCGGCGGCGCTCGTCGCGGCCGGAGCGATCACCTACGCCGCGGCCGAGGACACCCCGCCCACCACGAAGGTGCCCACCGCCGAATCCGCCGACGCCGGCTTCGCGCGGGACATGGCGGTCCACCACCAGCAGGCCGTGGAGATGTCGTACATCGTGCGCGACCGCACGAACAACGAGGAGTTGCGCCGGCTCGCGTACGACATCGCGCAGACGCAGGCCAACCAGCGCGGCATGCTGCTGGGCTGGCTCGACCTCTGGGGACTGCCGAAGGTGTCCGCCGATCCGCCGATGACCTGGATGGGCATGGGCGACATGGCCTCCGGCAAGGACGGCGCGCTGATGCCGGGCATGGCCACCAACACCGAGCTGCAGAAGCTGAACACGCTGCGGGGCGAGCAGGCCGAGATCCTCTATCTGCAGCTGATGACCGACCATCACAAGGGCGGCATCCACATGGCCGAGGGCTGTGTCGCCAAGTGCACCGTGGGCGTGGAGAAGAGACTCGCCCAGGGCATGGTCGACGCCCAGCAGTCGGAGATCGAGCTGATGGCGACGATGCTCAAGGAACGGGGCGCCAAGCCGCGCGACTAGGACCACCGTCCCCCGGGCAGAGACGGCCCGGGGCTGTCACGAGGGGATCGCACGTCTCCGCAAGGGATCCACGACGATCGCAACCTCCCCGCAATCAACGGCAGTTCCCTGAAACCGTGACAAAAACCCCTTACTGACGGTCACTTGGGGTCTTCTTGGCCTTTTCATTCCCCTGGCATGAACGGTTCATCGCCAGAGTGACCCCATCGCGTGATCCATTCACCGCGCCGTCACCACGCGGTTGTCTACGCGGATCATTCGCGACCACATCGTGCGACGCATCGCATAGCAGGGGGTTTTATGAGATCCAACCGCGCCAAGGCGCGCGCCGGGGTGAGCTTGGCTGCCGCATTGCCGCTGCTCACCGGCGCACTGGCGCTCGGCATTCCCGCGGCGCACGCCGCGGACAACCCCGGCCGGGACCTGCTCGCGGGCACCAAGCCCGCGTGGGCCACGGCCAAGGCGGACAAGGGCGCGACCGCGAACAGCGCCCAGGTCTCGGCCCGCGTCTACTTCGCCGGCCGCGACTCCGCCGGCCTCGCCGCCTACGCGAAGGCCGTCTCCGACCCGAGCTCGCCGCTCTACGGCAAGTACCTCGACGCCAAGCAGTCGCAGGCGCGCTTCGGCGCGACCAAGGCGCAGGTGGCCGCGGTCAAGTCGTGGCTGAAGTCCTCGGGCCTCAAGGTCACCGCGGTCACGCAGCACTACGTCGCCGTCACCGGTGACGTGGCCGCCGCCGAGAAGGCGTTCGGCACTCAGCTGCACAACTACACCAAGGGCTCGAAGACGTACCACGCGCCTTCGAAGGCGGCCTCCGCGCCCCAGGCCCTCAAGGGTGCCGTCCTGACCGTCACCGGCCTGGACAACGCCCCGCACAAGTCCGACCACAGCGACCAGCTGCCGCCGCCGGACGCCGTGTTCAAGAACGCGGGACCGTTCTCCTCGTACTACGGCTCCAACGTCGCCTCGACGCTGCCGGACGCGTACGGCTCCAAGATCCCCTACGCCGTCGAGGGCTACACCGGCAAGCAGCTCCGGGCCGCCTACGGCGCCGGGAAGTACACGGGCAAGGGCGTCCGGATCGCCATCACCGACGCCTACGCCTCGCCGACCATCGCCTTCGACGCGGCCACCTACGCGAAGAACCACGGCGACGCCGCGTTCAGCACCAGCCAGCTGCACCAGGTGCTGCCGGCCAACTACACGAAGACCCAGGAGTGCGGGGCCGCCGGCTGGTACGGCGAGGAGACCCTGGACGTCGAGGCCGCGCACGCGGTCGCCCCCGGTGCGAACATCACGTACGTCGGCGCGGCGTCCTGCTACGACGACGACCTGCTCGACTCGCTCAGCAAGGTCGTCGACAACCACCTGGCCGACATCGTCTCCAACTCCTGGGGCGACATCGAGGCCAACCAGACGCCGGACCTCGCGGCCGCCTACGACCAGGTCTTCCAGTTCGGCGCGGTCGAGGGCATCGGCTTCTACTTCTCCTCCGGTGACAACGGCGACGAGGTCGCCCACACCGGGACGAAGCAGGTCGACACCCCGGCCAACTCGGCGTGGGTGACCGCGGTCGGCGGCACCTCGCTGGCCGTCGGCAAGGGCGACAAGTACCAGTGGGAGACCGGCTGGGGCACCGAGAAGGCCACGCTGTCCGCGGACGGCAAGAGCTGGACGAACTTCCCCGGCGCGTTCACCTCCGGCGCGGGCGGCGGCACCAGCAAGACCGTGCCGCAGCCGTACTACCAGAAGGGCGTCGTCCCGAACGCGCTCGCCACGGCGAACAACGCCGCGGGCAACCGCGTCGTCCCGGACATCGCGGCGATCGCCGACCCCAACACGGGCTTCAAGGTCGGCCAGACGCAGACCTTCCCCGACGGGTCGCAGCAGTACAGCGAGTACCGGATCGGCGGCACCTCGCTCGCCGCGCCGGTGATCGCGGCCGTCCAGGCCCTGGCGCAGGAGGCGCACGGCGGCTCGGCGATCGGTTTCGCCAACCCGGCGATCTACGCCAAGTACGGTTCGAAGTCGTTCCACGACGTCACCGACGACCCGACGGGCTCCGGCCTCGCCGTGGCGCGCATCGACTTCGTGAACGGCATCGACGCGACCGGCGGTGTGAGAACCTCCGTCCGCAGCCTCGGCAAGGACAGCTCCCTGCAGGCCGTGAAGGGCTACGACGACGTGACCGGCGTGGGCTCGCCCGCCCCGGGCTACGTCGACTCGTGGCGCCGTCACTGACCGGCTCGCCCTGAGGTGACCGCGTCGCGCCCGTCCCCCTCCCGGAGGGGGGCGGGCGCACGTGCGTGCACGGCCTCGCCCAGCCCCCATTGCGTCTCTCTGACGATTACACTGGGCGGGTGCCTCAACTTCGCCTCGCCCTGAATCAGATCGACTCGACCGTCGGAGACATCGCCGCGAACACCGAGGCGATCGTCCGCTGGACCCGGCACTCCGCCGACCAGGGAGCGCACCTGGTGGCGTTCCCCGAGATGGTGCTGACCGGGTATCCCGTCGAGGACCTGGCCCTGCGGTCGTCGTTCGTGGAGGCCTCGCGCGCGGCTCTGAGGGACCTTGCCGCGCGTCTGGCCGGCGAGGGTCTCGGGGAGCTGCCGGTGGTCGTCGGCTATCTGGACCGCTCCGAGACCGCCCAGCCGAAGTACGGCCAGCCGGCCGGCGCCCCGCAGAACGCGGCGGCGGTGCTGCACCGCGGCGAGGTCGCCCTCACCTTCGCCAAGCACCATCTGCCCAACTACGGCGTCTTCGACGAGTTCCGCTACTTCGTGCCCGGCGACACGATGCCCGTGGTGCGGCTGCACGGCATCGACATCGCGCTCGCCATCTGCGAGGACCTGTGGCAGGACGGCGGGCGGGTGCCGGCCGCGCGCAGCGCGCAGGCCGGGCTGCTGCTGTCGATCAACGCCTCGCCGTACGAGCGCGAGAAGGACGACACACGTCTGGAGCTGGTGCGCAAGCGGGCGCAGGAGGCCGGCTGCACCACCGCCTACGTCGCCATGATCGGCGGCCAGGACGAGCTGGTCTTCGACGGGGACTCGATCGTCGTCGGCCCGGACGGCGAGGTGATCGCGCGGGCCCCCCAGTTCGTCGAGGGCTGTGTGGTCCTGGACCTCGACCTGCCCGCGGCACGGCCGGACGCCCCGGCGGGCGTCGTGGACGACGGGCTGCGCATCGACCGCCTGGTGCTGTCCGAGGAGCCGCTGCCGGCCTACGAGCCCGAGCTGACGGGCGGATACGCGCAGCGGCTCGAGGACCACGAGGAGGTGTACTCGGCGCTGGTCACGGGCCTGAGGGCGTATGTACGGAAGAACGGCTTCCGGTCCGTGCTCATCGGCCTGTCCGGCGGTATCGACTCGGCGCTGGTCGCGGCGATCGCGTGCGACGCGGTGGGCGCGGAGAACGTGTACGGGGTCTCGATGCCGTCGAAGTACTCCTCGGGGCACTCCCGGGACGACGCGGCGGAGCTGGCGCGGCGCACGGGCCTGCACTTCCGTACCGTCCCCATCGAGCCGATGTTCGGCGCCTACATGGACGCCCTCGGGCTGACCGGCCTGGCGGAGGAGAACCTCCAGTCCCGGCTGCGCGGCACGCTGCTGATGGCCGTCTCCAACCAGGAGGGCCACATCGTGCTGGCGCCCGGCAACAAGTCGGAGCTGGCGGTGGGCTACTCGACGCTGTACGGCGACTCGGTGGGCGCGTACGGCCCGATCAAGGACGTGTACAAGACGTCGGTCTTCCAGCTGGCGCGGTGGCGCAACCGTGCGGCGGCCGAGCGGGGCCAGACGCCGCCGATCCCGGAGAACTCGATCACCAAGCCGCCGAGCGCGGAGCTGCGCCCGGACCAGGTCGACACCGACTCGCTGCCCGACTACCCGGTCCTGGACGCGGTCCTGGATCTGTACGTGGACCGGGACCAGGGGGCGGACGCCATCGTGGCGGCGGGCTTCGACCGGGAGCTGGTGGTGCGGACGCTGCGGATGGTCGACACGGCCGAGTACAAGCGCCGGCAGTACCCGCCGGGCACGAAGATCTCGGCGAAGGGCTTCGGCAAGGACCGCCGGCTGCCGATCACCAACCGCTGGCGCGAGCACACGTGACACGAACGCCGGGGGCGCCGTGGTCTCCACGGCGGCGTTCGTGTGCCGCCCGGTCCGTCAGCCGCGCACGCTCTGCGGGTGCTCCGGTACGTGCGCCGCCACCAGGCGTTCCCGCGCGGTCGCCGGAGCGCTCCGGCGGCGGTCCACCGCGTAGGCGACCCCCGCCACCGCGAGGCCCAGCACCGCCAGGGCCGCGCCCGCGAGCGCCGGGGAGGTGGCACCGAGGCCCGCGGCCAGGGCGAGGCCGCCGATCCAGGCACCGCCCGCGTTGGCCAGGTTGAAGGCCGCCTGGTTGGCCGAGGAGGCGAGGGAGGGGGCGGCGGACGCCTTCTCCATCACCATCAGCTGGAGCGGGGAGCCGGTGACGAACGCGGCCGTCCCGAGCAGCACCACGGCCACCGCCGCGCTCCACTCGGCGTGCATGAGCAGTGGGAACAGCCCCAGCACCACCGCCAGCGCGAGCAGGCCGCCGAAGAGGGTGCCGCGCAGCGAGTGGTCCGCGAGCCGGCCGCCCACCAGGTTGCCGATCGTCGCGCCCACGCCGAACAGGGCCAGCAGCAGGGTCACGCTGCCGTCCGCGTAACCCGCCGCGTCCGTCAGCATCGGTGTGATGTAGCTGTACGCCGCGAACAGCGCGCCGAAGCCCGCCACCGTCGTGCCCAGCGCCAGCCAGACCGGCAGGGAGCGCAGCGCGGCGAGTTCGCCCCGCAGGCCGCCCGCCGGGGCGTGGGTGTGGTCGCGCGGGATCAGCAGGGCGAGCGACACGATCGCTGCCACGCCGATCACGCTGACCCCGAGGAACGTCGCCCGCCACCCCAGGTGCTGGCCCATCAGGGTGGCGACGGGGACACCGGCGACGTTGGCGACGGTGAGGCCCATGAACATCAGCGAGACCGAGCGGGCCTTGCGCTCGGGGGCGACCAGGCCGGTCGCGACGACCGCGCCGACGCCGAAGAAGGCGCCGTGCGGCAGTCCGCTCAGGAAGCGGGCCGCGAGCAGCGCGTCGTAGCCGGGCGCGAGGGCCGAGAGCGCGTTGCCCACCACGAACAGGGCCATCAGGCCGATGAGGACCGTGCGGCGGGCGAGCCGGGAGGTGACCGCGGCGAGCAGCGGCGCGCCGATCACCACGCCCAGCGCGTAGGCCGAGACCAGGTGCCCGGCGGTGGGGATGGATATGTGCAGGTCGTCCGCGACATTGGGCAGCAGGCCCATCATCACGAACTCGGTGGTGCCGATGCCGAAGGCGCCCACGGCGAGGGCGAGCAGGGCCAGGGGCATGAGGGACCTTTCAGAGCGGAGTTCTGCCGGAGGCGGTTCGTAAGTTCCCCTACGGAACAAAGGGTCTCACGCCCAGTATTCCGGTGGCCATGGCTCCGCTCAGGACTGCCCGTCGAGCTTCACACGGGCCGCGATCGGAAGGTGGTCGCTCCCCGTGCGCGGCAGGGTCCACGAGCTGACCGGATCCAGGCCCCGGACCATGATCTGGTCGATCCGCGCCATCGGGAAGGACGCCGGCCAGCTGAACCCGAAGCCGCTGCCCACCGCGCCCTGGGTGGAGCGCATCTGCGAGGTGACGGCGTTCAGGGCGCGGTCGTTCATGGTGCCGTTGAGGTCGCCGAGCAGGATCACCCGGCTCAGGCTCTCGTCGGCGATGGCCTCGCCGAGCGCGTCCGCGCTGGTGTCGCGCTGGCGTGCGGTGAACCCGGCCGCCAGCTTGACCCGCACCGAGGGCATGTGGGCGACGTAGACGGCGACCTCACCCGCGGGCGCCTGGACGGTGGCCCGCATGGCACGGGTCCAGCCCAGTTTGATGTCCACGGGCCTCACATGGACGAGCGGGTACTTGCTCCACAGGCCGACCGTGCCCTGCACCGAGTGGTACTTGTACGTCGACGCCAGCGCCTGCTCGTAGACCGGGACCGCGGAGGCCTTCAGCTCCTCCAGCGCCAGCACGTCCGCACCGGAGGCGGCGACCGCGCGGGCGGTGCCGGCGGGGTCGGGGTTCTCGGCGTTGACGTTGTGGGTGGCGACGGTCAGGTCGCCGCCGGTGCCGGTCTTGTCGCCGAGCAGCCCGCCGAAGAGGTTCAGCCAGACCACGGCGGGCAGCAGCACGGCGATCAGCGCGGTCGCCGACTTGCGCACCAGCGCGAGGATCAGCAGCAGCGGGACGCCCACGACCCCGAGCCAGGGCAGAAACGTCTCGGTGAGACTGCCGAGGTTGCCGATGTCGTTGGGGATCCGCGCGTGCAGCAGCATCACCAGCGCGAGCAGCACGGCGAGAGCGGCCGGCACGAGGCCGCGGCGCCAGATGCCGCGGTCGCGCAGACCCTGTCGCAGGCGCCGGAGCCGGGATCCTGGGCGGTGGGGATCCGTGCCGCCGCCACCCGTCTCCGTCATGTACGCCTGCGCCATATGCCGCCTCACACCCTGCCGTGCACACCGTCGTCCCCCCGGACATGACCCTAGGGGATGATCGGCTCGGTTCCGCCGTCCCATGACGGCCGTTCGCGGACGAGGACGGGCGGGGCGGCCGCGAGAGTTCCGGCCGAGGGCGCCAGAAGGGCCTTCTGTGACAAAACCTGCACATACCGGCCGGTGCCCCGGCACCGGCCCGGCTACCGGGAGCTGACGGGCCGTAGTCCTTCGAGGACCGTGTCGACGACCTGCTCGGCGAGGCCCTCCTCCAGCTCGGCGTCGGGACGCAGCATGGAACGCACCAGCAGGGGACCGACGAAGATGTCGTTCATCAGCTCGATGTCCACGTCCCCGCGCAGTTCGCCGTTCTCCTGTCCGCGGCGCAGGACTTCCAGCCCGAGCCGGCGGCGGGGGGCGACGACGGTGGAGTGGTAGGCGGCCCAGATCTTGGGGCTGCTCTTTATCTGGGCGTACACGTTGCGCAGGATCGCCGAGGAGCGGGTGGCCACGCCGCGCTGCCGCAGCGACTCCAGGAGCACGACGAGGTCCTCGCGCAGGGACGTGCCGGGCAGTTCGGGCCCCTCGGGCTCGGCGGCGCGCAGCACGTCGACGAAGAGGTCCTCCTTGTTGTCCCACCGGCGGTAGATGGTGGCCTTGCCGACGCCGGCGGTGCGGGCGATGCGCTCTATGGAGAGGTCCGCGAGGGGCACTCCCTCCTCGATGAGCTTCATCACACCTTCGATGATGGCCCGTTCGACGGCCTCGCTGCGGGGGCGTCCGCGTGTGGGGAGGTCTCGGTGGGGCCGGCTGCCGGCGAGGCTCACATTGCACTCCGTCCTTGCTCGCTGGGGATCATTCTCCCCGGTGCGCGCCGTGCCGGGCACCGGCACCCCGCCGGTGCCCGGTCGATGACGTGCTGTCAGTGGTCGTCAGTGGTCCGCGGCGACCAGTTGCTCCTCCTCCTTGCCGCTCTGTCCCACAGGCGCCTTCCCGGGCAGGAACAGCGCCACCACGATCGCGCCGATCACCGCCACGCCCGATCCCCACAGCGCCGTCACATGCATCGCGTGCAGGAAGGCGTCGTTGGCCGGGGTGACGAGGGCCTTGCCGTTCGGGCCGAGCTTGGCGGCCACGCCGAGCGTCGCCTCGATCGACTCGCCGGCGGTGTGCCGGATGCCCGCCGGGAGGAGGGAGAGCTTGTCCTCGATGCTGGTGCGGTACGTCGTCGACAGCACGGAACCGAGCACGGCGATGCCGAGCGCGCCGCCGACCTGGCGGAAGGTGTTGCTCAGCGCGGACGCGGAGCCCGCCTTCTCGCGCGGCAGCGCCTGCATGATGACGACGCTGGTCGGCGTCATGATGTGGGCCATGCCGGTGCCCATGAGGAAGAAGACGACTTCCAGGATCCAGATGGGCGTGTCCGCCTTCAGGGTGGCGAACGCGGCGAGCATCGCGGCGATGACGATCATGCCGGCGGTGGTCGTGGCCCGGTTGCCGAACCGGTCCACCAGCAGCCGGGCGCGCGGGGCGAAGATCATCTGCGCGGCGGCCAGCGGCAGCATCAGCAGACCCGTCTGCAGCGCCGAGTAGCCCCGGACGCTCTGGGTGTAGAAGACGGAGAAGAAGGTCACACCCATCAGCGCGAAGAAGACCAGCGCGATCGCGGCGATGGCGGCGGAGAAGACCTTGTTCCGGAAGTAGGTGACGTCGATGGACGGGTGGTCGCTGCGCTTCTCGTACACCACGAAGAGCGCGAGGACGGCGAGACCGGCGGCGATCGTCGCCAGCACCTTGGCGTCGCCGAAGTCGGCGAGCTGGCCGCCCTTGATGATGCCGTAGACGAGCAGGACCAGGCCCACGACCGACAGGACCACGCCGACGATGTCGACCCGGCCGGGGCGGGGGTCGCGGGAGTCGGGGACCAGCCAGATCATCAGGCCCAGCGCGAGGACCACGATCGGCACGTTGATCAGGAAGACCGAGCCCCACCAGAAGTGGGCGAGAAGCACACCGCCGGTGATCGGGCCTATCGCGATCGCGAGGCCGACGCCGCCGGCCCAGATGCCGATGGCCTTGGGCTGCTCGTCACGCTCGAAGACGTTCATGAGGACCGCGAGCGTCGCGGGCATCACGAAGGCCGCACCGAGGCCCATGAGCGCGCGGAACGCGATGAGCTGGGCCGGGGAGCCCGACTCGGCCGCGAGCGCCGAGCCCGCGCCGAACACGACGAGACCGGCCAGCAGCGTCTTCTTCCGGCCCAGGCGGTCGCCGAGGAGGCCCGCGGTGAACAGCAACCCGGCGAACACGAGGGTGTAGGCGTTGATGGCCCACTCCAGCTCGCTCTGGGTGGCGCCGAGACCGGTCGGCGCCGGGGTGGAGATCGTCTTGATGGCGACGTTCAGGATCGAGTTGTCGAGCACCACGATCAGCAGGCTGAGCATCAGTACGCCGAGGATGGCCCATCGGCGCCGATGCACCGCCTCCGGCACCCGCCGTTCGACAGAGGCAGTGGGAGTAGTCATGGGCATGAGCGTAGGGCATTTATGAAACGGAACGGTCTCGTATCTAAATCCTTTACAAGACCTTGAGTTCCCTGCGATTGAAACGGGAAACGGGCCGAGCGTGCCACGTTCGCGGGCCCGGTGTCGCGGGTGCCGCGTGGCGCATACCCCCACTAGCCGCGCGTGGCACGAGGTGCCACCATGGGGGTGATCCGGGGACGCCGTCAGGGTGCCTCGAGATGACCGAAGGAGCCGTTGCGATGACGCAGCTTTCCGCTGCCCAGGAGCAGCCCGCACAGGGAGCGCTCAAGCCCTCCGACAGCAGCAAGGCGCTGTACGGGGGAAAGAGCACCCGCCGCATCACCGTCCGCGACATCGCCGCCGCCAAGGAGCGCGGCGAGAAGTGGCCCATGCTCACCGCCTACGACGCGATGACCGCGTCCGTGTTCGACGAGGCCGGCATCCCGGTCATGCTCGTCGGTGACTCGGCGGGCAACTGCCACCTCGGGTACGAGACGACCGTACCCGTCACCCTCGACGAGATGACCATGCTCTCCGCCGCGGTCGTACGGGGCACCCAGCGCGCCCTGATCGTCGGCGACCTGCCCTTCGGCTCCTACCAGGAGGGCCCGGTGCAGGCGCTGCGCTCGGCCACCCGTCTGGTGAAGGAAGCCGGGGTCGGCGCGGTCAAGCTGGAGGGCGGCGAGCGCTCGCACGGCCAGATCGAGCTGCTGGTGCAGTCCGGCATCCCGGTCATGGCGCACATCGGCCTGACCCCGCAGTCCGTCAACGCGATGGGCTACCGGGTGCAGGGCCGCGGCGAGGAGGCCGCCGCGCAGCTGATGCGGGACGCCAAGGCGGTGCAGGACGCGGGCGCGTTCGCGGTGGTCCTGGAGCTGGTCCCGGCGGAGCTCGCGGCCGAGGTGACGCGGTCGCTGCACATCCCGACCGTCGGCATCGGGGCCGGTCCCGAGACGGACGCGCAGGTGCTGGTGTGGACCGACATGCTGGGTCTGACCGGTGGCCGGGTGCCGAAGTTCGTGAAGAAGTACGCCGATCTGCGCCAGGTCATGGGCGACGCGGCGAAGGCGTTCGCCGAGGACGTCGTGGGCGGAACGTTCCCGCTCGAGGAGCACTCGGTGCACTGAGCGGCCGCCCGGTGCACTGACCGACCCACTGCGGGCCGTTTCAGGCCGGCCGCGCAGTTCCCGGCGCCTCCCTGAGGGGCGCCCCGACAGCCCGCCGATCTTCCCCCGTCGGCGGGCTGTCGCGTTGTGCGGTAGGCGATCTGTCGGCGGCTGTAGGCACTGCTGTCGGCGGCCTGTAGGCGGTTTGTCGGTGGCGGCTGGCACCTTGGTCGGCATGACGCGAATCGACAAGAACCCCACCGACGCCGCCCGGGACGCGGCCGTCACCGTACGGGGGCTGGTCAAGCACTACGGCGAGACCAAGGCGCTGGACGGCGTCGACCTCGACGTGCGCGAGGGCACCGTCCTCGGCGTGCTCGGGCCGAACGGCGCCGGCAAGACCACCCTGGTCCGCTGCCTGTCCACCCTCATCACCCCCGACGCCGGCCACGCCGTGGTCGCCGGCTACGACGTCGTCCGCCAGCCCCGCCAGACCCGGCGCGTGATCGGCCTCACCGGCCAGTACGCCTCGGTCGACGAGAAGCTCTCCGGCTTCGAGAACCTGTACATGATCGGCCGGCTCCTCGACCTGCCCCGCAAGGAGGCGCGGGCCCGGGCCGACGGACTCCTGGAGCGGTTCTCGCTCACCGAGGCCGCCAAACGCCCGGTGCGCACCTACTCCGGCGGTATGCGGCGACGGCTGGACCTCGCCGCCTCGATGATCGGGCACCCGGCCGTCCTCTACCTGGACGAGCCCACCACGGGTCTCGACCCCCGCACCCGGAACGAGGTGTGGACCGAGGTCAAGCGCATGGTCACCGAGGGCGCGACCGTGCTGCTCACCACCCAGTACATGGAGGAGGCCGAGCAGCTCGCCTCCGAACTGACCGTCATCGACCGCGGCAAGGTCATCGCCGGCGGCCGCATCGACGACCTGAAGGCCAAGGTCGGCGGCCGTACGCTGCGCATCCGCCCGGCGGACCCGATGGAGCTGCGCCCCACGGCCACCGCGCTCGACGAGTTCGGCCTCACCGGTCCCGGCAAGGCGACCGTGGACGCCGAGAGCGGCACCGTCCTCGTACCGATCCTCAGCGACGAGCAGCTGACCGCGGTGGTCGGCGCGCTCACCGCCCGCGGCATCACACTCGCCGGCATCGCTACCGAACTGCCCAGCCTGGACGAGGTGTTCCTGTCCCTCACCGGCCACAAGGCCAGTGCCCCGCAGGACGCGTCCCCCGCCCGAGAAGAGGTCGCCGCATGAGCACGGCCACCGTCACCGCATCCCCCGCACCGGTCGCCGACGGCCGCATAGGGCTGCGCGGCAATCTGCGCCACATCGGCGCCCTGGTCCGCCGCAATCTGCTGTGGATCCGCCAGGACCCGGAGTCGATGTTCGACGCGATCCTGTTCCCGATCGTCTTCTGCCTGCTGTTCGTGTTCGTCTTCGGCGGCGCGATCGCCGGGTCCGGCAACCGGCACGCGTATGTGAACTACGTGGTCCCCGGACTGATGGCGATGATGGGCATGAACATCGCCCAGGGCGTCGGCACCGGATTCAACGAGGACTTCCAGAAGGGCGTGATGGACCGCTTCCGGTCCCTGCCCATCAGCCGGGGTTCCGTCCTGATCGCCAAGATCACCGTGGAGATCGGGCGGATGCTGGTCGCCACGGCGGTCCTGCTCGTGGTGGGCTTCCTGCTCGGCCTGTCGGTGTCGAACGTGCCCGGCCTGTTCGCGGCCATCGGTCTGTCGATGGTCTTCGGCTTCGGAGTCATGTGGATCTTTCTGACCCTGGGCGTGGTGATGAAGAGCGCCCAGGCCGTCCAGGGAATGGGGTTTCTCGTGCTGATGCCGCTGCAGTTCGGTTCGTCGATCTTCGCCCCGACCAGGACCATGCCGGGCTGGCTCCAGGCCTTCACCGACTACAACCCGCTGTCGTCGCTCGCCGACGCGGCCCGCGGCCTGATGAACGGCCATGAGCCGGTCACCCACGACGTGCTGATGACCCTGGCCTGGTCGGCCCTGCTCACGCTGGTGATGGCCCCCATCGCCATCCGCAAGTTCACGACCAAGAGCTGACGTCCACGGCCGAGAACCGGCCTGCCCCGCGGTACACCGGTCCGCGTCAGACGAGGGCGGTGGCCTCCTCCATGGAGAGGCCGCCGCCCTCGGCGTACGCGGCCTCGTACTCCGCGTCGCCCAGCACCGCCCGCACCTGCGCCTCCGCCACGGCCCGGGCCTCGCGCTCCGCCGTTCCCGGGAAGTGGCCGGGCGGCAGCAGAGCGTCGGCGGCCCCCAGGCAGACCGCCCCGTCCCGGGCACGGCTCCCGCCGTCCGCACCCGCGAGCGCCGTCGCGGCGGTCGTCAGGTGAATCGAGATCTGATGCGGCGCCACCACCATCGCCATCCGGTCCCCGGCCCGCTCGAGCGCCCGCCGCGCCGTGGCCAGGGCCTCGGGGTACCGCTCCTCCAGCAGGTCCAGCCAGGCCTCCAGACCGAGCACGATGCCCTCGAAGACCGGGAAGGCGAGGGCTCTGAACTCGCCGCGCAGCAGGCGTACCTGCTCGCGTGCCTCGGGCACCCGTCCGGTGCGGCTGAACCACATCGCCAGGGACAGCCGTGCGAACGGATTGGCGTCGTTCGTCGTGTCGCGGACTTCCTCGATGACCTGGCGCAGCAGCCGCTCCCCCGGTTCGCCCTGCCCGGCCTCCAGCAGCACACCGCCGAGACGGGCGTCGAGCACGGACATCTGGGAGTGGGCGCCGAGCCGTTCGGCGTACTCCCGGGCGGCCCGGTAGTCGTCGGCGGCGGGCAGGTAGTCGCCACGCCGTTCGCGGGCCTCCCCGCGGGCGGACAGGGCCTCGGCCGCGCCCCAGGCGTCCCCGAGCCGGCGGAAGATCTCCAGCGCCTCGTCCGCGTCCCGGGTCGCGTCCCCCGCCCAGTGGGTGCGGTTGGCGAGGATGTTGGCGCGCAGCTGAAGGACCTGGGCCAGCTCCCAGGTGTAGCCCAGCTCGCGGCAGGTGCGGACGGACTCGTCGAGGAGCTCGCGCATACGGTCGAGGTCACCGCTGAGCACGACGGCGTAGAACCACAGGAAGCCGGGGAACCGGCAGGTCTGGGGCTGACCGGGGCGGTAGGTCTCGCAGACGACGCGCAGCTTCTCCTTTCCCTCGAAGGTGTCCCACGACTGGAACTCCACGTCCGTGGCGAAATGGACGAGATGGGCGCCGCGGCGGGCCTCCTGGAGGATCTCCGGGCGCATCGGCGGCGGGACGTCGGTGCAGCTCTCGGGGAGGTCCGGCACCGGCCGGGCGGGCGCCGCGAAGGGATCGGGGCCGAGCGCGATGACCGCGGTGGACCAGGTGCGGGACTCGACGCGCTGATCGCGGATCTGCCAGTACCAGGCCAGGGAGTGCAGCAGGCACAACGCCTCCTGCTCGTCGCGGTCGGCGACGGCGCGGCGCAGGGCGGTGCGCAGGTTCTCGTACTCCACCTGGAACCGTTCGATCGCCGCGCGCTGGGTGGACGAGCGCAGCAACGGGTCCGTGGTGCGGGCCAGTTCGCGGTAGTAGGTGAGGTGGGCGCGCTCCGCGGCGGACCGGTCGTCCGACTCGTCGAGCTGTTCGCCCGCGTACTCGGCGACGGTCTCCAGCAGCCGGTAGCGCATCTCCCCGTCGCCCGAAGGGGCCGCCACCACGAGGGACTTGTCGACGAGCGAGCCGAGCACCTCCAGTGCGACGGGGCCGCACACGGCCTCGGCGGCGGTGAGGTCGCAGCCGCCGGCGAAGACGGACAGCCGGCACAGCACCGCGCGCTCGTCCGCGTCGAGGAGGTCCCAGGACCAGTCGACCACGGCCCGCAGGGTCTGCTGCCGGGGGAGCAGGGTGCGGCTGCCGGAGGTGAGCAGCCGGAAGCGGTCGTCGAGCCGGTCGGCGATCTGGCGCGGCGACAGCATCCGCAGCCGGGCCGCCGCCAGTTCGATGGCGAGCGGCAGTCCGTCCAGGCGGCGGCAGATCTCCGCGGCGGCAGCGGCGGTGTCCTCGTCGGCGTCGACCCGGAAGCCGGGCCGGGCGGCGGCGCCGCGGTCGGCGAGCAGCTTCAGCGCGTGCGGCTGCGGAAGCGGCTCGACGGGGCGCAGCAACTCCCCAGGTACGCCGAGGGGTTCGCGGCTGGTGGCGAGGACCGTCAGCCCGGGACAGTGCTGGAGGAGGTGCTCGACGAGGCGGGCGGCGGCGTCCACGACGTGTTCGCAGTTGTCGAGGATGAGCAGCATCCGGCGGCGCGCGCAGTGCTCGGCGAGCCGCTGGACCGGGTCGTCGTGCCGGTCGGTGACGGCGCGCATCTCCTCGGCGCCCGCGCCGCGCAGCACCGTCTCGCGTGCCCCGACGGCGGTCAGCACGGCCTCGGGCACCGCCTCCGGGTCGTCGACGGGCGCCAGCTCGGCCAGCCACACCCCGTCCGGTGTCTCCCGCGCCACGGCCTCGGCGGCCTCCTGCGACAGCCGCGTCTTCCCGGCGCCGCCGGGCCCGAGCAGAGTGACGAGCCGCGCGGCCGCGAGGTCGTCGCGCAGGGTCTCCATGTCGGTGTCCCGCCCGACGAAGGAGGTGAGACGGGCCCGGAGGTTGCCGGGGCGGGGTGCCACGGCGAGGCTCGCGCCGCCGAGGGGCGCGACGGCGGTCACCGGTACGTCTGCGTGCGGGGCGGCGGGCGGTGCGGGTGCCGGGGTGTGCGGCACCTGTCCGCGCAGCAGCTCCCCGTGCAGCTCCCGCAGTTCGGGCCCGGGGTCGGACCCGAGGCGGTCCGCCAGCAGCCGTCGTACGGCGTCGTAGGCGGCCAGTGCCTCCGCCGGACGGCCCGCGTCGCGCAACGCGCGCAGCCGCAGCACCTGGAGGGACTCGTCGAACGGGTGGAGGTCGCACAGGGCGGTCAGCTCGGGCAGGTACTGCTCCCCGTCGCCGAGGGCGAGGGCCGCCGCGAGGCGGGCGCGCCGCGCGTCGAGGCGGCGGGTCTCCCAGCGGGACACCTCGACCGCCCGGTCCGGGAGGTCGGCGAGGGCGGGCCCGTGCCACTGGGCGAGGGCGTCGTCGAGCACGACCGCCGCCTTCCCGGGGTCGCCGTCGGCCAGCGCGCGCAGGCCCTCGCCGGTGAGCCGCTCGAAACGGTGCAGATCGACGTCGTCCGGGGCCGCCGCCAGCCGGTAGCTGCCGTCCGCGGACTCCACCGCGTCCGGCCCGAGCGTCCGGCGCAGCCGCCCGACCAGCGCCTGGACGGCACCGGTGGCGTCGGCGGGCGGGTCGCCGTCCCACACCTCGTCGACGAGCAGGGCGACGGGGACCGGCCGGCCGGCCCTCAGCGCGAGCACGGTCAGCAGGGCACGCAGCCGGGCCCCGCCGACCGGGACGGGCGTGCCGTCGGTGCGGAGTGCCTGGGTGGTGCCGAGAATGCGATAGCGCACGGGGTTCATTGTCTCCGGTGGCAGCGAAGGGGCGGACCGCCCGGCCCGGGGGAGCCCCGGCCCCGGCGAGACCGGGAGCCGGGACGAGGGCGGGAGAGCGGCCGGATGCGCGGGCCGGTCACGGTCCCGGCGGGGCGGCACCGTACACGTCGAGGTCGACGAGGACGCCCGACCGCCCCTCGCCGAACCAGCGCGGACAGCGGTACACGTCCTCCAGCCAGCGCCCGCCGGGAACGGGCACATGCGTGCGCGAGCCGGGCGAGACCGGAGCCCAGACCTGATGCACCAGCCGGACGGCGCGCACCCGGCCGGTGGTCTCGGCCCAGCGGTCGCTGTGACGCTCGACACAGAGCAGGCCGCGCCGGCGGCCGTCCGCCGCCGCGGTGTCCTCGGGCACCGCGGCAACCAGCCCGTCCGCCGCCCGCACCAGCCGGAGCGCGCCTGCCGCCTCGCGCTCCTGGGCCACCGGCGCGGCCAGGGTGCCGAGCGGCTCGTCCCAGCCGCCGCCGAGCACGTCCTCGGCGTCCATGAGCAGCAACGGCCAGCTCACCTCCTCCCCCACGGAGAACGGCGTGCCGCAGCACTCCATCTGCCAGTCCGCGTAGAACACCTGCCACATCCCCACGCCCCCACCTTTGCGGAACTCGGACCGCAGGGCGAGACGTTTTCCCGGCGTGGCGGGTACGGTCGGGCCGTCCGTACCCTTCTCGAGTCCAGGGAGCACCATGACCACCGCCGCCACCCGGCGCAGCGACCGGAGGATCAGCCCCGTCTTCGTGGGGCTGCTGGCCGTGACGGCGGTCACCGGCTGGGCCACCTGGAGCGGCTTCGCCGCGCGGCCGGGTGTCGCCGTGTTCCTGTTCGTGACGGCCGCCTGGATCGTCTCGCTGTGCCTGCACGAGTACGCGCACGCGCGCACCGCCCTGCACGGCGGCGACATCTCGGTCGGCGCGAAGGGCTATCTCACGCTCAACCCGCTGAAGTACACCCACGCGCTGCTGAGCGTCGTACTGCCGGTGGTCTTCCTGATCATGGGCGGGATCGGGTTGCCGGGCGGCGCGGTCTTCATCGAGCGGGGCCGGATCCGGGGCCGCTGGCGGCAGAGCCTGATCTCGGCGGCGGGCCCGCTGACCAACGTGCTGTTCGCGGTGGTGTGCACGGCCCCGTTCTGGCTGCACGCACTGGACGGGGTGCCCGCCGAGTTCCAGTTCGCGCTGGCCCTGCTGGCCCTGCTCCAGGTGACGGCCGCGATCCTGAACTTCCTGCCGGTGCCGGGCCTGGACGGCTACGGGGTGCTCGAGCCCTGGCTGCCGTACGACATCAAGCGGCAGGTGGAGCCCTTCGCGCCGTTCGGCCTGCTCGCCGTGTTCGCGATCCTGGGGATCCCGTCGGTGGGCAACGCGTTCTTCGACGCGATCAACTCGGTCCTGAACGCGCTGGGCATCGACAACCTGCACAGCGCCTGCGGCTGGGAGCTGTACCGCTTCTGGAAGCCTGTGCCCGACGGCTGCGTCAGCCCGTGACCGAACGGCCCCCGCTGCGGCCCCGGCGCACGTAGTACCAGGTCATGTTGGACGACACACCGGCGAGCAGCACCCAGACGATTCCCAGCCAGCTGCCCTGGACGAAGGAGACGACGGCCGCGACGGCGGACAGGACGCACACGGCGAGGGCGTAGAAGGCTAGGCGGGGCATGGGGGGCGGCTCCTGACGGACGGACGGTGTGTGGTCGTACGCGGTGGTACGGCGTCCAGTGTCCCCCATGCCCCGGGGCCCGCTAGACGTCGGTCACCCTCAGCCCGGCGTGCGCCTTGTACCGCCGGTTGACGGAGATCAGGTTCGCCGTGAGCGCCTCGACCTGGTGGGCGTTGCGCAGCCGCCCGGAGAAGATGCCGCGCATGCCGGGGATGCGGCCGGCCAGCGCCTGCACGATCTCGACATCGGCACGCTCCTCGCCGAGGACCATGACGTCGGTGTCGATCCGCTCGATGTCCGGGTCCTCCAGGAGGACGGCGGACAGATGGTGGAAGGCGGCGGCGACACGCGAGTCCGGGAGCAGCGCCGCGGCCTGTTCGGCGGCGCTGCCCTCCTCGGGCTTGAGCGCGAACGCGCCCTTCTTGTCGAAGCCGAGCGGGTTGACGCAGTCGACGACGAGCTTGCCGGCCAGTTCCTCGCGCAGGGACGCGAGGAGCGTGCCGTGGCCCTCCCACGGCACGGCGACGATCACGAGGTCGCTGCGGCGCGCGGTCTCGGCGTTGTCGGCGCCCTCGATGCCGTGGCCGAGCTGTCCGGCGGCGGCCTCGGCGCGTTCCGTGGCGCGGGAGCCGATGATCACCTTCTGGCCGGCCCTGGCGAGCCGGTAGGCGAGGCCCTTGCCCTGCGGCCCGGTACCGCCGAGCACGCCGACGACGAGCCCGGAGACGTCGGGGAGGTCCCAGGGGTCCTTGGCGGGGGCCTTGGGTGCACTGTCGCTAGAGGTCATGGGCCGACTCTACGTGCGCCGCGGTCCGGCCCGCCGCTCAGGTGAGAGCCGCCACGGGGATCCGGCGGAAGGTGATCGTCTCGTAGGCGCCGAAGTCTCCGGTCTCGTAGAGCAGGCCGACGGTCGCGGCGTCCACGCGGACCAGGTCGGAGTACGCGGCGGGCAGTCCGTCGACGGTGTACGCGGCCCGCCAGGTGGTCCCCGCGTCGGCGGAGACGCGCACGGTCATCAGGGCGCGGAAGGCGGGGTCCGCGGGGCCGGAGAACAACAGCAGGTCGGGGTCGCGCAGTTGCAGCACGCTGGCCTGGCAGACGGGCGCGACGAGCCCCGCCTGCGGGCGGAAGGGCCTGACCAGGGTGCGGCCGCCGTCGGCGGAGTGGGCGTCGGCGCGGTTGCCGGGGGACGGGGAGTCGTTGCGGGTGTTGAAGTAGACGCGGCCGTCGGGGAGTTCGGCCGCCGTGGTCTCGTTGACGTTGATGTAGCCGTTGGTGTTCTCGTCGAGGTATCCGAGGTACCAGCTCTCGCCGCGGTCGTCGCTGAGCAGGCAGTGGCCGCTGTTGTACCTGGCCTCGGCGCCGGTGTCGCCGCCGGTGGGCGCGAGGGTGTGGTTGCCGGGGACGAGCACGCGGCCCAAGGTGAGCTGGAGGGCGTGCCCGGGGGTGGTGGCGTACCAGCGCCAGCCCTGCTTCTTGACCTGGGCGGTGATCTCTTTGAGGCCGGACCAGGTCAGTCCGTCGTCGTCGCTGTGCTGCATCCAGACGCGGCGCCCGTCGGCGGGCTTGACCTTCCCGCGCAGGACGGCGTCCTCCGTCGCGCCGGCCGCCGCGCGGACATGGACGAGCAGGATGCGGCCGGTGTCCAGGACGACCGGCGCGGGGTTGCCGGCCAGCCCGGTCCCGTTGTGGGCGACGGCCTGGAGCGGGCCCCAGGTGCGGCCGCCGTCCCTGGACCGTTTGAGCACGATGTCGATGTGCCCGTGGTCGGCGGCGGAGGTCACCCGCCCTTCGCAGAAGGCGAGAAGCGTGCCGGCCCGGGTCGCGACGACGGCGGGGATCCGGTAACTGGCGTATCCCTCACGGCCCGCCCGGAAGGGGACGGATCCGGCGACAGGCGCGGGGGACTCCATGGACGCGGGAGACTCGGCAGACCCGGTGGACCCGGGGGACTGCGCCCTCCCGGCTGCGGCTGCGCTCTTCTCGGTCATGCGGCTCCTCGGACAAGGCGGCGGTGGAGCGTGGCGCGACGGTCGTGAACCGTGGTTCGGCTCCATGCCCGGGTCGGGCGAATTCGGGGTGAACTCCGGGTCACGAGTGACCGGTTGCGGCAGGATGCGGTCGCATGGACGCCGTACGGGTCGCGTTGCTGCGGGAAGTGCTCGCCGGGACCGAGTGGCCGGCTGCCACGCGGCGGTTCGCGGGGACCCTGCGCGGTTCCGTGGTGTCGCACGGGGGCGGGCTGCTGCTGGTCGGCACCGAGGAGTACGAGCCCTGGCATCTGGCCGCGCATCTGGTGGACGAGGCGGCCTGGTCGGGCACGCCGGAGCTGTCCCCGACGCTGGTCCGGCACGCGGCGCGGACCTCGGACCCGGCGCATCTGGCGGTGGGGCTCGGACGGCTGTCTGCGGCGCGCCGCGGGGAGACGCTGCTGGTGGTGTCGCCCGCCGCGCCGGAGGCCGGGCTGCTGGAACGGGTCCATGACGCGCGCCGGGCCGGGGCGACGGTGCTGGCGCTGGACTCCGGGGACCGCGACCTCGTGGCCCTGGCGCACGAGGCGCTGACGGTGCCGGGGGACACGGACCTGGATCTGGACACGGTGCAGCATCTGGTGAGCGCGGCGGCCGGGGAGAACGTGCTGCCGGCCCCGCGGGCACACCGTCGCTTCCGGGACCGGCTGTCGCGCCTGGCCGATCTGCTGACGTCACCTCCGCCGTCGCGCTGGTGAGCGCCGGAAAACCTGTTGCCCGGGGCGCCGGAGTCGGCTGAGCATGGCCCGTCGTGACCGACGACGCCCCCGCACCCCCCGCACGCCTCGCATCGGCCCCGGCACCCCCGGACGAGTCCGCCGACGGCTCCCGGCTGCGCGCCCTGCTCCCCGACCTCGCGCCCTGGCGCGCGTCGGCGGACTTCCGCCGGCTCTGGCTGGCCGGGGTGATCACCAACTTCGGCACCTTCCTCACCTTCGTCGCGCTCCCCGTGCAGCTGAAGGACCTCACCGGTTCGGCGGCGGCCGTGGGCGCGATCGGCGCCGTCGAACTCCTGCCGCTGATCGTCTTCGGTCTGTACGGCGGTGCGCTCGCGGACGCGTACGACAAGCGGAAGCTGATCCTGTCCACGGAGGCCGGGCAGGGGCTGCTGTCCGCCGTGCTGCTGCTGAACGCGCTGCTGCCCCGGCCCGCCGTCTGGCCCCTGTACGTCGTCGCGGCGCTGTCCTCGGCCCTCGGCGCGCTCCAGCGTCCCGCCCTGGACGCCCTCGTCCCGCGGATCGTCGCGCACGACCACCTCCCGGCCGCCGCCTCGCTCAACTCGCTGCGCTGGACGGTCGGCGGGGTCGCGGGCCCGGCGGTGGCGGGCGTGGTCGTCGCGTACGCCGGGCTGGGCGCGGCCTACGGCGCCGACCTGGTGACCTTCGTGGTGTCGGTGGTGCTGTGCCTGGGGCTGGCGGCGTCGCCCGCCGCGCACGAGGCCGCGAAACCGTCGCTGCGGTCGATCGCGGAGGGCGCGCGCTACGCGTGGAGCCGCAAGGAGCTCCTGGGCACGTACGTCGTCGACATCGCCGCGATGCTCTTCGCGATGCCGCTCGCGGTGCTGCCGTTCCTCGCCGACGAACTGCGCGCCCCCTGGTCGCTGGGGCTGATGTACGCGTCCTTTCCCGCCGGTGCGCTGGTCGTGTCGCTGACCAGCGGTTGGACCTCGCGGATCCACCGGCACGGACGGATGGTGGTCCTCTCGGCGGCCGCCTGGGGGCTGGCGGTCGCGGCGGCGGGCGTCGCGGGGAACGTCTGGCTGGTGCTGCTCCTGCTGACCCTGGGCGGCGCTTTCGACATGATCAGCGGGATCTTCCGGGGGGCGATGTGGAACCAGACGATCCCGGACGAGCTGCGCGGCCGCCTGGCCGGCATCGAGCTGCTGTCGTACTCCGTCGGCCCGCAGCTCGGCCAGGTCCGCTCGGGCGGTACGGCGGCGTGGCGGGGTGTGCGCACCTCGGTCTGGTCGGGCGGACTGCTGTGCACCGGTGCGGTGGCCCTGCTGGCCCTGTGCCTGCCCGGCCTGATGCGCTACGACGCCCGGACGAACGAGCACGCGGTACGGCTGCGGGCCCGGCGGACGGGCGCGGCCGTCTGAGGCCGGGCGGGCGGGCCGCCCAGCCGAACGGGACCGCTCAGGCGTCTCGGTCTTCCTCCCGCTCCCCCGCGGTCGCGTCGTGCCACCGGGGGTCCGTGTCCCACTCCTCGTTGCGCTCGCGCGCGATGTCCATCGCGTGCTGCGCCTCCTCGCGGGACGCGTACGGACCGAAGCGGTCCTTCGCCGGGCACTCGGGGCCCTCCTCGACCTTCCCGTGGATCAGGCAGTAGTACCACTCGCCCGGCTTCCCGGCCGTCCGCTTCTTGAACAGCGCCATGACAGGAGCTCCTTTCCCCAGGGCCCATGTTCCCGTACACACGCTGGATAGACTCGCTGGCATGTCTGGCCAGTCGCTGCTCGTACCAGGAGAGCTGTCTCCCACCCGTTCCGTACCCGGAAACATCCGGCGCCCCGAATACGTCGGCAAGCCCGCGCCGACCCCGTACACCGGGCCCGAGGTGCAGACGCCCGAGACCGTCGAGGCGATGCGCGTCGCCGGGCGCATCGCGGCCCGGGCGATGGCGGAGGCGGCGAAGCTGATCGCCCCGGGCGTCACCACGGACGAGCTGGACCGGGTCGCGCACGCCTACATGTGCGACCACGGCGCCTACCCGTCGACGCTCGGCTACCGCGGCTTCCCCAAGTCGCTGTGCACCTCGGTCAACGAGGTCATCTGCCACGGCATCCCGGACTCCACGGTGCTGCGCGACGGCGACATCATCAATCTGGACGTGACGGCGTACTACGGCGGCGTCCACGGCGACAACAACGCCACGTACCTGGTCGGCGACGTGGACGAGGAGTCCCGGCTGCTGGTCGAGCGCACCCGTGAGTCCCTCAACCGCGCGATCAAGGCCGTCCGGCCGGGCCGCCAGGTGAACGTCATCGGCCGGGTCATCGAGTCGTACGCCAAGCGGTTCGGCTACGGAGTGGTGCGGGACTTCACCGGGCACGGGATCAACTCGTCGTTCCACTCCGGCCTGATCATCCCGCACTACGACAGCCCGCACGCGACCACCGTGATGCAGCCCGGCATGACCTTCACCATCGAGCCCATGCTCACCCTCGGCAGCCACGAGTACGACATGTGGGACGACGGCTGGACGGTGGTGACGAAGGACCGCAAGCGCACGGCCCAGTTCGAGCACACGCTGGTCGTCACGGACACCGGCGCGGACATCCTGACCCTGCCGTAGACGCCCCGCCCGCACCGCCCGCGCCAGGAAGCCCGCTCCCTCCACGGAGCGGGCTCCGTCATGTGGAGAGGCCCCGGGATCCTGGGTACGGTCTTACCGACAGCCTGTCGGTAAGACCGAGGAGACCCCATGATCGCGCCGGACCCGTCCCGCACGGAGTTCTCGACGCTCCTGCGCACCGCGTCGCACGACCACCACCGGGAGGCGAACAGCTCGGCCTTCATCACCGGACTGCTCGGCGGCAGCTTCGAGGTCGAGGCGTACGCGCGGTACACCGAGCAGCTGTGGTTCGTCTACGAGGCCCTGGAGGCCGGGGCCCAGCGGCTGGCGGGCGACCCGGTGGCGGGCCCCTTCGTACGGCCGGAGCTGTTCCGGCTGGCTGAGCTGGAGCGGGACCTCGCGCATCTGCGCGGCCCCGGCTGGCGGGCGGGTCTCGCTCCCCTGCCCGCGACCCGGACGTACGCGGCCCGGGTCCGGGAGTGCGCCGAGAAGTGGCCCGGCGGCTATGTGGCCCACCACTACACCCGCTATCTCGGCGACCTGGCCGGCGGCCAGATCATCCGCGACACGGCGGAGCGGACCTGGGGATTCACCCGGAAGGGCGATGGGGTGCGGTTCTATGTGTTCGAGGGGATCCCCAACCCGGTGGCGTTCAGGAAGACGTACCGGGCGCTGCTGGACGGGATCCGGGCGGACGACATGGAGAAGCAGCGGGTCGTCGCCGAGTGCCGGCGGGCGTACACGCTCAACACGGCGGTCCTCCAGGCCCTGGGCGAGGAGTTCCCGCTGAGCGCCTGAAGCGGCGTCAGCGCTCCAGGAACACCCGTCCGCCGATCTCCACCCACCCCTCGGGCTGCGGTGCCGTCAGGATCTGCGAGCCCGCCCCCTGGGTGATGTTCAGCGCACGGCCCAGTCGCGCGGTCAGCAGCAGCGCGGCCGCGCCCGTCGCCTCGTCCTCGTCGATGCCGTCGTCGCGGCCGGGGAAGCCGCGCGCCCGGATCCGGCCCGCCGCCTCGTCCTCCCACGCCCAGGCGTAGATCCACTCCCCCGCCGGAGGCACCTCCAGCCCGTCCACCTCGGCGGCCGTCGCGTACTGCCTCAGCGTGCGCGGCGGCGCCCACTCCGGGAGGGCCTCGATCCAGCTGAACTCGCCGTCCTGGCGCGCCCCCACCACCCCGGCCGGGGTCACGATCTCGGGCACGTCGAGCAGCCAGGCCGTGCCGACGCAGGGGTGCCCGGCGAACGGCAGCCGCAGCGTGGGGGTGTAGATGTCGATGACACCGCGCTCGGGGTCGTCGACGAACACGGTCTCGCTGAAGCCGAGCTTGGCGGCCAGCGCCTGGCGGTCGCTCCGCTCGGGAACCGTCGAGCCGTCGCGGACGACACCGAGTTCGTTGCCGTAGCCGCCGGGTCCGCAGAAGACGCGGAGCACGTCGTAGTCAGTCACGCGGGCATTCAAACATCACATCGGCGGACGGGAGCGCCGCCGCGGGTGCCTGGACCCTCCAACCCCCACTTGACCCTCCCTTGACCATCTCTTGGTGTCTGTTTTGAGGCGGCGCGATCAAGCCGTATCTGTGATCTTTCCATGGGGACCGAATCACGACCCGGAGGGTATGAGTGAGGTAAGGCTCAGGTAACTTAGGCAAGCCTCACCACACCACGCGGGCTCCCTCCGTGTGGTGTGTCCGTCGTTCGCCCCTTGGAGCATGCATGCGAGCCGCCCGACTCTCCGTCGTCACCGCCGTCGCCACCGCGGCCGCCCTGACCGCCGTCACGGCCTGCACCGCCAAGAGCGACGCCAAGGACGGCGACGCGATCCACGTGACGGCCGCCGACTCCAAGTGCGACACCTCGGTCGCCTCCGTACCGGCCGGCCAGGTCACGCTGAAGATCGAGAACAAGGGGTCGAAGGCCACCGAGGTCGAGATCCTCTTCCCGGACGACCGGATCGTCTCCGAGAAGGAGAACATCGGCCCGGGCACCAAGTACACGCTGACCGCCGAGGTCAAGGCCGGTTCGTACGAGATCGCCTGCCGTCCGGGCATGAAGGGCCACGGCGTACGGCAGAAGCTGACCGTCACCGGCGGCTCGGCCGCCCAGCGCAACCCGAAGCTGGACAAGGCCGTCGCCGACTACCGCGAGTACGCCCAGGAGCAGGCCGACGCGACCGTGCCGCTCGCCGAGACCTTCGCGAAGGCCATCAAGGCCGGCGACCTCGAGGCCGCCAAGAAGGCCTACGCGCCCTCGCGCATCGGCTGGGAGCGCACCGAGCCGGTCACGGAGTCCTTCGGTGACATCGACCCCAAGACCGACACCCGCGCCGACGGCCTGGAGCAGGGCCAGAAGTGGACCGGCTGGCACCGGCTGGAGAAGGCCCTCTGGCAGGACAAGAAGATCGGCGCCGAGGAGAAGACCCTCGCCGACCAGCTGGTGGCCGACCTGAAGGACTGGCAGACGCGGGTCGGCAAGGCCGCGATCACCCCGACCTCCATGGCCAACGGCGCCAAGGAGCTGCTGGACGAGGTCGCCACCGGCAAGGTCACCGGTGAGGAGGACCGCTACTCGCACACGGACCTGGTCGACTTCAAGGCCAATGTCGAGGGCGCCCAGCAGGCGTACGAACTGCTGAAGCCGGTCGCGTCGAAGAACGACTCCGCGCTCACCACCGAGCTCGACAAGCAGTTCACCGCGCTGAACACGCTGCTCTACAAGTACCGCACCGACAGGAACGGCCACGACTTCGTCTCCTACGACAAGGTCACCAAGGGCCAGCGCAAGGAGCTGTCGGACGCGGTCAACGCCCTCGCGGAGCCGCTGTCCAAGCTCGCCGCCGCGGTCGTGAAGTAGGAGACGGCCATGACCGAGACCCAGGGCACTTCCTCCTCCCCCTCCCGCCGCGCGCTGATCGGCTGGGGCGGCGCCGGGCTCGCGCTCGGTGCCGCCGCGGCCGGCGGTGCGGTGGCGGCGGTCAAGGCGGGCGACGACGTGGACCCGGTGACCGCCCAGACGGGCGCCGCGGTGCAGTTCCACGGCGCCCACCAGGCCGGCATCGCGACCCCCGTACAGGACCGGCTGCACTTCGCCGCGTTCGACGTGAAGACCGACGACCGCGCCGAGTTCGTCCAGCTGCTGAAGGACTGGACGGAGGCGGCGCGGCGGATGACCGCGGGCCGGACGGTCGGTGAGGGCGCCTACGGCGGACTCGCCGAGGCCCCGCCGGACGACACCGGTGAGGCGCTGGGTCTCAAGCCGTCGCGGCTGACGCTGACGATCGGCTTCGGTCCGTCGTTCTTCGAGAGGTTCGGGCTGCGGGACAAGCGGCCGGAGGCGCTGGTCGACCTGCCCCCGTTCCCGGGCGACAACCTCGACCGGTCCCGCACCGGCGGCGATCTGTGCGTCCAGGCCTGCGCGGACGACCCGCAGGTCGCCGTGCACGCGATCCGCAACCTGGCCCGCATCGGCTTCGGCAAGGTCGCCATCCGCTGGTCCCAGCTCGGCTTCGGCAAGACCTCGTCGACCACCCCGGACGCCCAGACCCCCCGCAACCTCATGGGGTTCAAGGACGGCACCCGCAACGTCGCGGGCACGGAGACGGACCGGCTGAAGAGGTTCGTGTGGGTCCAGGACGGCGACGGCGACCGGAACGCGGCCTGGATGACCGGCGGTTCGTATCTCGTCGCCCGGCGCATCCGTATGAACATCGAGACCTGGGACCGCACCTCGTTGCAGGAGCAGGAGGACGTCTTCGGCCGCGACAAGGGCGAGGGCGCCCCCGTCGGCAAGGCGAAGGAGCACGACCCGCCGTTCCTGAAGGCGATGAAGCCCGACGCGCATGTGCGGCTCGCCCACCCCGAGTCCAACAACGGGATCACGATCCTGCGCCGCGGCTACTCCTTCACCGACGGCACGGACGGACTGGGCCGCCTGGACGCGGGCCTGTTCTTCCTCGCCTACCAGCGCGACCCCCGCAAGGGGTTCGTCCCGCTCCAGCGCAAGCTGTCGGCGTCCGACGCGCTCAACGAGTACATCCAGCACGTGGGTTCGGCCGTCTTCGCGGTCCCGCCGGGCGTCCGCGACAAGCACGACTGGTGGGGCCGGACCCTGCTGACCGAGGAGGCGTAGCCCGTGTTCTCCAACTATCTGATCGGCCTGCGGGAAGGGCTGGAGGCCAGCCTCGTCGTCTGCATCCTGATCGCCTATCTGGTCAAGACCGGCCGCAGGGACGCCCTGAAGCCGATCTGGATCGGCATCGCCATCGCCGTCGCCATCGCGCTGGGCTTCGGCTGTGTCCTCGAATTCGGCTCCCAGGAGCTGACGTTCCAGGCGCAGGAGGCGCTCGGCGGCTCGCTGTCGATCGTCGCGGTCGGCCTGGTGACCTGGATGGTCTTCTGGATGCGGCGCACCGCCCGGCATCTGAAGGCGGAGCTGCACGGCAAGCTCGACGCGGCCCTCGCCATGGGCACGGGCGCGCTGGTCGCCACCGCGTTCCTGGCCGTCGGCCGGGAGGGCCTGGAGACCGCGCTGTTCGTGTGGGCGTCGGTGCACGCGGCCAGCGACGGCACCCCGCGTCCGCTCATCGGCGTCGCCCTGGGCCTGGCCACGGCGGTCCTGCTGGGCTGGCTGTTCTACCGCGGCGCCCTGAAGATCAATCTCGCCAAGTTCTTCACCTGGACCGGCGGCATGCTGGTCGTGGTCGCCGCGGGCGTGCTCGCCTACGGCTTCCACGATCTGCAGGAGGCCGACTGGCTCCCGGGGCTGACGCACCTCGCCTTCGACATCAGCGGCGTCATCCCGCCGGACAGCTGGTACGGCACGCTGCTGAAGGGCGTGTTCAACTTCCAGCCCGACCCCACCGTGCTCCAACTCACGGTGTGGGCCCTGTATCTGGTCCCCACCCTCGCGGTCTTCCTCTCCCCGGCCGGGTTCGTGCTGGGCAGGAGCAGGCAGCAGGCCACGCCTCCGCCGGTGCGGGACAAGGTCTGACGGGGCGCCGGGCGCCGTCGGCGGTGTCACGGTGCGGACGCGGTAGGGGAACCGGCCGCCCACCGTTCGCCCCGTCCCGGTAGGGTTCGCCTCCGGGAAGGGGAAGGTGAAGGCCAGTCATGAGCAGGGATCGCGGGGTCGGCGGGGATCGCAGCCCTCGGACGCTTCGTAGTCGCAGCCTACGGACGCCTGGCGGCGGGCCTCGGACGCCTCGCCGTCGCGGCCGGTTCGCCCTGGCCACAGCGGTGGCCGCCGTCGTCTCCATGACGGCGAGCGGCTGCGTCGTCGTCCACGGCGAACGCGAGGTCGTGCCGTCGGCGACCAGACCCGAGGCGGCCCGCGCGCTCAAGGACTTCCTCGCCGCCTACAACAAGGCGGACAAGACCAACGACCGCTCCGCGGACGCGAGTCGTGTCACCGGCGCCCTCGCCGACATCGACGGCGGCAAGCTGGAGGCGGGGCACAAGACCAACCCGGACGGCAATCCCGGCCATGTCCCGCTGCAGCTGACCGACGCCACGTTCACCATCCCGAAGAAGGCGGGCTGGCCCCGCTGGTTCGTCGCCGACACCCACGCCAACAAGGGCAGCGCGAGCGCCCATTGGCTGCTGGTCTTCACCCGCACCGACCCGGACAAGGTGTGGGCGGTGTCGTATCTGACCATCCTCGCGCCGGACGACGTGCCGACGTTCGCGAAGGACAAGGACGGCTGGGCCGAGTCCGTCGCCGCGAACGACCCGTCGCTCGCCGTACGGCCCAGCGCACTCGGGGCGGCGTACGCGTCGTATCTGAAGAGCGGCGGGAACGTGTTCGCGCCCGGCCCGCACACCTCGCAGTTCCGGGCGAGTCGACTGGCGAGTGCGAAGCGGCCCGGGGTGGCCCGGCAGTATCTCGACCAGCCGCTGACGGACGGCGGTGCCTACGCCCCGCTGGGGCTGCGCACCACCGACGGTGGCGCGCTGGTGTTCTTCGCCACGCGCCGCTACGAGAAGCAGACGGCCGCACAGGGCGTGAACATCACCATCACCGACCCGGGCGTCAAGGCCCTGCTGACCGGGGAGATCAAGCAGTCCCTCACACGGGAGTTCGTCTCCAACCAGGCGGTGCTGGACCCCGAGCAGGGTCAGGTGAAGTTCCTCAGCCGGGTGGAGGGGCTGACGGGCGCGAAGGGCGAGTGAGGGCTCAGCCCCCGTGCGGCCAGCCCGCGAGCTGGTCCTCGGCGGCGTCCCCGACATGGCGGGCGCAGGCGTCCGTCAGATGCTCCAGCAGGCTCAGCGGATCCGGCAGCGCGTGCTCCGGCCCCCGTACCCACTCGACCGACAGCTCACCGGGCAGCCGGGCGGGCGGCAGCAGGACGTACGAACCCCGGCAGTGCCAGCGCAGGCCCGGATGCTCGTCCATCGTCTCGGGCCGGCAGTCCAGGACGCACGGCCACCACTCGTCCTCGTCCTCGGGGGTGCCGCGGGTCAGGGTGAAGAACAGCATGCGGCCGTCACCGGTCGCGGCGACGGGACCCACCTCCACGCCGGCGGCGAGCAGCCCTTCGAGGGCCTCCTCGCCGGCCTCCCGCGGGACGTCCAGCACGTCGTGCACCATCCCGGTCGCGGTGATGAAGTTCGCCTCGGGCTGGTGCTGGACCCAGCGCTCGACCTGTGCCCGGTCCGTCGTGGACTGGGTCTGCCAGGCGAAGGAGACGGGGTGCCGGGCGGGCGTGGGACAGCCGATGCGGTCGCAGGAGCAGCGGTAGCCGACGGGGTGTGCGGCGGGCGCGATCGGCAGTCCCGCGGCGGCGGCAGCCAGCAGCATCGCCTCACGGCCACCGTCGCCGGCGTCCTCCTCGAAACGGGCGGGACGGCGTCCGCGCAGCCACTGGGAGATTCTGCCCTGCCGGCCCGGGCGGCGGCCGAACTCTGCGCTCATCTATCCCCTCGCCTCACTGCCGTGGTCGGGACGTATGCCCCATGTTCGCACCATCCTGCGCCCCGGGTGACCGGAGTCCCCATCCGGGGTAGGCAGGGCGATGCCAACCGCGGGCCGGTATCAGGGGGCATTACGGGATTTATCGGCATGCGTACGACCGCAGGGAGACCGGCACGAGTGTCCGACCGCACTCGCGTACGGGCGGGGGTTCCGTGGTCTGCGAGGCGCCCGGTGCGGGTGGGAACCGGGGGGCGGCCTGCTCGACCGAGGCCGCGTGTGTCAGGAGGCCACGCGCGTCGGAGGCCGCGTGTGTCAGGACCTCAGTCCTCCGGCGGCGGGGGCCAGGGGTCGCCCCAGTCGGTGTCACGGGCCGCCCGGTAGAGCGGTCCGTGGCGTTTGGTCACCGTGTCGCGGTGCAGGGACTCGTCCGGGCCGCACAGGTCGAGCAGCACCTGGCCCTTGCGGATCTGCGGCCGGCGGACGACCCGGGAGGCGGCCGGGTGCACCGGGAAACGGGCCGCGGCGACATAGCTGAACTTCTCGTCCTCGTACGCCAGCGAGCCGCCCTTGACCTGCCGGTGCAGCGAGGAACGGCTGACCCGGGCCGAGAAGTGGCACCAGTCCTCGCCGGGCACGATGGGGCAGGCCGCGCTGTGCGAGCAGGGGGCGGCGACCTGGAAGCCGGCGCCGATCAGCCGGTCGCGGGCCTCGATGACCCGGGCGTAGCCCTCCGGGGTGCCGGGTTCGACGACCACGACGGCCTGCGCGGCGCTCGCGGCGGTGTCGACGACCGCCGCACGGTCGGCCTCGGTCAGCTCGCCGAGGACGTAGGAGACGGTGACGAGATCAGTGCTCTCAAGTGCGAGCGCCGATCCGATACGAGAGCGGTGCCACTCGGCGGCCTTCAGCGCCGGGTTCGCGGCGGCGATCTCCCGGCCCAGCGCGAGCGCGGGCTCGGCCCAGTCGAGCACGGTGACCGGGCGCTGTCCGTCCCAGGTGGCGCTGACGGCCCAGGTCGCCGCGCCGGTGCCACCGCCGATGTCGACATGGCTCCCCGGCGTCCAGCCGGGCACGGCGTCGGCGAACTCCGCCAGCGCCGCGGACACCGCCTCGAACGTCGCGGGCATCCGGTACGCGGCATACGCGACCACGTCCGAACGGTCCCGCAGCACGGGCGCGTCGGTCGGGGTGGGCCCCCGGTAGTTGACGATCAGCCGCTCCACGGCCTGCGCGGCCTGCTTGGGCGGCAGCCCGTCGAGCAGTCCGGCGAGGGCGGCGCGCAGGGTGTCGGCTGGGGAGACGGGGGCGTTCACCCGCCGATTCTCTCAGGTGCCCCGGACCGCCCGCGCCAGCCGATCCCCCATCGCCACCCGCACCCGGTGGTCCGGGTCCCGGCGGCGGGGATGGACCGTGTTCGCGAGCAGGACGAGGAAGGTGTCCGTCGCCGGGTCCAGGACCAGGGACGTGCCCGTGAAGCCCGTGTGGCCCGCCGCGCCCCGGCCCGCCAGGGCACCCATGAACCACGGCTGGTCGACCGCGAAGCCCAGGCCCGGCGGGGTCAGCATCAGGTCGACGAGGTCGGGGCCCAGGATGCGCGCGGTCCCGTAGGACCCGCCGGACAGCAGGGTGCGGCAGAAGACGGCCAGGTCCCGTGCCGTCGAGAAGAGGCCCGCGTGCCCGGCCACCCCGCCGAGCGCCCAGGCGTTCTCGTCGTGGACCACCCCGCGCAGCATGCCCCGGTCCGCCTTGGCCCACGGTCGCCGCTGGTCCTCCGTCGCCGCCGCGTCCGGGCTCGGTCCGAAACCGGTCGACGCCATGCCGAGCGGGCGGGTAATGCCGTCGTGGACGAGCACGTCGAGCGGGTGCCCGGTGACGCGTTCCAGGACGTACTGCAGGAGCAGCAGGTTCAGGTCCGAGTAGCGATAGGTGCCGGGCACGCCGACCGGGGCCTCCGCGCGCAGCAGATCGAGCCGGGCCGCGTCCGACGGACAGTCGTACAGCGGGAGTTCGGGCCGCAGTCCGGAGGTGTGGGTGAGCAACTGCCGCACGGTGATGCCGTGTTCCGCCGCCGCGCGGAAGTCCGGCAGATACGCCGCCACCCGCGCGTCGATGCCGAGCGTGCCGCGCTCCAGCTGCTGCATCGCGGCCACCGCCGTGAACAGCTTGGTGAGCGAGGCCAGGTCGAAGGGGGTGTGCACGGTCATCGGCACCCGTGTCCCGGGCGGCAGTTCGACACCCCGGTCCGTCTCCGCGTCGTAGGCGGCGTACCGGACCGCCCAGCCCGCCGCCTCCTCCAGGGCGATCACCGGGCCGCGCCCGGCGAGCACCACGGCACCCGCCGCCCAGGGGCGCTCCCCGCCGACGGCGGCATGGAGGTCCCGTACGGCCAGACGCAGTTCCTGCGGATCGAGCCCGGCCTTCTGCGGTGTGTCGATGCGCAGTCTCGGTGCGCTCAGCTGTCCTCCCCGAGGCTCTCCACGCCCGCGCGGGTGCGGGTGTGCCAGGGACGGCACAGTGCCACGAAGCAGGCCAGGGCCACCAGTGCGGCCGCCAGTTGGACGACGGCCATCGGGACGGCGGTGTGCTCGCCGGCGATCCCGACGAGCGGCGAGGCGCCCGCCGCGATGACGAAGGAGGTGGCGCCGAGCAGCGCGGAGGCGGAGCCGGCGTGCTGCCGGGTGCGCATGAGGGCCAGCGCCTGGGTGTTCGGGAGGGTGAAGCCCATCGCCGACATGAGGACGAAGAGCGCGGCCGCGACCGGCGCGAGTCCGACGGGGCCGAGGGCGCCCGTCGTCAGCAGCAGCAGCGCGGCCGCGGCGAGGGTGACGACGGTGAGGCCCGCCGCCAGCACCTTGCCGAGGGCGACCCGGCCGACCAGGACCTTGCCGTTGATCTGCCCGGCGGCCATGAGGCCGACGGAGTTGAGGCCGAACAGCAGGCTGAAGGTCTGCGGGGAGGCGCCGTAGATCTCCTGGATCACGAACGGGGAGGCGCTCACATAGGCGAAGAGCGCGGCGAAGGCGCAGCCGCCCGCGAGGGTGTAGCCGGTGAAGGCCCGGTCGGTGAGCAGGCCCCGCAGGGAGCCGAGGGCCGCGCCCGCTCCCCCGCCGTGCCTGCGGTCCCGCGGCAGCGTCTCGGGCAGCCTCGTCCAGACGAGCGCGGTGAGCGCGATCCCGACGGCCGTGAGGACGACGAAGACGCCCCGCCAGTCCGTGAAGCGCAGGATCTG
The DNA here is from genome assembly GCF_042889625.1 of Streptomyces sp. NPDC002573. NCBI lineage: Bacteria > Bacillati > Actinomycetota > Actinomycetes > Kitasatosporales > Streptomycetaceae > Streptomyces > Streptomyces sp. NPDC002573. The sequence goes on along the minus strand of NZ_JBIARC010000013.1, from coordinate 98,961 downwards.
GCCGCCGATCAGCGGCGCGACGATCGGCGCGACCCCGGAGATCAGCATGAGGGTGGAGAAGAACCGGGCCATGGCCACGCCGTCGTACAGATCACGGACGACGGCGCGCGCGATCACGATTCCGGCCGCGCCCGCGAGCCCCTGCACCAGCCGGAAGACGACGAGCGCCGCGATCGAGGGGGCGACCGCGCACAGCGCGGTGGCGACGACATACACGGCCAGCCCCACGAGCAGGGGGCGCCGCCGCCCCCACTTGTCGCTCATCGGGCCGACCACCAGCTGGCCGACCGCCATGCCCGCGAGGCACCCGGTGAGGGTGAGCTGCACCGTCGCGGCGGGCGCGTGCAGGGACGTGGTGACCTCCGGCAGCGACGGGAGGTACATGTCCATGGCGAGCGGGGGTGTGGCGGTGAGTCCGCCGAGGAGGCAGGTGACCAGGAGTCCGGTGCGGCGAGGCGCGGTGGTGGTCGGCGGCGGTGGGGCGGGGGCGGTCACCTCCGCCCCGGGTATGTGGTCTTCCGGCTCGTTCTGGTGACGCGTGGGGCGGCCACCCTCGGGCATGAACCCCTCCCTCTCCTCGCGGTCCGCCCCCATGGTCTCAGCCCTCCGGGGCCCGCGTGAACCTGCACAAGCGGAATGTGAATCTCCGCGCCGTACGGGCATGTGGCGGGCTTATGCTCAACACTCCTCCACCAGAACTTCACACTTGGAGTGGCGAGGTTCCGGAGACCACACCAGGGGGGAGGAGGCAGCCGTTCCGCGGACCGGCAGGGGGTGGACCCCGCCTGGGACCGCGGGGTGCGCACGGATCGCGGAACGGCTGCCCACTTGCCGCTCGTCCCCACCGACCGCCGCTCGACCGGCCGGCTCGTCAACGCCGACCAGGACTCGCCAGGCTCGTCAACGCCGGTGGCGGCCCTCCTCCGTCGCCTCCCGCCGCCTGCGGCCCCCCGCCGCCGTCGCCCGCCGCCTGCGCCCCCGCAGCGCGTACGCCCCGCCGGCCAGCAGCGCCACCACGCCCGAGGCCCCGCCGGCCAGGCCCCACGAGGAACGGTCGCGCGCGGTGGCGGACCCGGCCGCCCCGGCGGGCGCCGCCCCCTTCGGCCCGGGCGTCGCCTTCGCCCCGCCCTCGCTGAGCGGTTCCACCAGCGCGCCCACGGACCGGGCGGTCCCGCCGTGCCCGAAGCCCCAGTCGAGCAGGGCGGCGGTCTCCTCGTAGACACCGTTGCCGCCCGGCTCGGGGTGCATCACGGTCACGAGGAGGGTGCGGCCCCCACGGGTGGCGGCTCCCGTGAAGGTGTTGCCCGCGTTGCTGGTGTAGCCGTTCTTGACGCCGATGAGCCCCTTGTAGGCGCCGAGACCCCACGCACCGGTGAGCAGGCGGTCGGTGTTCTGGATCTGGAAGGTCTTCTTGCCGCCCGCCGGGAAGTCGGCGGTCCTCGTGGCGCAGTAGCCGCGGAAGTCGGCGTTCTTCAGGCCGTGGCGGGCGAACAGCGTGAGGTCGTACGCGGAGGACAGCTGTCCCTTGTGGTCGAAGCCGTCGGGGCTGACCACATGGGTGTCGAGGGCCTGCAGATCCTCGGCCCTGGCCTGCATCTCGGCGACGGTCTTCGCGATCCCGCCGTTCATATGGCTGAGCACGTGCACGGCGTCGTTGCCGGAGCGCAGGAAGACACCGAGCCACAACTGCTCGACGGTGTAGGTGATTCCGGGCTTGATGCCGACCAGGCTGGACCCGGCCGGGACGTCCGTGACCTCGGCGTCGGCCACCTTGTGGGTGAGACGGTGGTCGAACTTCCCCAGCACGGTGTCCGCGAACAGCATCTTCAGCGTGGAGGCGGGCGCGAGCCGCCGGTGCGCGTAGTACGACGCCAGCACCTCACCGCTGTCATGGTCGGCGACGAGCCAGGAGCGGGCGGTGAGTTTCTTCGGCAGGGCGGCCGCGGGCCCCTGCACCTGGACGCCGGGGCCGCCGAGACGTGTGCCGCCGATGATCGCCGGGCGTCCGGGGCTCGCGGAGGCGGGCGCGGCGACAGTCAGCGGCGCGGCGGCGGCGAGCCCGAGAACGGCACGCCGGGACACCCCCGCGGCAGGAGGGGAGGGCGAAGAGGAATCACGCACCCCGGGACCGTACAAGGCAGCCCTCAACAGCAGACAGCAGGTCCCCAAAGGGGCGGCAAAGCCAGGGTCATGACGGAGTCACTCGCGCCCGCCTCCTGCCCGCTCAGCCTTCCGGAAGCGTCAACACCGAGTCCGCGTGGAGCGTGATCCGCACCGGTACGAAGGTGGTGGCGTCCACCGGCGACTCCCCGGTGCCGGTACCGCGGACGAAGCGCGGATGGGCGCCCCCGCTGAGCTGCCAGCGGATGCGGTGCCCGACGGCGAAGCGATGGGCGGTGGCACTCATCGGCACGGTGACCCGCGAGGGCGTCCCGGCGGTCGTCCGAACCCGGCCCAGCCCGTCACAGACGTTGACGGAGCGGCCCTCTTGGTCCACGTCGCACAGGCGGGCGAAGACGTGGGCGTGGCCGGTGTCCGTGGAGATGCTCAGCCGCGCGGTGACCGGGCCCAGGATGTCCACGGGCTCGGTCAGCGGCGGGCCGGTGAACGTCACGACGTCGGTCCGGGATTCCAGGGTGCGGTTGTCCCGAGGACCGGCGGTACGGGAGAGCAGCGGGCCGCCGAGGGACGGGGTGGGGTCGTCCGGGTCGTAGCGAAACGTCGTCAGCGGCGCGGAGTCCGTGGGGGCCTGCCGGGTGAGATGGCCGTCCGGGGTGGGGTACCAGGAGGTGGTGGCCGGGGCCGACGGCCAGTCGTCGAGGTCGCACCAGGCGTCCTCGCCGCCCATGTGCACACGCACCGTGCTGGGGCGCAGGCCGGAGGGGTCGCCGCACAGATGCGCGCGCAGCCACGCGAGGCTCTCGGCGAACACCTCGGGCCATCCCCGCTGGAGGGCCGAGGTGTGGGTCCAGGGGCCGACGAGCAGGGAGGTCTCGCAGCCGGCCCGGCGCAGCCGGTCGTACTGCTCGAAGGTCTGGTCGGCCAGCGCGTCGTACCACCCGGTGATCAGGCTCGTGGGCACGCGGAGCCGCTCCGCCGCCTCCGCCGACGCGCCGCGCCAGTACGCTTCCCGGGCGTCCGGGTGTGTCATCACCTCGTCCAGCCAGGGCACCTCGCCCCCGAGGGCGGACACGTACGCCCCGCGCAGGGGCCGCGCGGTGGTGACGTCACGCAGGCGACGCTGCAGTCGCAGTGTCGCCCTCAGGAACGGGGCGATGCCCCGGTGCTGGTAGGTCATGCCCAGGCCGTCGAGGAGGGCGTTCTCCAGGCGCAGCACACCGTCCGTGTAGAACAGGGCGTACGGATCGTGCAGGCCCACCTGCACCACCATGGCCTTCAGTTCCGGCGGCGGGTCCAGGGCGAGGGCCCATTGCACATAGCCCAGGTAACTGGGGCCGACGGTCCCCAGCGTTCCGTCGAACCAGGGCTGTTCGCGCAGCCAGGACACCGTGGCCCGGCCGTCCGCCGCCTCGTTGCGCCACAGGTCGAAGGCACCCCCCGAACCGCCGGTGCCGCGGCAGCTCTGCAGGACCACATGAAAGCCCTGTTCGGCGAAGAGCAGGCCGTACATGGGGGACCACGGCAGGCCGCGGCCGTAGGGCGAGCGGACCAGCAGGGTGGGGAAGTCGCCCTCCGCGCGCGGGAAGTAGTGGTCGGTGAGCAACGGGCTGCCGTCGGCGGCGGGCACCACCAGCCCCGGCTCCCAGCCGGCCTCGTACCGTTTCGCCGGGAGTCCTCGCCAGCTCGCTCTCATCAGCCGTGCGGACAGTGGCGGCTTTCCGGCCGGTGGCGCCCAGGACGGTCCGGCCGCGGTGCCGGGCATGCGTGATGGCATCGTTCCCCTCCTCGATTCCGTACGATGTACGAGAATAGAGGATGCTTGGATGGCCTTGGCAAGGGCCGCCACGACGACCGGGGAAAGGAGCGCGAGACCGTGCCCCAGGACGGAGGACCCGGCACCGCGGGCGTCGACCCCGAACAGCTCTGGCTACCCCCGGCCGAACCCCGCAAGGGCCGCAGGCCCTCCTTCAGCCGTGCGGCGATCACGGCGGCGGCCGTCGCCCTGGCTGACGCGGAGGGACTCGACGCGGTCACCATGCGGCGGGTCGCCGCCCAGGTCGGGGCGGGCGTCATGTCGCTCTACAGCTACGCCCCCGACAAGGAGACCCTGCTGGAGCTGATGGTCGACCACGTCAGCGGGGAACTGCCGACCACCGACCCCCTCACCGGCGACTGGCGGGCCGACCTCAAGGCCATGGCCCACCTCCAGCGCGCCCTGATGCTGCGGCACCGCTGGCTCCCGGCCGTCCTGATGTCCACGCGCCGCACCCTCGGCCCCAACGCCCTGGCCTTCCTGGAACGCGTCCTCGCCGCCCTGCGGCCCTCCGGGCTGGACGGTGCGGCGAGGCTGGAGGTCTTCGCCCAGCTCACCGGCTTCGTGGCCGGGCACGTCGGCTACGAGATCGCCCAGGCGGCGGCCGTACGATCCCCCGACCGGGGCGCGGCCGAGGCCCGCTACCTCGCCACGGTCGCCGCGGACGGCCGCCACCCGGAACTCGCCGAGGTCCTCTCGGCCCCCGGGCGCCCCCTCACCCCCGAGGCCACCTTCACCCGGTTCCTCAACCGCCTGGTCGACGGCCTCGACACCGACGGCCAGAGCTACTGATCCGTGCCCTCCGGGTCCGTTCCCCTGCCGAGGATCCGGTCGGCCTCGCCAAGTTGCCCGGGGGTGAGCGGTCCCTTCGCGAGCGCGCCCGCGTTCTCCTCCGCCTGGGCCACCGAACGGAAGCCGGGGATCGGGACGGTGCGCGGGCTGCGGGCCCAGATCCAGGCCAGGGCGCCCTGGGCGGGCGTACGGCCGCCGCTGGTGAGGACGTCCCTGAGGGCTTCGACCCGCCGCAGCCACTCGGCGTCGGCACCCTCGCCCTGCCGGAAGCCCGGCAGCCACGCGGGCGGGGTGTTGCGGATGTCGCCGGATCCGAGGGCGCGTCCCGCGCTGTGCCTACCGGACAGCAGTCCCATGGCGAGGGGGCTGCGGTTGATGCTCGCTAGGTCGAACTCCTCGCACACGGCGAGCAGCTCCGGCGCGTCCTGAAGGACGTTGAGACGGTGCTGTACGGCCGCGCAGTGCGGGCCCTCGGCGAAGACGGCGGCCCGCGCGGGGTCGTCGGTGCTCCAGGCGTAGGCCCGTACGAGCCCCGCGCTGACGAACTCCTCGCAGGTGTCGCGGAGTTCGGCGGCGCGCTCGGGGTCGGCTTCGGACAGGTGCAGCTGGTAGAGGTCGATGTAGTCGGTGCCGAGGCGGCGGAGGGAGGCGTCCAGCGCGCGCCGGGCATACGCCGGGGAGTCGTCGCTGCCGAGGTGCAGCCGGCGTTCCTCGTCGGTGACCGTGCCCCACTTGGTGGCGATGACCACGTCTGCCCGCCGCTTGCCGAGGGCGCGGGCGAGAACGCGCTCGCTGTGTCCGGCCCCGTAGGCGTCGGCCGTGTCGAAGAAGGTGACACCGAGGTCGAGGGCCCGCCTGACGGCCCGTACGGACTCCTCGTCGTCGACCTTGCCCCAGCCGAGGGGCTGCCCGTCCGGGGTGCTCCACTCCCCGCCGATGGCCCAGCAGCCGAAGCCGAGGGCACTCACGTCGATCCCGCTGCGTCCCAACGTCCTGTTGTGCGCCATGGTCTCCATGCCCGACGACGCTAGGAGTTGGAGTGCGCTTCAGGGCAAGGGCCGAGACCGGATGATCAAGGGCTGTCCGTCCCCATGGGGCGTGTCGATGGATCCCGCCTCGCCGCCTCGCCACCCGAACGGCGCCGTGGACAGGCCGGACGGACGGGCCCGGTGGGACGGTGGGAAGGCGGAACCTTTCCTGCCGTCCGGCCCTGGAGTGATCGTGAACTGTGTCGACCGACGTGACGTGGGGCTACTGCTGCTCCGGCTGGGCACCGGCGGGGTGCTCGCCGCGCACGGCACGCAGAAGCTGTTCGGCTGGTTCGGCGGCGGCGGTATCGAGGGGACCGGGCAGTTCATGGAGTCGGTGGGCTACTGCCCGGGCAAGGCGAGCGCGCTGGCGTCCGGGCTCACGGAGACGGGCGGGGGGGTGCTGCTGGCGCTCGGTCTCGCGACACCGGCGGCGGGCGCGGCGGCGGCCGGCGGGATGGCGGGCGCGGCGGCGGTGCACCTACCGAACGGGTTCTTCGCCCAGGGCGGCGGCTACGAGTACGCGGCGACCCTCGGCCTCACGGCCGCGGGACTGGCGATCTCGGGACCCGGCCGGCTCTCCGTGGACGCACTGTTCGGACAGGCCGTGAACCGCGAGTGGATGGTCCCGGCGGCGTTCGCGGTGACGGGGGCGGTGACGGCCCTGGTGATCGGAGCCCGGAACAAGCGGCTGCGGAGGACGTCGGAAGGGCAGCAGGAGGCCCTGTTCGAGGAGTAGTGGCGGGCGGGACGGGCCGACGGCTCGCCCCGCCGCCTCTCCTACGAACCGCCGGACGCGTCGGTGGCCGCGTCCGGACCGCCCAGCGAGCGTGCCGTCACCCGTTCCAGATGCGCCGTGAACACCCCGCGCGCGTCCGGGGTCATCGTACGCAGTGCCACCAGGGCCGTGATCACCACGTCGCACAGCTCCGCCTGGACGTCCTCCCAGCTGTGCGTGGTGCCCTTGCGGGGGTTCTGCCCCGTCGCGCCGATCACCGCCTCGGCGACCTCGCCGACCTCCTCCGACAGTTTCAGCACCCGCAGCAGCAGCCCGTCGGCGCCACCGTGCGCGCGGTTGGCGTCCAGCCAGGCGTGCAACCGGCCGATCGAGTCCCAGAGATCCGCGGATGTGCCGTGCTCGTTCATACCCGCAGCGTGTCATGCGGCCCGCCTCAGCGGTCAGGCACGGCGGCCGAGGCGTACCCCCGAAGCCCCCCGTCCGATTTCGTATACGAGCCGTCGCCCGTCGAGGCACCGAAGGATCGTTTCAGCGGCCTCGCCCCCGCAGCCGGGGGATGAACGGGCGTGAAAGCTTCGTGTCCATGTGGCCAAGTAAGCGTTCCTGGGCGGACGTTGGCACTTACCTGACTGATAAGATCGTCGGACTTTCAGCAGGCTGGTATCGCGTCAAGTACGCGCAAACGGGGGACAGTCTCGCAGGCCCCATCGCGAAGGAGTAGCCGTTGGTCCGCCGATAAGGCCCGCGGCCCGCGATTCGGGGGCCGCGGTCGTGTGGCCGGCAGTTACTCACTTCCGCGAGGCGACTTGAAGAGAGTCTCATGACGTCACTGATCAAGGATCCGATCCTGTGGATCCTGCTGGTAGTACTGATCGCTGCGGTCATCGCAGTGAATCGAGCCCGGAGAACCAACATGGCGCTCCGGAAACAGAACACCGACCTGCGCACCGTCCGGGACGGACTCCACATGGAGACCCAGCGGCTGCACGGCGAGTACGCGGCGCTGCGGGCCGACCAGGAGCGAGCCCTGGCCGAGGTGCGCGGCGACGCGGAAACGGAGACCAAGGACGTCCTCAAGGCCTGGATGCGCAGCCTCCAGGTGCTGGCCGACCAGCAGCAGCGCTCCATCAGCGACCTGGCCCGACTGAAGTACGGCGACGATCCGCTGATCCTCGCCGACCTGATGACGATCGACCACACCAACAGCCAGTTCGGCCGGCGCGCCCAGGGCATCGCCGCGCTGTGCGGCGGCTGGCTGGGGCGCCGCGAGACCGCCGCGTCGGTGTACGACGTCGCCCGCAGCGCCACGGGCCGGATCAAGCACTTCGACCGGGTGAAGATCCACAGCCGGGTCAACGTCCATGTCGCCGCCACGGCGGTGGAACCCGTGGCCGTCGTGCTCGCCGAGCTGCTGGACAACGCCACCAACTACAGTGCGCCGGGTACCCCCGTCGAGATCAACATCCAGGCCGTCCCGACCGGTATCTGCCTGATCGTCGACGACGCCGGTCTCGGGATCAGCCAGGAGGAGAAGGACCGTGCGGCCGCTCTGCTGAGCCCGGCGGCACCCATCTCGATCACCAGCCTCGGCAACCCGCCCCGGGTCGGTTTCGCTGTCGCCGGAGTGCTCTCCGACCGGTACGGCTTCAAGGTGTCCGTCGATTCTGTGTCGCCGTACGGCGGTGTACGCGCGGTCATCCTTCTGCCGGAGAGCCTCTTGACCAACGAAGCGCCCGAACCCGCGGCCGAGACCGGCCTGTCCGTCGAGACCGAGGCCCCGGCGGCCGCAGCGCGCGTGGCCCGGATCCCCGCCCCGGTGCCGATCATCGGGACGACGGCGGGCGGGCTGCCCAAGCGCCGACGGGCGGTCGCGGTGGTTCCGCAGCCTGCCGTCACCGAGCCGGCCCCGGAGCCGGTGTCGGAGCACAACAGCGAGGTGACCGCGTCGCGCATCGGTGCCTTCGCACGCGGAACGCTCCGCGGACGGGACACCACCACCACGGAAGGAACTCAAGAACAGTGAAGCCGGATCTGTCGTGGGTGCTCGACGACGTGCTGACGGTGAGCGGCGCCCGCCATGCGATTCTCGTCTCGGCCGACGGCCTGCTGCTGGAACGCTCCAGCGGCATCTCCCGGGACGACGCCGAGAAGAACGCCGCCGCGATGAGCTCGATGCAGTCCCTGAGCCGCGCGGTCGCCCCCTTCGTGGCAAGTGGCAAGGGGATCTGGAAGCAGACCCTCATGGAGTACGACGGCGGCTGGATCTTCCTGATCGCTGCGGGCAGCGGGTCCTACATGGCGGTCTCCGCCGCCCTGGACGTCGACATGGAACTCATGTCGATCCGGATGCAGCAGCAGGTGAAGGCACTGGGTGTCGCTCTGAGTACACCGGAGCGCCAGAGCGCTGGTGCCGAGGCATGACCATGCCCGGCGAGGAAGCTCCGGTCTCCAGCGAACTCGTCCGCTCCTACGTCATCACCGGCGGCCGGCGGCTGCCCTCCGCTGACGACCTGTCGCTGCACACCCTGGTCACCCTGGCTCCCGACCGCGAACTGCCCCTGGGAGCCAGCCCGGAGGTGCGCGCGATCTGGGAGCTGTGCGGCGGAGGCTATCTGGCCGTGGCCGAGGTGGCCGCACATCTGGGCCTGCCGGTGGGTGTCGCCCGTCTGCTGCTGAGCGACTTAGCCGAGCAGGGACACCTCTTGCGCCGCGCCGCGCCTCCCCCTGCCCAGGCCGTCGACAGAGACCTGATCGAAAAGGTGCTGTATGGACTCCAATCCCGTTTCGCCTGAGACCCGTTACGTCTCGGGTGCGGTGACCACCACGGCGAAGATTCTCGTGGTGGGGCACTTCGCCGTGGGCAAGACAACGTTCATCGGCTCGCTGTCCGAGATCGCCCCCCTGCGCACCGAGGAGAAGATGACGCAGGCGTCCATGCACGTGGACGATCTGCGCGGTGCGCCGGACAAGATGACGACCACCGTGGCCCTGGACTTCGGCCGTCTCACCCTCAGCGACGAGGTGGTGCTGTATCTCTTCGGCACGCCTGGTCAGCAGCGGTTCATGCAGCTGTGGGAGGACATGGCCCGGGGTGCGATGGGAGCGCTGATCCTGGTGGATCCCGTCCGGCTCGCCGACTCGTTCCCGGTGATCGAGCTGGTCGAGAAGTACGGCCTCGAGTACTCCATCGCGGTGAACAGCTTCACGCCGGACGAGTACGAGGAGGACGAGATCCGTGAGGCGCTCGATCTCCTGCCGCACACGCCCGTCTCGTACTGCGACGCCCGCAAGCGGGAGTCCTCGGCCCAGGCGCTGATCACCCTCGTCCAGCATCTCCTCGTCCGGTCGGCCTGAACCGACCGCCTTTCGACACCACCGCCCGGGGCGCCGAGCGCTCCGGGAACTCAAAGGAACATCTCATGGACCTTCAGCATTCGGCCGCCGTATCGGGCGTCCCGGCGAGATGCCCCATGCATGGCCAGGACTTCGCCGACGACCCCCAGGGCGTGTACGACGCCCTGCGTGCGTTCGGGCCCGCGGCCCCGGTCGAGCTCGCCCCGGGCGTGGACGCGACCCTCGTCACGGACTACCAGGCGGCGCGGACCGTTCTGCAGAACACCACGGACTTCAGCCGGGATCCCCGCCGCTGGAAGGCCCTCAACGAGGGCCGAATAGCCCTGGACAACCCGGTGCTGCCGATGATGGCGTACCGTCCGAACTGCCTGTTCACCGACGGCGCCGTCCATCTCCGGCTGCGCAAGGCCGTGACGGACAGCCTCGACCGGCTCAACATCGGCAGGATCCGCCGTGACGTCGAGCCCATCGCGGCCTTCCTGATCGACCAGTTCAGCGAGCGCGGGCGCGCCGACCTCCTCAACGACTACGCCAAGCTGCTGCCACTGCTGCTGTTCAACCGGCTCTTCGGCTGCCCCGCCAGCATCGGCGACCGGCTCACCAGCTCCATGTCCGCGATCTTCGACGGCAAGGACGCCCTCAAGGCCAACGAGGAGCTGACCGCCTGTCTCATGGAGCTGATCGCGCTCAAGCGGCGTGAGCCCGCGGACGACGTCACCTCCTGGCTCATCCAGCACCCCGCCGGGCTGAACGACGAGGAGCTCAAGGACCAGTTGGTCATGCTGATGGGCGCCGGCGTCGAGCCCGAGCGCAACCTCATCGGCAGCGCTCTGCTCCTGCTGCTGTCGAGCGGCTCCTCCGCCCGCGGCGCGGGGATGCTGACCGAGGAGGCGCTGGACCACGTCCTGTGGAACAACCCGCCCATCGCCAACTACGCCACCCACTACCCTGTCCACGACGTGGACCTGGGCGGCGTTCCCGTCGAGGCCAACACCCCCCTGGTCATCAGCTTCGGGGCGGCCAACAACGACCCCTCGCTCCGGGAGGCCCGCCAGTCCCTGAGCAAGGGGGCGCACCTGGCCTGGGGTGCCGGGCCGCACGCCTGCCCGGCGAAGTCGCCGGCCACGGTGATCGCCCTGACCGCGATCGAGGCGATCCTCAACGCGCTGCCGGACCTCACCCTCGATGTCCCGGCGGAGCATCTCCAGTGGCGCCCGGGTCCCTTCCACCGTGCGCTGGTCGCCCTGCCCGTCCGGTTCACGCCGACCCCCGGCACCCGGGTGGCCGCGCTCCACGCCCCCGCGCAGACCACGCGCACGGCGGCGGCGGAGCCGCCGCGGGCCCGCACCGCACCGGTCCCCCGTCAGGAGACCAGGCCGGCCAAGAAAGGGTTCTGGAGCACCTTCCTCGACGTGTTCCGCGTGTGAGGCACGGAATGTGACAGGGGCAACACTCAGCGGGGCATGACCCAAGGTCGTGGAAGGGTAGATTCCGCCGGAATCACTTCGGTAACGCCCCGCCTAAGGAGCCCCGCGTGACCGCTGTTGACGACATAGGTGGCATAACCAACGACCGCCGCGCCGTCATCTCAGTACTCCGGCGTCTTCGCTCCACCGACGGACAACACACCCCACCCCCCGTCTGGGCAGAGCTACGCGCGTTGGGAGACGTTGTCCCCGCCCCCTGGGGCGGCTACTTCATCACCGGTTTCGAGGCATGCAGCCAGGTCCTGCGCGGCAGGAACTGGCTGGTGCCCGACATCGCGTGGCAGGAGCGGCAGCCCGATCCGGAGCGCTGGCAGTCCCTGGCCATCCAGGAGATGAGCCACGTACTGTCCCGGCTCAACGCTCCTGTCCACACCTGCCAGCGCCGCGCTCTCGGCAATCTCTTCGACCGTCACACCCTCGACGCCATGCGGCCCGACATCGAAGAACACGTCGACGAGCTCCTCGACGACCTCGACGCACTGCTGCGCGACCACGGCGAGGCCGACTTCGTCGCCGCCGTCAGCGAGCAGCTGCCGGTCCGCACGGTCGGACGCTGGCTCGGCATCCCGCCCGAGGACCACGCGCACATCCTGGACATCACCCACCGGCAGGTGCACGCCCAGGAACTCCTGCCCACCAAGAGCCAACTCGACGTCTCCGCCGAGGCGACGCTCCGGCTCCGGGATTATTTCACCGACCTCGTCCGGCAGCGCCGCGCCCGTCCCGGCAACGATGTCGTCTCCGGCTGGATCCGCCACTGGGACGCCGAGATGCCCGGCGACCAGGAAGCCGCGGACCGCCTCCTCTACTACCTGACGATGTTCATCACCATCGCCTCCCTGGAGACCTCCGCGACCCTGCTCTCCGTCGCCGTCCGGCTCCTGCTGGAGGACCCGGCCCGCTGGGACTGGCTGCGCCGCCACCCCGAGCACATCGACGACGCCATCGACGAGGCCCTGCGCTACGACCCGCCCATCCACCTCAACACGCGGGTCGCCGCCGACGACACCGTCCTCGCGGGCGTGCCCATCGCCAAGGACACGATGGTCCACGTCCTGTACGGCGCCGCCAACCACGACCCGCGCCGCAACGAGAACCCCCACACCTTCGACATCCTCCGCAGCAACCGCGGCCATCTCACCTTCGGCGGTGGAGCCCACTACTGCCTCGGCGCGGCACTCGCCCGGCTCGAGGCCCAGACCTTGCTGACCCGTCTGCTGAATCGATTCCCGACCCTCCGACTCACCGCCGGACCCTCCTACGCCCCCCGTATGGTCTTCCGGCGCGTGACCTCCCTGAAAGTGACGACATGAGTGCCCTGCCCACCCCCACCAGCCAGTCCCTCAAGACGCTGCGGACCGACCGGCAGGGACCCGTGCTGTCCATCGAGCTGAACGCCCCCGACCAGGGCAACACGGTCACCGAGACCCTGCTCGACGAACTGCTCGACGTCCTCGACGCCCAGGACGCCGGCACCCGGGTCATCGTGCTCTCCGCCGCAGGCCCCGACTTCAGCCTCGGGGGAGACCGCACCGAGTACGCCGAGCACCTGGCCGAGGATCCGGCGGGCAGCGGCATTCGCGCCTCGGGCGTCAAGGCGCGCCGCGTCTGCGCGGCCCTCACCGACAACCCGGCCGTCACCATCGCACGCGTCCAGGGCAAGGCCATCGGCGCGGGCCTCGCCCTCGCTCTCGCCTGCGACCTCAGGGTCGCGGCCGACACCGCGACCTTCCGGCTCCCGGAACTCGCCCTCGGCCTGCCCACCGCCTGGGGCGGACTGCTCCCCCGGCTCCTGGCCGAGGTCGGCGCCGCCCGCGTCCGCGAACTCATCCTCACCAGCCGCGCGTTCACCGCCCAGGAGGCCCTGACGCTCTCCGTCCTCCAGAACGTCGTACCCGAGGAAGACCTCGACGCGGCGGTGGCGGCCTGGTACCGGCCGATCCTGCGCCGCTCCCCCACCGCTCTGCGGGTCAACAAACTCCTGCTCAACGCCCACGCCGCGCCCTCACGCCTGGCCGACGCCTCCACCCTCGACTCCGAGCTGATGGCATCGGTGCTCGCCGAGGCCGAGTACACCCGGGGCCAGCGGCGCACCGGGCATCTGGTCTGAGCGGTCCTACGGCACGGCGACGCGGTCAACGCGCCGTCGTGCTTTTCCGTGTACGGCCGCCGCGGTCAACTCCGGTCCGCGGGGCGGCGGTCCGGGGGGAACACGTCGGCGACTCGGGGCGAGGAGAGGGCCGTCAGTCGCCGTAGGCCGGCCCGTCGCTGCACCAGGCTCAGCCCGGTGACCCCTGCGCCGAGCGCCAGCCAGCCCGCCGGGCCCGCCGTCATCACCGCGCCGGTCAGGAGCAGGGGGCCCACCGACTTCTGCACCGACTGGGCCATCCCGGCCACTCCCAGATAGGAGGCCCGGGCCCGTGGCGGTGCCAGGCTGACCGCAAGCTCCCAGGAACTCACCGAGCGCATCAGTTCGGCGAGGGTGACCAGCATCGCGGCCGCGAGCATGGCGAGTGAGGCCGACCAGGCCCCACCGCCGGTGGCGGTCGCCAGTACCAGGCAGCAGGCGAACAGGATCACGCCGTACCAGCCCACGGCCGCGGCCGCCCCGCCCGGGCCCTCGACCCATGCCGAGACCCGCAGTTGCAGAACCACCACGAGCACGGTGTTGAGCACCAGGAAGGCGGGGACGACCGCGTGCGGCGCGCTGGTGTGGTGCACCAGCCACAGCGGCAGGCCGACGTTGAGAACCGAGTCGTCCAGGTTCATCGGGATGTCGAGCAGGACGAAGAGGAGATAGCCGCGATCCCGCCAAGGGCTGGGAGCAGTTGACGGTACGTCGACGACCACGCCGTCGCCCTGCGCCACGACCAGCCCGTGGCCGGCCGGCTCCCGGGTCCGCCAGACCAGTGCGGCGGCCAGGACGAAGGAGAGTGCGTCGGCCAGGATCAGCGCGCGGTAGGCGTTCGTGGTGCCGACGCCGAGGCCGATCGCGGCGATGCCCGCGCCGACCGCGTATCCGGCGTTGGCCACACTGCGGGACAGCGCCTGGTAGGTGGCTCGTTGCTCGCCCGCGACCCGGGTGGCGAAGAGCATCTCCAGCGTCTTGGCCGCTCGCTCCCCCAGGCACGTCACGGCGACCACGGGCAGCAGGGTGGCGAAGTCACGGGCGACCAGCAACAGGCCCATCGTGCCGAGCCGCAGCAGATGACAGCCGATCAGCAGACCACGCACCGGGAACCGTTCGGCGGCGCGCCCGGCCAGCGGTGACCCGGCTATCCCGGCGACCGCCCCGACCCCGAGCAGCAGTCCGAGCCGGCGCGCGTCCAGCCCGCTGACGAAGGTGAAGTACAGCACGGAGGCCGCGGCCCACACCCCGGTCCCGGTCCGGTCCACGCACTGCGCGAGCAACATGATCCGCGCGTCCCGCCCACCCGGCGGCCGCCGCAGCTGCGCTATCAGTCCGTCCCCGGCCCGTGACATGGCTGACCCCGTTCCCCCGCCCGAATAATCTCGACATCAAGATACTTGATGTCGACAGACTTCGCAGCCGATGGCGGGGACGGCGGGGCGGTGGCTCGCCGACACTGCGGCCGAGACTGATCCCGAGTGCGCCCAGAAACGCCGGATGCCCCGGAGGATTCCTCCAGGGCAACAGTTGGCGCGCGTCGATCGAGCGGCAGACGAGTCGGGCTGTACGCCGGGTTCTGTCCCGGGGGGTCCTCGCGGGCCCCTCGGTGACGGCCATCCATCTAGGGCCGACGTTGCCGCCGGCCTCGTGCGGTCTACCCGCGGACTCGGGCGAGCAGCCCTCCGACGTCCGCGCAGGGCGCCTGTTACAGCGGCCCCTTTTGACCTTGCTCCGGGTGGGGTTTACCTAGCTGCCCAGGTCACCCTGGGCACTGGTGGTCTCTTACACCACCGTTTCACCCTTACCGAGGACCGAGGTCCCCGGCGGTCTGTTTTCTGTGGCACTGTCCCGCGGGTCACCCCGGGTGGCCGTTAGCCACCACCCTGCCCTGTGGAGCCCGGACGTTCCTCGGGAAGGTCCACAAGAACCTCCACGCGGCCGTCCGCCCGGCTCGTCTGCCGTAGCGACCATGGTACCGGGCGGCCAGGACCTCCCGGTCCGGCGGTCAGCGGAACGCCGCCGTCTCCAGCTCGAAGGCGAAGGGCTCCGGCAGGGTCAGCGGCTTGCCGAAGGGGATCGTGCAGTGCTGGCGGTAGTCGTCGCGCTCCGGATCGCTGAACAGCGTGAGCGAGGAGTCGTCGCGGTCGCCAGCAGATAGAGCGGGATGCCGCCGCGGGCGTAGCAGCGCCGTTTGCCCTCGGGGTCGATCCCGGGCTTGGTGGACGTCACCTCCAGGACCATCGCGACGCCGTCGCAGGGCATCCAGGAGCCGGCACCCCGAAAGATCCGCAGTTCCCCGGGGGCGAATGTGCCGTCGGGGATCACGTGGTCCCGTGGGCAGCCGCCGCCGCGGAGTTTCAGACCTTTGTTCCCTGAGGAGTCCATGTCGGTCCGGGACCGACGGATCACCTGCTTCATGATCAGGCTGATGCAGTCCTCGTGGTCCCCGTCCGGCGGCGGTGTCACCACGATCCCGCCCTCGACCGGTTCGGCCCGGAAGCCCTCCGGGGTGTCGATGCTCCGGAAGATCTCCAGCAGGCCCTCCGCCGGCGTGAGCGGCCCATGGGCCTCGGCAGTCATGTCACGCCCCTCCTTCGGTCGCTCGCCAGACTGTGGCGTCGGAAGATCGCCTGTCCGAGGGATCGGCGACCGTTCCCTCGATCGTGGGCCGGGCGCATGGGCTCCTCCGGCCCGGGCGCCAAGGCCCCTCACCCGTCCGACCCCGTAACCTGGCGCGAGTCCCGCTGTTCGGTATCGAGGAGAATTCGTGCTCGTCCTGCTGCCGCCCTCCGAAGGCAAGGCCCCCTCAGGGAGCGGTGCCCCGTTGGAGCTGGAGTCGCTGTCGCTGCCCGGGCTGAGCGCCGCGCGGGAGGCCGTGCTCGGTGAGCTGGTGGAGCTGTGCTCGGGGGACGAGGACAAGGCGCGCGAGGTGCTGGGGATCGGCGAGGGGCTGCGCGGGGAGGTCGCCAAGAACGCCGGGCTGCGGACGGCGGGGGCGCGGCCCGCCGGGGAGATCTACACCGGTGTGCTCTACGACGCCCTCGACCTCGGTTCGCTGGACGCGGCGGCCGCCCGGCGCGCGGCCGGGTCCCTGCTCGTCTTCTCCGGCCTGTGGGGGGCGGTCCGCATGACGGACCGCATTCCCTCGTACCGCTGCTCGATGGGGGTGAAGCTGCCCGGTCTGGGCGCCCTCGGCGCGTACTGGCGTACGCCGATGGCCGGGGCCCTGCCCGCCGCGGCCGGCGCCGGGCTGGTGCTCGATCTGCGCTCCTCCGCCTACGCGGCCGCGTGGAAGCCGAAGGGCGAGGTCGCCGGGCGGACGGCGACCGTGCGGGTGCTGCACTCCCGGATGGTGGACGGGGTGGAGAAGCGGTCGGTCGTCAGCCACTTCAACAAGGCCACGAAGGGGCGGATCGTGCGCAGTCTGCTGACGGCGGGGGCCGTGCCGAAGGACCCGGCGGAGCTGGTGGAGGCGCTGCGGGACCTCGGGTACGCGGTGGAGGCCGAGGCACCGGGCCGGGCGGGCAGGGCGTGGACGCTCGACGTGGTGGTGACCGAGATCCACTGAGGCGCAGCGGCTTGCACGAGCGGTCGTTGCAGCATGTGCAACGACCTTTGCGCATAGTGCTTTCCGTGGGCAGGATGAGGCCATGGCCTCACCCCTGCCCCCGTCGGCGTCCGCGCTCTCCGTCCTCGACGTCGCGCCCGTCCTCCCCGTGGTCGTGGTGACGGACGCCGCCGACGCCGTCCCGCTGGCCCGCGCCCTCGTGGCGGGCGGGCTCCCGGCCATCGAGCTGACACTGCGGACCCCGGCCGCGCTGGAGGCGATCCGGGCGGCCGCGGCCGAGGTCCCGGGCGCGCTGGTGGGGGCGGGCACGGTCCTCACGCCGGGGCAGGTCGGCGACTGTGTGGCGGCGGGCGCGCGCTTCCTCGTCAGCCCGGGATGGACGGACGCGCTGCTGACGGCGATGCAGGCGTCCGGGGTGCCGTTCCTGCCGGGGGTCTCGACGACATCGGAGGTCGTCGCGCTCCTGGAACGCGGCGTCACGGAGATGAAGTTCTTCCCGGCGCAGGCCGCGGGCGGCACGGCGTATCTGAGGTCGCTGGCCGGACCGCTCCCCCGGGCGCGCTTCTGTCCGACGGGCGGGATCGGCCCGGTGAACGCCCCGGACTATCTGGCGCTGCCCAACGTCGGCTGCGTGGGCGGGACTTGGATGGTGCCCCAGGACGCGATCGCGGCCCGGGACTGGGCGCGGATCGAGGGGCTGGCCCGGGAGGCGGCGGCGCTGCGGAAACAGACCCCTCCCGGCCGGCGGGCGTTCAGCGCAGGTGGGACGTGTCGTTGAGGAGGCGGACGCTCGCGTTGCCGTCCGCGTAGTACGCCACCGCGGTCAGCGAGGCCGCCGACAACTCCATGCGGAACAGCGCCTGCGGGGGCGCCTCCAGGGCGAGGCGGACCAGGGTCTTGATCGGCGTGACATGCGAGACGAGCAGGACCGTACGGCCCGCGTACGCGGCGACGAGCCGGTCCCGCGCCGCGGCGACCCGGCGGGCGACGGCTGCGAAGCTCTCGCCGCCGCCGGTGGGTTCGGCCTCCGGGTCGCGCAGCCAGGCGTTCATGTCGTCCGGGTACCGCTCCCGCACCTCGCCGAAGGTGAGGCCCTCCCAGGCACCGAAGTCGGTCTCCCGCAGCCCCTCCTCGATGCCCACCTCGCACCCGAGCCGGGCGGCGACGGCCTCGGCCGTCTCGCGGCAACGGGCGAGGGGCGAGGAGACGACGGCCTGGACGGTCCCGCGCGCGGCGAGCACCCCGGCGGCCAGTTCCGCCTGGCGCCGGCCGACGTCGGACAGCGACGGATCGCTGCCGCCGCTGCCGGAGAACCGCTTGAGCGGGGTGAGCGGGGTCTCGCCGTGCCGCAGCAGCACGAAGGTGGTCGGGGCGCCGAGGTCGGGCGGGGCGGCGGCGACGTAGCGGGCGGCCCGCACATCGGCCGCCGTGGAGCCGACGGTACGGGCGTCCCCCGGCGCGGTGGCGGTGGCGCCCGCCAGGGCCGCACGGGCCTTGGCCGCACCCACGGCCGCGTCGCCCGGCGGGCCGGCCGGTTCGGGGAGGGTGACGGCGCGCGCGTCCGACTCCGCGGTGGACCGGGACGGTTCCCACCGCTCCCCCCGGCTCCCCGCGTCCATCGCCTCGTTGGCGAGCCGGTCCGCGTGCTTGTTCTGCTCGCGCGGGATCCACTCGTAGGTGACCTGCCCGGCCGGGAACAGGGCGGCGGCCTGCATGGCCAGCGGCCGCATCGCCGGATGCTTGATCTTCCAGCGGCCCGACATCTGCTCCACGACCAGCTTGGAGTCCATGCGGACATGCACCCGGGCGGCCGGGTCCAGCTCGTGGGCCGCGCTCAGACCGGCCAGCAGCCCCCGGTACTCGGCGACGTTGTTGGTGGCGGTACCGATGAACTCGGCCCGCTCCACGAGCGTCTCGCCCGTCGCCGCGTCCAGCACCACGCTGCCGTAGCCCGCGGGCCCCGGGTTGCCCCGGGAACCGCCGTCGGCCTCGACGATGAACTCCCGCACGCCCGACGCCTCTTACAGACCGGACTCGGACGTACGCACCAGGATGCGGCGGCAGTTCTCGCAGCGGACGACCGTGTCGGGGGCGGCCCCGCGGATCTCGTTCAGCTCGGTGATCGCCAGCTCCTGACGGCAGCCCTGACAGGTGCGCTGGTACAGCTTGGCCGCGCCGATGCCGCCCTGCTGCTCGCGCAGCTTGTCGTACAGCTTCAGCAGGTCCGCGGGCACCGAGCCGGCGACGACCTCGCGCTCCTTCGACACCGTCGCGGCCTCGCCGTCGATCCCCTCGAAGGCCGTGTCCCGGCGCGCGGTCGCGTCGTCGATCCTCGACTGCACCGACGCGACCCGCTCGGTCAGCTCGGCGACCCGCTCCTGCGCGGACTCGCGGCGCTCCATGACCTCCAGGACGACGTCCTCCAGGTCGCCCTGGCGCTTGGCGAGCGAGGCGATCTCGTGCTGGAGGTTCGCCAGGTCCTTCGGCGAGGTGACCGCACCCGAGTCGAGCCGCTGCTGGTCACGGACGGCGCGCTGACGCACCTGGTCCACGTCCTGCTCCGCCTTGGTCTGCTCGCGGGCGGTGTCGCTCTCCTCGGTCTGCGCGGCGACCAGCAGGTCGCGCAGCTGCGTGAGGTCCTTGGTCAGCGACTCGATCTCGGCGTGCTCGGGCAGGGACTTCCGCTTGTGCGCGAGCTGCTGCAGGCGCACGTCCAGGGCCTGTACGTCGAGGAGTCGGATCTGGTCGGCGGGCGCGGCGTTCAGTTGGGGGCTCCAGGGGTCTTCGTCGGGTTGGACGACGCCGCGTGGGCGGTCCAGGGGTCGGTGACCGTCTTCGAGACGTGGACGCGCAGGTCCCATCCGTGGCGGTCGGAGATCTCGTCGAGCTGGGCGGCGGCCAGCTCGCACCAGGGCCACTCGGTGGCCCAGTGCGCCGCGTCGAGCAGCGCGAGAGGACGGTGGGCGTCGGCGGCCATGAACTCCGACGCGGGGTGATGGCGCAGGTCCGCGGTGAGGAAGGCGTCGACACCGGCCGCGCGGACGTCGTCGAAGAGGCTGTCGCCGGAGCCGCCGCTGACGGCGACCGTGCGCACCAGCGCCTCGGGGTCGCCGGCCACCCGGATGCCCTGCGCGGTGGCGGGCAGCCGCTCGGCGGCGCGGGCGGCCAGCTCGCGCACGGTCACGGGGTGCTCCAGCTCGCAGATCCGGCCGAGGCCCCGGCGGCCCTCCGGGTCGGTCGTGTCCGGGACCAGGGGGCGTACGACCCGCAGGTCGAGCGCGCCGGCGAGGGCGTCGCTGACGCCGGGGTCGGCCCGGTCGGCGTTGGTGTGGGCGACGTGCAGCGCGATGTCGTTCTTGATGAGGGTGTGCACCACGCGGCCCTTGAAGGTGGAGGCCGCCACCGTCGTCGTACCGCGCAGATAGAGCGGGTGGTGCGTGACCAGCAGGTCCGCGCCCAGCTTCACCGCCTCGTCGACGATCTCCCGGACGGGGTCGACCGCGAGCAGGACCCGGGAGACCTCCTGGTCGGGGTCGCCGACGACGGTGCCGACCGCGTCCCAGGACTCGGCCCGCTCGGCGGGCCACAGGGTCTCCAGCGCGGCGATGACTTCAGACAGACGGGGCACGGGGAAAGGCTACCTGCCCCAGGTCCCTGCCCGGCCGGTCACGGGTGACTCCCCGGGCCGGACGCGTCCCGGGCGCCCCGTGCCGAGTGCCGGGGTTGTGCACGGGTGCGGTGCGCGCCCTCTTGTGCAGCACAGCCGCCCCTGTTTCCTCAGGCGATTGGCTGCACGAACACCCTTATGTGTGAAGCGAGCGTCCGCGCAGGTCACGTCCGTGCGTACGAAAACTAGCTTCGTCGCCGGAGGTGACCGAAAGATGACGGCCTGTGCCTTCGAGTCCGCCACGGCGGACGGGAACGAGTGGGCGACCCGGCCCGGATGTGTGATCACCGCGGACGGGTCCTACGCGGCCCGTCTCGCCCTGAGCGGTGTGTCCTGGTATCCGGAGCGCTGGACCCTGGACGGCCCCGAACCCTACGCCGTACCGCTGCCCGGCAGTCAGCCGGAGGAACCCGGCACCGGGGTCCAGCCGCTGGCCGACGGCCGGGTGCTGATCCACCGCCTCGTGGCGGGGCGCCATCTGTTCTCGCTGCTGTACCCGGCCGGACCGGGGACTGGCGAGCTGCCGCTGGGTGCGGTGGACGACCCCGGGGAGGGGACCCGGCTGGAGCTGCTGCCGCCCGCGCCGACGGGCGACCGGGCGTTCGCGCTCGCGGTGGGCCCGCGGTCCACCGCGGTGTGGCTGGTGGCGGGCGGGGCGGCCGGGCCCGAGCGCCTGGCGGAGCTGCCCGGCCGGTGCACGGGCGGGGCCTGGCTGGACCGGGCCGGCCGGCTGCTGGCCCTGGACCGCACCCGGGACGGGGGTCCCACGAAGACGGTGGTGGTGGATCTGGCGCGGGGCGGGGAGGTGTCGCCGCTGCTGCAGATCGCGGACGGGAGCAACGACCGGCTGCTGCTCGCCGATCCGGACAGCGGACTGCTGCTGATCCGTTCCGACGCGCCCTCACCGGGCCGGGAGCGGCTCGGCTGGGGGGTGCTGGGGAGCACGCTGCCGGTGCGCTTCCCCGACTGTCTGCGCCTGGACTGTCCGGTGACCCCGTTCGCGATCCAGCCGGGGCAGGTGCTCACACCGGAGAGCTGCGCGGTGGCGCTCAGGATCGACGGGGCGGCGGGCAGCTGGATCGGGGTCTGGCGCCCCGCGCACCGCAGGATCCTGCATCTCGCCGCGCCCCAGGGGTGGTTGGCCGGGGCGGGGCTGTGGACCCGGGAGGGGGAACTGCGGCTGCCGTTCACCACGGATGCGGAGCGCTGCGGGGTGGCGCGGCTGGAGGCACCGGTGACGACGGTCGAGCCCCCGGCACGGGAGCAGGGGCCGGTACGACCGGTACCGCTGCAACAGGCGCCCCTGCAACGGACGTCCTCCCGTCAGGCGCCTTCCCGTCATACACCGTCCCGACAGGCGCCGTCCCGACAGGCGCCACTGCAACGGACACCCCAGCAACAGGCGCCCTCCCCCCGGGCGCCCTCGCCACAGACACCCCTGCACCGCCCGCCGACAGCACAGCCCCCGACCACAGAGCCGATGCCGAGCCCGTCGATGCCGAACCCGTCCGTGCCGCACCAGCCGGCGCCACCCCCACGCCCCCGCAAGACCCCCGCATCGGCCGGCGTCTCCCTCCGCCGCACGCTCACCTGGCCCCGCCCCGACCCCGGCAGCACCACCGGCACCGGACGGTCACGGCCCCCGGCGGCAGCCCTGCCCACAGCCGAGGCGGCCTCCGCACTCCCCGGCCCGGACGCCGTCACTACCCCCGACACGACGGTCGTGACAACCCCTGTCACAACTGTCACCGCAGCCCGTTAGACTCGCCCGGCTGTACGAAGGATCATGTTGACGGGGTGAACACTTCTCATGAGCGACACCAGCACCGCATCGCCGCTGTCCGCCGAGGACCAGGACGCCCTGGTTCACGGCCGGCACCGTGGCCCGGTCTCGGCCGAGGACCACGAGGCGGCCCCGCACGGCCGGCACCGCAAGCCGGCCGGGCAGCAGGGGGCATCCGACACCGCGGCCTGACCGGCACGAGGGAGCGCGAACCGTCGGCGCCCACCACCATGGGCGCGCCGACACCCCGGTGAGCGCGGTCGACGCACCGGACACGGCCCCGCCCGTCGTACGACGGGCGGGGCCGTTCCGTACGGGGCTCCCCCGTGCCCCCGGCGGTGGCGGCACCCGCGACTCCCCCTTGTCGCGTCGTGCGTCGACCCCCACAATCGAGACCCCACGGTACGGAGCGCTACATCACGGCGGTATCCCAGATTGCTGGGATACGGCGGCGGTCTCCGGCACCACGGCACCACCCGGGACGCGCCGATGATCCTGTCCGAGACCGTCAGACGCCTGGAGCGCGCCCTGCGTGGCGCGGCCGGCGCCCTCTCCGTACTCGACCGCACCGCCGAGGTCCTGCTCGACGCCGTACCGGCCGATGTGTGGTGCGCGGTGATCCTCGACCCCGCCACGCTGCTGGACACCGGCGGACAGCACGCCCACGGCTTCCCGGAGGGGAGCATGCGGCGCCTGTTCGAGATCGAGCACGTGGAGCAGGACGACATCGACAATCTGCGGGCTCTCGCTCGGCGTTCCGGCGCGGCGAGCCTGCTGAGCCGCTCCACGCACGGGCGCCTCGACGACAGCAAGTACTACCGGGAGATCCTCGAACCGCTCGGCCTGGCGGACGAGTTACGGGTCCTGCTGCGGCACGGCCCGCACACCTGGGGCCTGTTCGTGCTGTGCCGCGACACGCACTCCCCGCCCTTCTCACCCGCCGAGTTCGCCGCCGCCGAGGCGCTGAGCGTGCCCGCGTGCGCGGCGCTGCGCCGTTCGCTGCTGTTGTCGGGGGTGGACGGCGTGGACTCCCGCCCGCTGCCGGACGCCCCGGGCTGGGTGGTCCTCGACGGCGACTTCAGGGTGCGGCGGATGTCCCCGACCGCCCAGCACTGGATCGACCAGTTGCAGGAGGCGAACGCCCAGGACGCGATGCCCGACGGGGGTTCCGGGCCGGTGGGCTCCGGCCACTACGTCCTGCGGGCCCTGGCCGTGCGGGCGCGCGGTGAGACCGCCGGGGCCGGGGCGCACGTCCGGGCGCCCACGGGCGCCGGGCGGTGGATCTCGCTGCGGGCCTGGCCCGTCGAGCAGGGCGGCGAGCCGACCACCGTCGTCTCCGTGGGCCCGACCGAGCCCGCCGAGCTGACCCCGCTGGTCCTGGACGTCTACGGGCTCACGCCACGCGCCCGGCAGATCGCGCAGAAGATCCTGGTGGGCCGCTCGACCGGTGAGATCGCCCGCGACCTCGGGGTGAGCGAGTACACCGTGCAGGACCATCTCAAGCAGGTGTTCGACAAGGTGGGGGTGCGCAGCAGGCGGGAGCTGGTTGGCGAGCTGTTCTTCCGGCACTATCTGCCGCAGCTCGCCCACCCGCCGCTGGCCACGGACGGCCGGCTGCTCAGCGATCCGCCGCCCCCGCGTGTCTGAGCCCGAGCACCTCGGCGGCCGCGAACGTCTCGCCCGGGGGCCGCTGCGCGTAGTGCGGGGTGAGCAGCGCGTCGAGTTCGTCGTAGGTGAAGACATCCTGCCCGGTGTCGAACCTGGCCTGTATGCGGGGCCGTTCGACGATCGCGACCATGCCGCCGTGCACGACGAGAAGCTGCCCGTTCACCTGTGCGGCGGCCGGTGCCGCGAGATAGCCGACGAGCGGGGCGACATGCTCGGGGGCCAGCGGGTCGAGGCCCTCACCGGGCCGCTGAACCCCGGCGAAGACGTCCTCGGTCATCCGGGTGCGGGCGCGCGGGCAGATCGCGTTCGCCGTCACCCCGTACCGGGCGAGCGCGAGGGCGGTGGAGGTCGTGAGTCCTACGATCCCGCCCTTGGCTGCCGCGTAGTTGGGCTGCCCGGCGGATCCGGCCAGGAACGCCTCCGAGGACGTGTTCACGATCCGCCCGTACACCGGGCCGCCAGCCGCCTTGGCCCGGGCCCGCCAGTGCGCGGCGGCGAAGCGGGTGGTGTTGAAGTGGCCCCGGAGATGGACCCGGATCACCGAGTCCCACTCGTCCTCGGACATCGAGAAGACCATGCGGTCGCGCAGGATGCCCGCGTTGTTGACGAGGATGTCCAGCGGACCGAACTCCGCGACGGCGAACTCCACCAGCGCGCGGGCCTGTTCATGGTCGCCGACGTCCCCGCTGTGGGCGGCGGCCCGGCCGCCGGCCGCGCGGATCTCGGCGACGACCTCCTCGGCGGGTGCGGCGGAGGCCGCGCCGGAACCGTCGCGGCCGGACTGTCCGTAGTCGTTGACGACGACCGACGCGCCGAGCCGGGCCAGTTCCAGCGCCTCGGCCCGGCCGAGGCCCCGCCCGGCACCCGTGACGATCGCGGTCCGTCCCTCGAGGGGCCGTGACGGCAGTGATGGCGGTGTCATCAAGTTCGGTTCCCTTCCCGTCCCTTCGCGGAGGTTCAGATCTCGATGCACGTACGCAGCGCCGTACCGGTCCGCATCTGTTCGAGTGCCTCGTTGATCCCGGCCAGCGGCACCCGGTGGGTGATCAGCCCCTCCAGGTCGATCCGGCCCGCCCGCCACAGCGCGATCGTCCGCTCGTAGGAGCGCAGGACGTCCCCGCCGCCGTACAGCGAGGGCAGGATCCGCTTCTCGTCAAAAAACAGCTCGAACATGTTGAGCTTCAGGAAGTCGTCCAGTGCGCCCGCGCCGACGACCACCAGGGTGCCGCCGCGCCGGGTGTTCTCGTACGCGGTCCGGGCGGTGGCCGACCTTCCGACGACCTCGAAGACATGGTCGAAGCCCTCGCCCCCGGTCACCTGCTGCCTGGCGTCGGGCAGCCCGTCCGGGGCGACGGCCCGGGTGGCGCCGAACCTCAGGGCCGCCTCGCGGCGGGAGGCGACCGGGTCGACGGCCACGATCTCGGCGGCTCCCCTGAGCCGGGCGCCCTGGATCACGGACATGCCGACGCCTCCGCAGCCGATGACGGCGACCGACGAACCGGCCGCCATGTCCGCGGTGTTGAGGGCGGCGCCGAGCCCGGTGGTCACCCCGCAGCCGATCAGGGCCGCGATGTCGAAGGGCACGTCGTCGGGGATGGGCACCGCACAGCCCGCGTCGACGACGACCTCCTCGGCGAAGGTGCCGGTGCCCGCGAAGCCGAACAGGTCGGCGGAACCGCCCGTGGTGCGCCGGAAGTTGGGAGTGGCCGCGTTCATGAACCCGGCCAGGCACAGCTCGGTCTGCCCCCGCCTGCACGCGGGACAGGCGCCGCAGGCGGGCAGCCAGCACACCACGACCCGGTCACCGGGCTTCACCCGGCTCACACCCTCGCCGACTTCGAGGACCTCGCCCGCGCCTTCGTGTCCCGGCACGAAGGGGGCGGGCTGCGGCAGTACGCCGTTCATCGCGGACAGGTCCGAGTGGCACAGCCCCGTGGCGCGCACCCGGATCCGCACCTTGCCGGGCCCGAACCCCGCCGCCTCGATGTCGTCGAGCACCTCCAGCTTGTCCTGGCCGATCTCGTGCAGTACGGCTGCGCGCATGGTGCGGCTCCCCTCGGAGTACGGAACTCACAGGTCCGGAAGTGCCGGCCGGCCGGGCCGGCACTCAGGTGTGCTCGACGACGGTGTCGGCGAGCACGGGCGCGTCGTCCCGCTCGACGGCGCTCACGGCCACCCGCACCGCGCCGTCCCGCCGCCACATACGGATGCGCAGGGTCTCGCCGGGGTACACGACCCCGGCGAAGCGCGTGACGTAGGAGCGCACGCGGGTGACGTCGCCGTCGAACAGGGTGTCGACGACGGCCTTGAGCGTGCTGCCGTAGGTGCACAGGCCGTGCAGGATGGGCCGCTCGAATCCGGCGAGCTTGGCGAACTCGGGGTCGGCGTGCAGCGGGTTCCAGTCGCCGGAGAGGCGGTAGAGCAGGGCCTGGTCCTCGCGCAGCGGCCGTTCGACGGTCCGGTCGGGCTCGCCGGTGGGCGCGTCGAGCCGCAGGGAGGGCCCGCGGTCGCCGCCCCAGCCGCCCTCTCCTCGTACGAAGATCTGGGAGTCGTTGGTCCACAGCGGGCCGTCGGCGTCGGCGACCTCGGTGCGCATCACGAGGACGGCCGCCTTGCCCTTGTCGTACACGGCGGCGACGCGGCCGGTGGCGGTGGCGGTGCCCGCGACGGGCAGGGGGCGGTGCACGGTCAGGGACTGGCCGCCGTGCAGGACGCGGGCGAGGTCGACCTCGATGCCGGGCAGGGACAGTCCGCGGATCACGGCGGGCGCGCCCGCGCCGGCGACGGTGGCGAAGCTCGGCAGGACGTGCAGCCGGGACTCCAGGGTGTAGCGCAGCTCGTCGGGGTCGGTGGCGGGGCAGTCCTTGTCGGGGCGGGCGCCCGCGCCGATGCCGAGGTGGTACAGCTGGACGTCCTTGTGGTCCCAGGTGATCTCGCTGGATCGGGGTTCGGCGGCGAGGGCCTTGGCTGCGTCGATGGGCATGGGGCTCCTGACACTCGCGGGGATGACCCCGGTGCGGCCGTCCGCACCGTCGGCCGCACCGGGGTCGTCACGGGGCCGCGGGAACCCGTCCGTTCTAGAACGCGTTCCAGTACGGCAGACCTCTGTATAGCCCAGGGCCCCTTGCTTGTGAAGGCTCCTGACATAGCGTCAGTTCTACGGGCGGCACCGCGCCGGGCCCGTCGGCCATGACATTTGTCCTGCCCGAGTCCGTACAACAGCATCTGCCGGACGCACCTGGGCAGCCCGTAGCGTCGGGGACATGACGAAGAAGACCGGGACACCACCTGCCGTGTCCTTCACGGGGGCGGTCAAGACCTACGGGACCGTACGCGCCGTCGACGGTGTCGACCTGGAGATCGGGACGGGCGAGACGGTCGCCCTGCTCGGCCGCAACGGCGCCGGCAAGTCGACCACGATCTCACTGCTGCTCGGCCTGAACGAGCCCGACTCGGGCACGGTGGAGCTGTTCGGCACCTCCCCGGAACGGGCCGTGCGCGCGGGCCGGGTGGGCGCCATGCTCCAGGAGGCGCGGGCCGTGCCCCGCGTCACCGTCCGCGAGCTGGTGTCCTTCGTGGCCGGGCGCTACCCCGACCCGCTGCCCGTGAACCGGGCGTTGCAGCTGGCCGGGATCACCGAGCTGGCGGGGCGGCGCGTGGACCGGCTCTCCGGCGGACAGACCCAGCGGGTGCGGTTCGCGGTGGCGCTCGCCGGAAACCCGTCGCTGCTCGTGCTGGACGAGCCGACGGCGGCCCTGGACGTGGAGGCGCGGCACGCCTTCTGGGACTCGATGCGGGCCTACGCCCGGAGCGGCCGCACCGTGCTGTTCTCCACGCACTATCTGGAGGAGGCGGACGCGTACGCCGACCGGATCGTCGTCATCGACCGCGGCCGGATCGTGGCCGACGGCACGGGCGAGGACCTGCGGCGGTCCGCGGGCGGCAACCTGGTCTCGATCGACCTGGCGGGCCGTGCCACCGACGGGCTGGACCTGCTTCCCGGCGTGCGGTCGGTGGAGATGCGCGGGGACCGGGCGCTACTGCGCACCGACGACTCCGACGCGACGGTGATCGCCCTCGCCCGGCTGGACGCGATACGCGGCCTGGAGGTCGCCCCTGCGTCGCTGGACGACGCGTTCCTGGCCCTGACGGCACGCGAGAAGGAGACGGTGTGATGTGGGACTACCTGCGGCTCGAGGTGCGCCGGACCCTGCGCGACGTCGGCTTTGTGATCGGCGGGGTCGCGATGCCGGTGATGATGTACCTGCTGTTCACCAACATCGGTGACAACGACGGCGCCTGGAAGGCGGCGTCCATGGTGGGCATGGCGGCCTACGGCGCGGTCGGCTCGGCGCTGAACACCGGCGGCGGGGTCGCCGAGGACCGTGCCATCGGCTGGCTGCGGCAGCTGAGGGTGACCCCGATGACCCCGCGCCAGGTCGTCGTCGGCCGGGCCCTGACCGGTGCGGTGACGGTCCTGCCCGCGATCGTCGCGGTGCTCCTGGCGGGCGCGCTGGTCAACGGGGTGCGGCTGGCCGCCTGGCAGTGGGCGGCGATCGCGCTGCTGCTGTGGTTCGGCTCACTGCCCTTCACCCTGCTCGGGCTCGGCAACGGCTACCGGATGACCGCGCAGACCACGGGCGTGACCAACATGGTGTGCAATCTGGGGCTCGCGGTGCTCGGCGGTCTGTGGTTCCCGGTCACCCTGTTCCCCGGCTGGCTGCGCACCCTGTCCGCGTACACCCCGACCCATGGTTTCGCCCAGCTCGGCACGGCGGTCGCCGACGGCCACGCCCCGGCGCTCACCGCGGTCGTGATCCTGACCGCTTGGCTGCTGGCCTTCGGTTCGTACGCTGTCCTGTCGTACCGCCGGAGCGCGGCGACCAGCTGAACGGGGAGAGAGATGTCCTGGATGCGCGGAATTTCCTGGCAGTGCGGTGCGTGGCAGCTCGCGCGCGAGGCGTACAGGAAGGACATGCGGCAGTTCCGGGCCAGGCAGAAGACGGCCCAGAAGTGCGACGAGATGCCGGGCCCGCCACCCAGCGGATTCACGCTGCTGCCCTGGCTGCTGATGGGGTTGGGCGCCTTCTCGAACCTCTTCCAGGACAAGTCCACGAACCCGTGGATCGGCGCTCTGGGTCTGCTCGCCTTCAACTCGCTCTACATCTACGTGACCTTCCGCGCCTTCGACAAGAGCAGGCGCGAGGCACGGTCCACCAGGGTGGCGCTGCTCCTGCTGGGCGTGGTGACCTGCGCCCTGGCCATCGGATACGGCGGTACCTGGCTGTTGTTCTTCCCGCTGCTCGGCCTGGCGACGGGCGCGATCGTGCGCGGCCCCTGGCTTGGCAAGGCCGCTCTGGGGCTGGCCGCACTGGCCGGCACCGTCTCGGCCGTACGCGACGGCTGGAACGCGATCAACGTCACCTACGGCACCTTCCTGTCGACGATGGTGACGGCCGCGATCCTCTCCCTCGCCGAGGCCGTACGGGAACTGCGCGCCGCCCGCGAGGAGCTGGCCCGGCGTGCGGTCGAGGAGGAGCGGCTGCGCTTCTCCCGCGATCTGCACGATCTGCTCGGCCACACCCTCTCGGTGATCGTCGTGAAGTCGGAGGCGGCCCGCCGACTCGCCCCCAGGAACATGGAGGCGGCGCTCGCGCAGGTCACGGACATCGAGTCGGTCGGCCGCCAGGCGCTCACCGAGATCCGTGAGGCGGTGACGGGCTACCGCGAGGGCAGCCTGGCCACGGAACTGGACCGGGCCCGCTCCGCCCTGACCGCCGCCGGCATCGAACCCCGCGTACGCCGGTCGGGCGCTCCCCTGGCCCCCCAGGCGGAGGCCCTGCTCGGCTGGGTGGTGCGCGAGGCGGTCACCAACGCGGTGCGCCACAGCGGTGCAGCCCACTGCCGGATCACCATCGAGGGCACCCCCGAGCGCGTGCGTCTGACGGTCGACGACGACGGGGCCGGGGCACCCGCGCAGCCCGCCCCGGAGGGCGTCGGCGGCACCGGTCTGCAGGGACTGACCGAACGCCTCGCGGCGGCGGGCGGCTCCCTGCGGGCCGGCCCGTCGCCGCGCGGCGGCTTCACGGTCACCGCCGAGCTCCCCGTGGACGGCGAGCGCCCCGCGGAGCCGGTGGAGGTGTCGTTGTCTACGGCGCCCAGGGCGACGTGACCGCCCAGCTCACGTCGTCCGTCCACGAGGTGGCGCTGTCCCAGGTGTTGGAGCCGCCGTCACTCGCGAGGTAGAGGCCGTAGTCGTAGTGGCGCAGATACTTGCTCGGATAGTTGTACGACGCGAACGACGTCCCGGTGCCGCTCCTGCCGGTCACCGGGCAGAACGTGGCGTCGGCCCGGAACAGCGCGCTGCCGTTCATGGGCTGCCGGTAGAGCCGGAAGTTCTGGTGCCGGAGGAAGTCGCCCGGGTAGTTCCTGGACTCGAAGGAGACGCAGGAGCTGTCGGCGAGGCCGCGGCGGACGATCCAGGTGGCGTCGTTCTTGTCGAGAACGGAGCTGCTCGACGTCACCGAGGAGATGACCGCCGCGCCGTCCTGGTGACGGATGTAGTCACCGGTGCAGCAGGAGGTGGTCGCGCGCAGCGAGATCTCCGAACCCGGGGTCAGCGTGCCGGTGGAGCCGGTCGGGCCGCCGTAGCCGACGGAGACGATGTTCGCCTGCACGGCGTTGTCGGCCGCGTCCGTCGGGATGCCGGCGGTCATCACGCCCTCGAAGAAGGACCCGATGGAGCCGTTGCTGTTGTCGCCGCCCGTGCCCAGGACGATCGCGCCCTCCTGCTTCATCGGGGAGTAGCCGCCGCCGTTGACGCTCGGCTCGGGGCCGGAATACGTCGTCGTGAGAGCGCCCGTCTGGGAATTGCCGTATTTCAGCGCGAAATGGTCCTGACCGTTGTTCTTGAGCAGCGCGGTCACGAACGGCAGCGGGCCCGTGCCGGTGTTCGCCGTGTTCTTGCTGTAGCCGGAATCCGACTGGAACAGCCCGTTCTCCAGATCGGCCTGCACCCAGGGGCCCTGGCCGTAGCAGGGCGCGAACCAGCACTCGGTGCCGAAGTTGATGGCGTCCATGTGGCCGTTGCCGGTGTCCGTGTTGTTGGTCTCGGCGTTGCCGTAGTCGAAGCAGCAGCTGCCGTTCACATGGGTGCCGGAGGTCACCATGTACATCCCCTCGGCCTGCCCGTTGACCGCGACCCCCGAGGTCGAGTTGTCTCGGTAGCCCATGCCGGCCGAGATCTCCAGGCCGTAGACCTGGTGGCCGCCGACGGTCACCGGCAGCGCGTCCGCGGGCGCCCCG
Organism: Streptomyces sp. NPDC002573; assembly: GCF_042889625.1. NCBI lineage: Bacteria > Bacillati > Actinomycetota > Actinomycetes > Kitasatosporales > Streptomycetaceae > Streptomyces > Streptomyces sp. NPDC002573. The sequence goes on along the minus strand of NZ_JBIARC010000013.1, from coordinate 67,505 downwards.
ACATCGGCCGCGCCCGCGCCGCCCGCACCCTCGACGGTGAGGTCGTTGTGGCGCGCGGACTGGTCGTAGATCTTGGAGATGAGGCAGGTCGTCCCGGCGCAGAAGGAGTCCTGGGCGGCCGCGTCGGCGTAGCCGCCGGCCGACAGCACGCCGATGTTCGCCGTCGCGCCGTCCGAGGCGCGCTGCACCTGGTAGAGCGGGCCGTCGTACGCCGAGTACAGCGCCCGGACGAGGCTGTGCGCGGCGACGCAGGGCGTGCCGGCGGCGGCGTAGATGTCGCACGGGAGCGAGCCCGCGGCGGCGGCCCCGGGCGCGCCGGCGGCGAGCATGACGACGGCTGCCACCGCCGCGAGCGCGGCTGTCACGGCTCTGCGGAGTCGTAAGAGCACGGTGTTTTCCTTTCGTTCCGAGAAGGGCGGTCAGGCACCTGGTCGAAATACCGGACGTTGTTCGGACGAGATACCGAACGATTCCCGGATCTGAAATGCCGAACAATGCGGGAAGGCGGGATCGGCACAGGAACGACAAAGACAGGTGCCGAATGCCGAGCCGATTGTTTTCCCGGCTTTCCGGTCCGTCAAGACGCAGGGATCACAACGGCACGGTGTTTCCCTAGGATTGGGCCGTGAACGAGATGCCCCGGGACCACCGGCCCGCCCCGTCCGTCCGTGTCCTGCTCGCCGAGGACCAGGGCATGATGCGCGGCGCCCTCGCCCTGCTGCTCGGCATGGAGGCCGACATCGAGGTCGTCGCTCAGGTCGCGGCGGGCGACGCGATCGTGGACGCCGTACTGACCCACCGCCCCGACGTGGCCCTCCTGGACATCGAAATGCCGGGCATGAGCGGCCTGGACGCGGCGGCCGTGCTGCGCGAACAGGCCCCGGACTGCCGGGTGCTGATCCTCACCACCTTCGGCCGGCCCGGCTACATGCGCCGCGCCATGGAGGCGGGGGCCGCGGGGTTCCTGGTGAAGGACGGGCCGGTGGAGGAGCTGGCCGCCGCGATCCGGCGGGTGCTCGCCGGTGAGACCGTCATCGACCCGGGGCTGGCCGTGGCGGCGCTGAGCGCCAAGCCCAATCCGCTGACCGCGCGCGAGTGCGATGTCCTGAAGGCGTCCGTGGACGGGGCGACGGTCGCCGACATCGCCGCGAAGCTCCATCTCTCCGAGTCCACCGTGCGCAACTACCTCTCCTCCGCCATCGGCAAGACGGGCACCCGCAACCGCATGGAGGCGATGCGGGAGGCCCGGCAGCAGGGGTGGCTGTAGGGAACGAGTGGGGCCGGATTGCCTGACGTCGGGTCAGTTCATCACGGGATGGTCAAGGATTCGTTAGCGGGCCAAAGCAACGGAATAGTTGCCCGTGCATACGAGGTTTACCCGGCACTTATCGCACGCGGATCGCGTCGAACCGACCTCGTCCGCACGTCTTCACTTCCGGCCTGGAGGCCCCACCCCATGACGCACACGACGGCCGACCAGCCCACACGGAGGCCCTCCGGCGCGCTTGTGCCGGTACTCGCCTTCGCGGGCATCGTGGTCGCGGTGATGCAGACCCTGCTGGTCCCTGTCATCAAGGATCTGCCCCAGTTGCTGAGCACCGCGCCCAGCAACGCCACGTGGGTCCTGACCTCCACCCTCCTGGCGGGCGCCGTGGCCACCCCGATCATGGGCCGCCTCGGCGATCTCTACGGCAAGCGGCGGATGCTGCTCGCCAGCCTGGCCGTCATGGTGATCGGCGCACTGATCAGCGGGTTCACCGACGCCCTGCTGCCGATGATCGTCGGCCGTGCGCTCCAGGGCTTCGCGATGGGCGCGATACCCCTCGGCATCGGCCTGATGCGCGACATGCTGCCCCGCGAGCGGCTCGGCTCGGCGATGGCCCTGATGAGCTCCTCGATCGGCGTCGGCGGCGGACTCGCGCTGCCCGCGGCGGCCCTGGTCGCCGAGCACGCCGACTGGCACGCCCTGTTCTTCGGCGCCGCCGGACTGGGCGCCCTCTCGATCGTCCTCACCCTGCTCGCCGTGCCGGAGTCCCCGGCCCGCGCCGGCGGCTCCTTCGACCTGCCGGGCGCCATCGGCCTGTCCGCCGGTCTCGTGCTGCTCCTGCTGCCGATCACCAAGGGCAGCGACTGGGGCTGGTCGTCCGGCACCACGCTCGGCCTGTTCGCCGCGTCCGTCGTGGTCCTCGTCCTGTGGGGCCTGTACGAACTGCGCGTGGCCGCCCCGCTGGTCGATCTGCGGACCACCGCCCGCCGCGAGGTGCTGCTCACCAACCTCGCCTCGATCATGGTCGGCGTCTCGTTCTACGTCGTCTCGCTCGTGCTGCCGCAGCTGCTCCAACTGCCCGCCGCCACCGGCTACGGCCTCGGCCAGTCGATGGTCGTCGCGGGTCTGTGCGCCGCCCCGCTCGGCCTGACGATGATGTTCACCGCGCCGGTCTACGCCCGTCTCTCCGCCCGCTTCGGCCCCAAGGTCACCCTGATCATGGGCCTGCTCATCATCGCGATCGGCTACGGCGGCGGCCTCGGCCTGATGGACGCGCCCTGGCAGACCATCATCACCTCGGTGATCCTCGGTGCGGGCATCGGTCTCGCCTACTCCTCGCTGCCCGCGCTGATCGTCGGCGCGGTCCCGGCCTCGGAGACGGGCGCGGCCAACGGTCTGAACACCCTGATGCGTTCCATCGGCACCTCGGTCTCCAGCGCCGTCATCGGCATGGTGCTCGCCAACACCGCGCAGCACGTGAACGGCCTGGCGATCCCGACCATGCACGGCTTCCGCCTCTCGTTCCTGATCGCGACCGGTGCGGTGACGGTCGGCCTGCTGCTCGCCCTGTTCCTGCCCGGGCAGCGTCCCTCGGCCAAGCCGCAGCTGCGCGCGAGCAGCGAGGAGGACGCCAACCTGGAGCGCGCCGAGGAGATCCTGCGGGGCTTCCGCGGCCGGGTGCTGGACGCCGAGGGCACCCCGGTCGCCCGCGCCAAGGTCACCCTGATCGACCGGCGGGGCCGCCAGGCGGGTGCCACACTCTCCGCGGAGGACGGCAGCTATGTGCTGGCCGTGCCGGCGCGGGGCCCGTACGTCGTGGCCGCGCGGGCCGTGGGCCACGCCCCGCACGCCTCGTCGGCCACCCACCCGGGCGAGGAGCGCCCGGTGGACCTGGATCTGTCCCTGCCCGCCGAGACCGTCTCGGCCTGACGCACAGCGCCCAGCCGCACCCCCCGTCGCCGACGCGACGGGGGGTGCGGCAGCATGGGGCGCCTACAGGTCCGTACGGCGCCTTCGCGGCGGTACGCGCCTGACCGCACGTACGACCGAAAGGACCCCCATGCCCGCGGCGCCCTCCCCCGAGATCCTGGCCTCGTTCGAGGCCGCGAAGGGGTTCATGCCGCTGCGCGAGGGACTCGCGCTGTACTCGGCCGCCGTCGAGGCCGGGCGGCTGGGGCTGCCCCTGCTGGAGGTCGGCACCTACTGCGGGCGCTCCGCGATCCTGCTCGCCGACGCGGCCCGCGCCGCCGGGGTGACCGCCCTCACGGTCGACCACCACCGCGGCAGCGAGGAGCAGCAGCCCGGCTGGGACTACCACGACCCGGACACGGTCGATGCCGAGGTCGGGCTGATGGACACCCTGCCCACCTTCCGGCGCACCCTGCACAAGGCGGGCCTGGAGGACCACGTGATCGCGCTCGTCGGCCGTTCGCCGCAGGTGGCCGCGGTCTGGAACAGCCCGCTCGGCCTCGTCTTCATCGACGGCGGCCACACCGACGAGCACGCGAACGCGGACTACGAGGGCTGGGCCCGCCATGTGGCCGAGGACGGCCTGCTCGTCATCCACGACGTCTTCCCGGAGCCGGAGGACGAGTTCACCGGCCAGGCCCCCTACCGCGTCTACCTCAGGGCCCTCGGGTCCGGCGACTTCACGGAGGTCTCCGCGACCGACTCGCTGCGCGTCCTGAGGCGGACGCGGGCGGCGGGCAACTAGGGCGTGTTGCGGGCCATGACACGTTCGGTCGCGCGCCCGGAGGTCAGTTCTCCTGCCACCAGCCGGTGACGGCCTCGGCGTGGGCGTCCGCTGCCTCCTCCCAGACGAAGTGGCCCGCGTCGATGAGGTCGAGCCTGCTGTGGGGCAGGTGCCGGTGGAAGTACTCGGCGTTCTCCACCGGCACCACCGGGTCGTTGCGGCCGGCGACGATCCGGACCGGCGTCTCGATGGTGGGCAGCAGGTCGCCGAGGGCCGGCAACTCGGCCGGATACGCACGGACGTAGGGCAACTGGTCGACGAATCGGCCGCCCGTGTATGACGCCAGATAGTCCTCGCGCACGGCCTCCGGCAGCTCGTAGCCGTGGATGTTGCCGATCGCGGCCGTCACGGCGGCCTTGGGGCCCATGGCCCGGTACGGGGCCAGGTCCTCGTCGTGCACCCACTCGTTCAGGGGGCTCCCCAGCTTCAGGGGAACCGCCGCCCCACCGGTGCCCACGACCAGGCTGCGGATCCGGTCCGGGTGCCGGGCCGCGGCGAACAGTGACGCGGCCGTGCCGATGTCCGGGCCCACGAAGTGCGGCCGCGTCAGCCCGAACCCGTCGATGATCCGGACGATGAAGTCGCCCATCGCCGTGGGGGACAGCAGGTCCTGCCGGAGCTCGGACTGCCCGAATCCCGGCAGGTCCACCGCGATCAGGTGCGCGTGCCCGGCCAGCTTCGACCAGGTCGCGTCGTAGGAAACACACTCTGCGCGGCGGATCCCCGCGGCCGCCGCGGTGATCGTGGACCTGCTCAACACCCGGCCGCACGGAGCTGATGATCTGTTCCCGGAGGCGCTGGACACCGCCGAGGAGGCAGGCGCCGCCCTGCGCCCGTTCGGCGAGAGCGACACCGCGGCGCCGACGCCGGAACGGATCGCCGAGGTCCGCGGCCTGCGCACGATCCTCATGGACCTCGTGCGCGCGCCGGACAGCGCGGAGGCGGCGGCCCGTCGGGCGGAGCTCACCGAACGCGCGTCCTCGGTCACGCTGCGCCAGGACTTCTCGGAACCCGGCAAGGTGCGGCTGCGGCAGGTGGGCGGTGATCCCGTGGTCGGCGGCATCACCCGCACGGTGGCCGAGCTCATGGCCGACGGCACATGGACCCGCATCCGCGTCTGCGACAACGAGGGATGCCGGCACGTGTTCTACGACACCACACGCAGCCGCACCCAGCGCTGGCACTCGTACGCGACCTACGGCAACAGGAGCAATGTGGCCTCGTACCGAGCGCGAAAGAAGGCCGGCCCCGAAGCCAGACCATAAGGTGGCAGGCATGTCGTACGTTGGCCCGGACTTCGATGCCCCCGAGCCCCGCCGTCCCCGGCGCGGGCCGCTGATGATCGCCGCCGCGGCGCTGGTACCGGCCGCGCTGCTCGGCTGGCTGGTCTACGAGGCGGTCGCGGACAGCGGCGGCACCCCGGCCAGTGCGACGCCCCGGACGGGTCCGTCGTCCGCCGCGGACTCCCCGGCGGACGACGGCAAGCTCACCGGCTCTCCCGCGGCCGCCGGGGCGGCCTCGCTCAAGGGCAAGGTCGTCCTCGTCGACCCGGGGCACAACCCCGGGAACTTCCGGCACACCACCGAGATCAACCGCAAGGTGGACATCGGCACCAACCGCAAGGAGTGCGACACCACCGGCACGTCCACCAACTCCGGTTACACCGAGGCCCAGTTCACGCTGGACGTGGCGCGCCGACTGCGCACGATCCTCGAACAGCAGGGCGCGACCGTGAAGTTCACCCAGGACGGCGACCGCGCATGGGGGCCCTGCGTGGACGAGCGGGCGCACATCGGCAACGCGGCCCACGCGGACGCGGCCATCTCCATCCACGCGGACGGGGCGGCGCAGGGCGACCGCGGCTTCCACGTCATCCTTCCGGCCTCGGTGCACCAGGGCTCCGCCGACACCCGCCCCATCGTGGGCCCCTCGCGCGCCCTGGGCACCCGCATCAGGGACGGCTTCAACCACGTCACCGGCAGCCCCCTCTCCAACTACCTGGGCAAGGGCACCGGCCTGGTCGTACGCAGCGATCTCGGGGGCCTCAACCTGTCCACGGTTCCGAAGGTGTTCATCGAGTGCGGCAACATGCGCGACAGCAAGGACGCCGCACTGCTGACGAGCGGCGCATGGCGGCAGAAGGCGGCGCAGGGGATCTCTGAGGGAATCGTGAGTTTCCTGCAGGGGTAGCTCTCACCTGCCCGGGCCCGGCGGACACCCCGACCGGGCGGACGATAGTGTCGTCCCTACGATGAGGGGCCGTCCGCGCGCTTCACACCGCGGCCCGAGGGCGACATGGTGACAGCGACGCCTCCAATGACGAGACGACAGACGAAGGACCCGAAGTGAATATCCGCTCCCTCACTAGAGGCGACGGCGTGGTGATCGGAGCAGCGGTAGTGCTGTTCATCGCGTCGTTCCTCGATCTCGCCGGCTGCGGCAGCGTCGACGCCGCGATCTGCTCCCGGCTCGACCTTCCCAGCGCCTGGGACAGCCTCGGGCTCGGGCTCGGCACCTACATGGCCGGGGTGATCGGGGGCGGGCTCGTCGTGTTCGCCCGGCTGCTCCCCGCGCCGCGCAAGGTCGCGGGCCTGGAGCTGGGAGCCTTCGGGACCGCGCTGACCGTCGCCACCGCGTGGGTGCTGCTGTGGACGCTGATCGACGCCGGCAACGCGGGCGCCGGTCTCATCCTCGGCTTCATCGCCGCCCTCGTGCTGGCCGCCGCCGCGGTCGCCGCCCCGCTCGTCCCGGCCCTGCAGGCCGCCCTCGTCCCCGCCCCCAAGCCCGCCGCGCCCCAGCCCTACGGCGCGCAGCCGCCGGCCGGCTACGGCTACCCGGGCGCCCAGCAGCAGCCCTACGGCGGCCAGCCCCAGCCTCAGCCCCAGCAGCAGACGCAGGCCTACGGCGGCCAGCCGCAGCCGGCGCCCGCCGCGGAGTTCTCCCCGTTCTGGTTCGCCGTCCCGGTGCCGCGCCCGCTGTACGCGGAGGACGGCTCGCCCGTGCCGATCGCCGAACTCGCCCCCGGCACCTGGTACCTGGCCGTCGAGCAGCGCGGCCCCGGCCTGGTGGCGCAGACGCAGGACGGCCGCCGCGGCGTGCTCCAGGACACGAGCGGCATCCAGCGCGGCTGAGCGTCCCGACCGCTTCCGCACGGCCCCTCGCCCTTCCGGGTGGGGGGCCGTCGTCGTACAGTCGCACCTCCGGCAGGGTACTGACGCACCGTCAGTCATGGACGTCTGGAGGCGTGATGCGGCTGGGACTGGCGCTCGGCTACTGGGGTCGCGACCCCGACGCGGACCACATCACGCTGGCGCGGGAGGCCGAACGGCTCGGCTACGACTCCGTCTGGACCGCCGAGTCCTGGGGCTCGGACGCCTTCACCCCGCTGACGTGGATCGCCGCGCGGACATCGAGGATCAAACTCGGGACGGCGGTCGCCCAGATGGCGGCCCGCTCCCCCACCGCCACGGCGATGCACGCGCTCACCCTCGACCATCTCTCCGGCGGCCGGATGATGCTCGGCCTCGGTCTGTCGGGGCCCCAGGTCGTCGAGGGCTGGTACGGACGGCCCTTCCCCGCCTCCCCGTTGACCGCGACGAGGGAGTACGTGGACGTCGTCCGCCAGGTACTGCGGCGCGAGGGCCCGGTCACGCTGGACGGCCGCTTCCACGCGCTGCCGTACCGGGGCGCGGACGGCACCGGGCTCGGGAAGCCGCTGAAGCCGATCACGCATCCGCTGCGGGCGGGCCTTCCCGTCCTGCTGGGCGCGGAGGGTCCGAAGAACGTGGCGCAGACGGTGCGGATCGCGGACGGCTGGCTGCCGCTGTACTGGTCGCCGACCCGTCCGGAGGTCTACGAGGCGTCGCTGGCCGGGCTGCGGGAGAGCGGCGGGGAGGGGAGCCCGCGCCGGTTCCTCGTCGCGCCGATGGCCCGGGTCAAGGTCTGCGACGACGTGGCCGAGGGACTGCTGCCGGTGAAGGCGATGCTCGGCTTCTACGTCGGCGGGATGGGGCACGCGGCCCGTAACTTCCATGCCGACCTCATGGCGCGCATGGGCTACGAGGAGGAGGCGGACCGGATCCAGCGGCTGTTCCTGGAAGGGCGGCGGGAGGAGGCGGTGCTCGCCGTGCCCGACGCCTTCGCGGACGAGATCTCCCTCGTCGGACCGCGCCGGCGGATCGCCGAACGTCTGGAACTGTGGCGCAAGGGCCCGGTCACGGACCTGCTGGCCCTGTCCCCCGACCCGCACACACTCCGCGTACTGGCCGAGCTGAACACCTAGGACGTGTTGCGAAAGTCCCGTCGTTCGCCCGAAGGGCGGGCCTCGCGGCGGCGTGGGGGCCCCTCCCGCTCGAGCGAAGCCGAGAGTGGGGGAGCGTGCTCTGGGGGTACCCCAGGGTGGTCAGCCCCGTGCGAGCTGGGGCCCCGACGGCACCTGGTTGTGCACGGGGACGCCCGCGCTCTTGCCCGCGGCCTTCACCTTGCGGATCACGGCGTCGAAGGCGGCGACGGCCGCGGCGTCGCCCTGGCGGAGCTTGCCCGGCAGATACTTCAGGGCGTCGATGGAGGCGCTGACCGGCGCGAGGGCCCGGGCCAGCGCGGGGTCGCCCTTGGCGTTGTACCGCGCGCCCTTGAGCCGGTCGTAGGCGAAGGTGCCCGCGAGGCCCGCCTTGAGCAGCGTGGCCGCGCGTCCCTGCGCGCCGTCGGCGAACTCGCCGCTCTTCCACGGCTGCACGATCCACTCCCGGACCGTCCCGGCCGCGAGTCCCGCGCTCAGTGCGAACCGGGACCTGGCGAGTTGCTGCCGCTGCGCCGGGGTGCTCGGGGACGGCGAGGGGACCGTGATGTAGGCGGCCACCTGCCGGGGGGCGCTGCCGCTCGCGCAGGCGGCGGCGCCGACCGACAGGGTGCTGCACACCGCGAGGACGGGGGCGAGGGCGCGTATCGGCGGGACGGGCACAGGGGTCCTCCGGGTCGACCAGGGTGGCTGCTCCACCGGCAGCCTCACCCGGCCCGCCGCGACGCGCCGCCCCGGCGCGGCTGATCGGGTGAAACCCTTGTCCCGCAAGGCCTCCAGGGCCCCCGGCGCGTTTCAACACAGGCCGACGGGCAATCCGGAGAGCATGTCCCCTCGATATCGCAACGGTGCCAATCAGGCCGGCACGGTCATAGCGGTCGTCGCCGATGTCATGGCCCTCATCCTGGGCCTGTGGATTCTGATGTATCTGCTGCACGCGAATCCGGCCAACGCCCTGGTGCAGTTCGTCCACGACACCGCCCAGTGGCTCGCGGGCTGGTCGCGTGACCTGTTCACGTTCAACAAGGCCTGGGCCCGCGTGGTCGCCGGGTACGGTCTGGCCGCGGTGGTCTACCTCTTCATCGGCCACACCATCGCCAACCGCATCCAGCGCCACTGAGCCCCCGACCGGGGCCGGACCGGGCGACCAGGGCGTGTTGCGCCCTAGTCGCAGCAGTCGGGGTCCAGCCCCCTGGGCAGGTGTTCGCCGCCGAAGACCGCACAGGTCGGCTCGTGGCCGCCGAGCGCCGCCACGGCCAGCAGCAGCGAACCCGCCGTCCAGGTGGTGAGTTCGCGCGGCCAGATCACCTGGTCCTCGAAGACGTAGCCGGTCCAGTACAGGCCCGTCTCCGGGTCCCTCAGATGCTGGATCGACTGGAGGATCTCCAGCGCGCGGTCGGACTCGCCCATCACCCACAGCGCCAGGGCGAGTTCGGCCGACTCGCCGCCGGTCACCCACGGGTTGGGGACGACACAGCGCACCCCGAGCCCGGGCACCACGAAGCGTTCCCAGTCCGCCTCGATGCGCTCCTTCGCCGCCGCGCCGGTCACCGCACCGCCGAGGACGGGGTAGTACCAGTCCATCGAGTAGCGGCCCTTGTCCAGGAACCGCTCGGGGTGCCGGCCGATGGCGTGCCGCAGCGCGCCCACCGCCAGCTCCCAGTCCGGCTGCGGCTCCTCCCGCTGCTCGGCGATCGCGAGGGCGCAGCGCAGCGCGTGGTGGACGGACGAGCACCCGGTCAGCAACGCGTCCGCGACGTCCGTGCCGTCGTCCTCGCGCTTCCAGCCGATCTGCCCGCCGGGCTGCTGCAGCCGGAGCACGAACTCCACGGCCGCGTACACCGTCGGCCACATCCGGTCCAGGAACGTGTCGTCGCCGGTGGCCAGGTAGTGGTGCCAGACGCCGACGGCCACGTACGCGACGAAGTTCGTCTCCCGGCCGCGGTCGGTGATGTGCTCCGGGTCTCCGTCGGCGTAGGCCGCGTACCAGGAGCCGTCCTCGTTCTGGTGCCGGGCCAGCCAGTCGTACGCCCGCTCGGCCGCCGCGTGTTCGCCGGCCGCGTCGAGCGCCATGGCCGCCTCGACGTGGTCCCACGGGTCGAGGTGGTGTCCGCGGAACCACGGTACGGCTCCGTCCTCCCGCTGTACGGCGAGGATCCCGCCGACGGTCGCGGCGGCCTCCTCGGCGGTGAGGACCCCGGGCAGGACCAGGTGTTCCGTCCGGGGAGTCGTCACTTGGCGGCCGCCTCGGAGCGCCCGGAGGACGCGGCGGACGCGGCGGGCTCGTCGACCCGCGGCAGGTGCGGCTTGGTCGCGTAGGCCACGAAGCTCTTGCCGATCAGCGGGTTCAGGGCCTGTTCCGTGACCCGGGTCGCGAGCGGCTTCTTCATGATGTCCCAGACGAGGAGCTTGTGGTACGCGCGCACCGGCAGCGCCTTGTCGTTGTCGACGCCGAACGCGCACTTCAGCCACCAGTACGGCGAGTGCAGCGCGTGCGCGTGGTGCGTGCCGTACGGCCTCAGGCCCGCCTCCCGTATCTTCGCCAGGAGTTCGTCCGCCTTGTAGATGCGGATGTGGCCGCCCTCGACCTCGTGGTAGGCGTCGGACAGGGCCCAGCAGACCTTCTCGGGACCGTAGCGCGGCACGGTGATCGCGATACGGCCGCCCGGCTTGAGCACCCGGACCATCTCGGCGAGGACGCCCTTGTCGTCCGGGATGTGCTCCATGACCTCGGAGATGATCACGACGTCGAAGGACTCGTCCGGAAAGGGCAGCGCGAGGGCGTCGCCCTCCATGGCGGTCGCGGTGGCGCCCTCGGGGGCCTCCCCGGCCTCCTTCATCGCCGCGAACCACTTGGCGACCTCGCGGATCTCCTCGCCGTTCTGGTCCAGGGCCACGACCTGGGCGCCGCGCCGGTAGCACTCGAACGCGTGCCGTCCGGCACCGCAGCCGAGGTCCAGGACACGGTCGCCCGGGGCGAGCGGGAACCGGGAGAAGTCGACGGTCAGCACGTGGCCCTGCTTTCGCGGTTGGAATCGACGTCGGACACCGCAGCGGCGGTCGCCCCGACGGCGGCCTCACCGCCTGCGGAGGCGGCGGAGGGCGCGGCCGCGCCCGTCGTCCTGGCTACGGTCGTGAAACGGCTGGGAGGCGTGGCCGGCGAGCGGTGGGCGGCCGGGCCCGCGGCGGCGATCGCCTCGCGGTACCGCGTCACCGTGCCCTGTGCCGCCTTGGCCCAGGTGAAGTGGCGCAGCACCCGCCGGCGGCCCGCCGCGCCGAGGCGCGCCCGCAGCTCCGGGTCCCCGAGCAGCCGGCTCAGGCCCGCGGCCAGGGCGCCGGCGTCACCGGGCGGCACCGCCAGACAGGTCTCGCCGTCGGGTCCGGCGACCTCCGGTATGGCGCCACCGGTCGTGGCCACCAGCGGTGTACCGGTCGCCATCGCCTCGGCCGCGGGCAGCGAGAAGCCCTCGTACAGCGACGGCACGCACGCCACCTCGGCCGAGCGCACCAGGTCGACCAGTTCGGCGTCCGAGATGCCCTTGACGAACTCGACGGCGTGTTCGAGCCCGTAGCGCTCGATCGCCTGCGCGACCGGGCCGTCCTCCGCGCGCTTGCCGACGACGACGAGATGCGCCCCGGGGTGCTCGGTCCGCACCTTGGCGAGCGCCTCGATCAGGAAGACGAGTCCCTTGAGCGGCACGTCCGCGCTGGACGTGGTCACGATCCGGCCGGGCACCTGCGGCACCGAGGGATCCGGCGAGAAAAGGTCGGTGTCGGCGCCGATGTGCACGACATGGATCCGGTCGCGGGAGACACCCAGATGGTCCACGATCTCCTGCTGGGAGGTGCCGGAGACGGTGAGCACCGACGGCAGGCGGCGCGCGACCCGCTTCTGCATACGGGTGAACGCGTACCAGCGCCGGACGGACGCCCGCCGCTTCCAGCCCTCGGCCGCGTCCAGCTCCAGCTGGCGGTCCACGGTGATGGGGTGATGGATCGTGGTGACCAGCGGCACGCCCAGGTCGCCCAACAGGCCGTAGCCGAGCGTCTGGTTGTCGTGCAGGACGTCGAAGTCGCCGCGCCTCGCGCGCAGATGGCGGCCGGCCCGCAGCGAGAACGTCAGGGGCTCGGGGAAGCCACCGGTCCACATCGTCGCGACCTCGACGGCGTCGATCCAGTCCCGGTACTCCTCGCGCCGCGGGGTGCGGAAGGGGTCGGGCTGGCGGTACAGGTCGAGGCTCGGCAGTTCGGTGAGGGACAGGCCCTGAAGGTCCTCGCCCTCGTCCAGTACGGGGTACGGCTGGGCGCCGATGACCTCGACCAGGTGGCCGAGCCGGGCCAGCTCACGTGAGAGGTGCCGTACGTACACGCCCTGGCCGCCGCAGAACGGGTTTCCCTTGTACGTCAGGAGCGCGATGCGCAGCGGGCGGTCGCCGTCCGCGGCCGAGTCCTCCTCGGGCCCTGCCTCCCTGGCCTCAGCGGTCACTCGTGGCCCCTTCTCCCTGCCATTTCCCGCGAGACTACGACGGGACGGTAATCTAGAACAAGTTTCAGACTTGATCGTTGAAGAGGCTCTGAATCTACCGGCAGGTAAGGGCAGTGTGAGCAGTGGATCAGGTGATTCGCGCCACGGGACGGACCCCTGCCATGCTGTCTGATCACTCACCCTCACCGACTGTCACGGAACACGGAACGGGACCCATGCCAGCGGAAGCCAAGGTGCCATCCAGTACCGCGCGACCGGCGGCGCAGCCGGCCACACCTCCGCTCACCGAGCGGCAGGAGGCGCGCCGCCGCCGGATCCTGCACGCGAGCGCGCAGCTGGCCGGCCGGGGTGGTTTCGACGCGGTGCAGATGCGTGAGGTGGCCGAGTCCTCGCAGGTGGCGCTCGGCACGCTGTACCGCTACTTCCCGTCGAAGGTGCATCTGCTGGTCGCGACCATGCAGGACCAGCTGGAGCATCTGCACCGCACGCTCAGGAAGAAGCCGCCCGCCGGGGAGACGGCGGCCGAGCGGGTCGCGGAGACCCTGATGCGCGCCTTCCGGGCGCTCCAGCGCGAGCCTCATCTCGCCGACGCCATGGTCCGTGCCCTGACCTTCGCGGACCGCAGTGTCTCGCCGGAGGTGGACCAGGTGTCCCGGCAGACGACGGCGATCATCCTGGACGCGATGGGGCTGGCGGATCCGACCCCGGAGCAGCTGGCCGCGGTCCGCGTGATCGAGCACACCTGGCACTCGGCGCTGATCACCTGGCTCTCCGGCCGCGCCTCGATCGCCCAGGTCAGGATCGACATCGAGACGGTGTGCCGGCTGATCGACCTGACGGATCCGGCGGGCCGGGCATGAAAAAGACCTACGAGACAAGTTCCAACCATCTTCCGATCTCTCGATCTTCCGATGTTCACTCGACCGGTCGATGTCGGCCCAAGCGGAAATCGAAACTTCACGCCGAAGTCGGCTACTCCGGTTGAGTGTCTTCACTCATCCCGTAGGCACGTACCAGTATAATCTCCGCGCTTCTGGATGGAAGACCCCAAATCAAGATTTTTTGAATATTTCGGGCATCTAGTCCTCCGGGGGGAACACCGGCTCCCCGCTCTCGGCCAGCGTGATCAGGATCGCCTCCACCGGGCAGTTCTCCGCCGCCTCCAGGACCGGCTCCCCCGCGTCGGCGTCCGGGGCCACGGGATGGGACTGCCGGGCCGAGTCGAGGCGGAAGGCGTCGGGTGCCCGGTTGACGCACTGCATGGAGCCGATGCAGAGAGTGCGGTCGACCTCGACGTGCCAGCGGTCGCCCATGCGCTACGCCTCTCCGTGGCCGGCGGCCAGATGGATCATCTTGTGCTCCAGGAACTCGCCGTAGCCCTCGGGCCCGAACTCCCGGCCCAGCCCGGAGTTCTTGTAGCCGCCGAAGGGGCCGAGCATGTCGAGGCTGAAGGTGTTCACCGAGTACGTGCCGGTCCGCACCTGCCGGGCGATCCCGATGCCGTGCTCGACGTCCGCGGTCCACACACTGCCGCTGAGCCCGTACTCGGAGTCGTTCGCGATCTTCACGGCCTCGCTCTCGTCGCCGTAGGGCAGCAGACAGATCACGGGTCCGAAGATCTCCTCGCGGGCGATGCGCATGGAGTTGTCGACGTCGCCGAAGAGGGTCGGCTCCACGTACCAGCCGCGGTCGAGGCCGGTCGGTCGCCCGCCGCCGGTGAGGACCTTGGCGCCCTCCTCCTGGCCGATCCGGATGTAGTCGAGGCTGCGCTGCTGCTGGCGCCTGGCCACGAGCGGCCCGACCTGGGTGGCCGCGTCCAGCGGGTCGCCGACCACGAGCGCGCCCGCCGCGGCGGCGAAGGCGTCGGCGAACTCGTCGTAGCGCGAGCGCGGCAGCAGGATGCGGGTCTGGGCCACGCACGCCTGGCCGTTGTTCATCCAGGCGGCCGGGACGATCCCCGCCACCGCCCGGTCGACGTCCGCGTCGGGCAGCACCACCGCCGCCGACTTGCCGCCCAGTTCCAGGGTCACCCGCGTCAGGTTGCGCGCGGCGACCTCCATCACGCGCCTGCCCGCCGCCACCGAGCCGGTGAAGGACACCTTGTCGACGCCGGGGTGCCCGACGAGGTACTCGCTCACCTCGCGGTCCGCGGGCAGGATCGACAGCACGCCCTCCGGCAGCCCGGCCTCCCGGGCGATCTCGCCGAGGAGATACGCGTCGAGCGGGGACTCGGGCGACGGCTTGAGCAGCACGGTGCAGCCGGCGAGCAGCGCGGGCGCGAGCTTGGCGGCGGCGACGAACTGCGGAACGTTCCACGGCACCACGGCCGCCACGACCCCGACCGGCTCGCGCCGCACGAGGATCCTCCCGAGGGCGCCGTCGCGTCCCTCCTCGTGGGGGAAGGACCGCGCGACCGTGATCGCCGAATCCCACACCATCATCGCGCCGAGCGCCTGCGCGAGGACGCTCCAGGAGTAGGGGGAGCCGTTCTCGGCGGAGATCACACGGGCGATCTCCTCGTGGCGCGCGGCGATCCCGTCCTTGATCCTCGTCACGACCTCGATCCGCTCGTCGAGCGTCGCCCTCGGCCAGGACCCCTCGTCGAAGGCGCGGCGCGCGACGGCGACGGCCCGGTCGACGTCCTCGCGCGAGGCGTGCGGCACACGGCCGATGACCGCCTCGGTGTGCGGGGAGACCACCTCGATGACGTCCTTGCCCAGGGGGTCGGTCAACTCCCCGCCGATGAACAGCTGTCCGTGTTCCACGAGCTCGGTCATGGCCGACTGCCTCCCCGGGACACTTGCTGACGATCCATCAGATGTTGTCGACACCTGAACTGTTACCAGTTCCGACCGACGGAGTCCACGCATGGGCAAGAGAGAGCGGGCTACTGTCGAAACGTGTTCTAGTTATAGTGGGCCGGAGGGCGGCGATGGGGGAGCGCATGGCGCAGACGGCCGATCACGGCGGGGGCGTACGGTCCCTCAGGGTTCCCATCCCGGACAACCCCCTCGGCCACACCCTGGTCTACGTGGTCGACACCGACCGCGGCCCGGTGCTGGTCGACACGGGCTGGGACGACCCGGACTCCTGGGACGCCCTCACCGAGGGACTTCAGGCGTGCGGCACCTCGGCCGCGGAGATCCACGGCGTGGTGATCACCCATCACCACCCCGACCACCACGGCCTCTCGGGCCGGGTCCGTGCGGCCTCCGGCGCCTGGGTCGCGATGCACGCGGCGGACACCGCGGTCGTACGCCGCACCCGCGAGGCCCGGCCCGAGCACTGGTTCACGTATATGAGCGCCAAGCTCGCGGCGGCCGGCGCCACCGAGGAACACCTCGCGCCGCTGCGCAGGCCGCGCTCGCTGCCCGGCCTCTCCCCCGCCCTGCCCGACCGTGAGATCGTCCCCGGCGAACTTCTCGACCTGCCCGGCCGCCGTCTGCGCGCGATCTGGACCCCGGGGCACACACCCGGCCATGTCTGCCTCCATCTGGAGGAGGAGCATCCCGCCGGGCTCCCGGGCCGCGGCCGGCTGTTCTCCGGCGACCATCTGCTGCCGGAGATCACCCCGCACATCGGCCTGTACGAGGACGTGGACGACACCACCGCGGTCGCCGATCCGCTCGGCGACTACCTCGACTCCCTGGAGCGCGTCGGCCGCCTCGGGCCCGCCGAGGTGCTCCCGGCCCACCAGCGCCCGTTCACCGACGCGCCCGCCCGTGTCCGGGAGTTGCTGGCCCACCACGAGGAGCGGCTGACCGGCCTGCTCGCCCTGCTCGGCACCCCGCTGACGCCCTGGCAGCTCGCCGAACGAATGGCGTGGAACCGCCCCTGGGCACAGATCCCCTACGGTTCCCGCACCATCGCGGTCTCGGAGGCGGAGGCCCATCTGCGCCGCCTGGTGAAACTGGGCCGAGCGGAACCGGTCCCGGGGACGGACCCGGTGGCGTACACGGCCGTGTAAAGCCCCTCGCGCCTCACGGACCGCCCCTGGTACCAAGGCACATGGACCCCTTGGACCCCCTGGACCCATGGCAGCGCCTGCTCGCCGAACGCGCCTGCGAGCGTCTGATCGTCGACTTCGTCCACCGCCTCGACCTCGGCGAACCCGCTTCCGTGGCCGAGCTGTTCACGGCGGACGGGAACTGGGAGTGGCCCGCGGGCGGGCGCCGGGTCGAGGGCCGCGAGTCGCTGCGGCAGTACTTCGGCTCCCGTCCCGCCGACCGGCTCTCGCGCCGTCTGATGTCCAACGTCCTGGTCACGCCGACCTCCCCGGACACGGCCACCGCGACGTCGTACTTCACGACGTACCGCGTCGATGGCTACGACGGCGGCATGGTCCCGCCAGGGCCGCCCACCCAGATCGGACACTACAAGGACACGTTCCGCAGGACGGACCGCACCTGGCTGCTCGCCTCCCGCACCCTCTTCCTCCCCTTCGGCGGCGAGACACCCCGGCTCACCCCTTGACCGCTTAGTGATTGACCAATAAGTTAGCCGCCATCTCCCCCCGGACCGATGACACCCGTCGTCACGGCCCAACAACTTAGCGATTGATAAGTAAGAGATCTCCCCCGGCACGACCATCCCCACGCCGCGGACGGAAAGGAAGGCACCGTGACCCCGACGGAAGACGCCGGGCCACCCCGGTCGGCCACCACCT
This sequence comes from Streptomyces sp. NPDC002573, assembly GCF_042889625.1. Taxonomy (NCBI): domain Bacteria; kingdom Bacillati; phylum Actinomycetota; class Actinomycetes; order Kitasatosporales; family Streptomycetaceae; genus Streptomyces; species Streptomyces sp. NPDC002573. The sequence goes on along the minus strand of NZ_JBIARC010000013.1, from coordinate 50,037 downwards.
GGGCACTGATCATCACCAGCGTGGCCGGCTTCATGATCGGCCTGGACAACCTCATCGTCACGACGGCACTGCCCGCCATCCGCAAGGACCTCGGCGGCGGCCTCGAAGACCTCTCCTGGACGGTGAACGCCTACACGCTCTCCTTCGCCGCCCTGCTGATGACCGGCTCGGCGCTGGGCGACCGCTTCGGCCGCCGCCGGCTCTTCGGTGCCGGCCTCGCGGTCTTCACGGCCGCCTCCGCCGCCGCGGCGCTCGCGCCGAACCTCGCCACGCTGATCGCCGCCAGGGCTGCGCAGGGTGCGGGCGCGGCCGTCCTCCTCCCGCTCACCCTGACCCTGCTGACCGTCGCCGTGCCCGCCGCCCGCAGAGGCATGGCCTTCGGTGTCTGGGGAGGGGTCAACGGCATGGCCATCGCCATCGGCCCGATGATCGGCGGGGCGGTGATCGACCAGTTCTCCTGGCAGTGGATCTTCTGGCTGAACGTGCCGATCGGAGTGCTGCTCCTGCCGCTGGCCCGGCTGCGGCTCGCCGAGAGCCACGGCCAGGCCCGCCGCCTCGACCTGGTGGGCACCGCGCTGGCGAGTTCCGGCGTGTTCGGCATCGTGCTGTCCCTGGTGCGGGGCGAGAACGCGGGATGGGGCAGCGCCGGCGTACTGACGGGCTTCGCCGGCGGCGCCCTGCTGCTGGCCGCCTTCGTCCGCTGGGAGCTGCGGAACCCGGCGCCGATGCTGCCGCTGCGGCTGTTCCGCAGCCGGTCGTTCAGCGCGATCAACCTCGTCGGACTGCTGAACTTCTTCGGCCTGTACGGCGCTGTCTTCCTGCTCACCCAGTACCTCCAGGGCGTCCAGGGCTACACGCCGCTCCAGGCTGGCCTGCGGATGCTGCCGTGGACGGCGATGCCGATCGCCGTCACCCCCCTGGCGGGCGCGCTGTCCGACCGCATCGGAAGCCGCACCATCCTCACGCTGGGCCTGGCCGTGCAGGCGGTCGGCATGGGCTGGTACGCGGCCGTGGCCACCCCGCAGGTGTCCTATGCCGCGCAGGTGCCCGCCCTGATCGTCTCCGGCGTGGGCATGTCCCTCTTCCTCGCGCCCGTCGCCAACGTCGTCATGGGCAGCGTCCGGCCCGAGGAGCAGGGCATCGCGTCCGGTGCCAGCACCTCGCTGCGCAACATCGGCGGAGTGCTCGGGGTCGCCGTCTTCGGCGCGGTGTTCTCGGCGCAGGGCGGCTACGGCTCCGCCCGGCAGTTCGTGGACGGACTCATCCCCGCCCTGTGGATCGGTGCCGCGGCTCTCGGGCTCGCCTCGCTGGTCGCCCTTGCGCTGCCGCGCGGCCGGACCGGCGACAATGCCACACCGAGAGCACAACGCCACGTCGCATCGTCCGAGGCCACCGCGGATCTCGCCGCGGTCGAGCCCTGACGGTCCCGCCGGGGCGGTCGGACCGACGGCCGGGGCCGGAGCACAGCCGGGCCGGAACACAGGAGGAACGAGATGAGCAGTGCGCGTATGAGCGCCGAGGAACGGCGCGAGATCGTCATCCGCGCGGCACTCGTGGAGTTCGCGCGAGGCGGCTTCAACGGCACCTCCACCGCCGCCATCGCCCGGCGGTCCGGGGTTTCCCAGCCCTATCTCTTCCAGCTCTTCCCGGACAAGAAGGCCCTGTTCCTGGCCGCGGCCGACCGCTGCTTCCGCACCATCAGGACGGCCCTGGAGGAGGCCATGGACGGTCTGACGGGCCCCGAGGCCATGAAGGCCGCCGAACAGGCGTGGCGGGGGCTGGTCTCCAGCCGCGACCTGCTGATGATGCAACTTCAGGTGTACGTCGCCTCGGTCGGCGCGGAGGACGGCACCGGGTCCGCGATCGCCTCCGAGATCGCCGAGTTCGTCCGTCCGCTGTGGCGGGGCCTGTGGAAGCTGGTGCAGGAGCGCACCGGCAGTTCCGACGCGGAGGTCACCCACGTCTTCGGCATCGGCATGTTGATCAATGTGCTCGTCGCGATCGGCATCCCACTCCAGGACCACTGCTGGGCGAGCATCACCCTCGACGCACCACTCGACTGACCGCCCGCGTTCTCCGGCCGCGTCGACCGGAGCCCCACGAGCCCGGCAGCATCCAGAAAGAAGACGCGTCTTGACCGAGATCACCCGCCGCTTCGTGGAGGCCAACGGCCTGCGCGTGCACCTCGCCGAAGCCGGCGACGGCCCCCTGGTACTGCTGCTGCACGGCTTCCCCGAGACGTCCTACAACTGGCGCCACCAGATGGCCCCGCTGGCCGCGGCCGGCTACCACGTGGTGGCACCGGACCAGCGCGGCTACGGCCGCACCTCGCGCCCGGAGCGGATCGAGGACTACACGATCCTGCACCTCGTCGGCGACGTCGTGGCGCTCATCGAGGCCCTCGGCGAGCGGCAGGCCGTCGTGGTCGGCCACGACTGGGGCGGTCCCGTCGCCTGGCACACCGCCATGTTCCGGCCCGACCTGGTGCGCGGCGTGGTCTCGCTCAGCTCCCCGACCGGGCCCCGCGCGTCCCGGCCGCCGCTCGGGCTGCTGCGGGCCAGGCTCGGCGAGGGCTTCTACATGAACTACTTCCAGCAGCCCGGGGTCGCCGACCCGGTACTGGAGCGGGACCTGCCGACGACCTTCCGCCGGATCATGTACGGGCTGTCCGGTGAGGCCCCCGCCCTGATCCCGGTGGTGCGGGAGGGCACCGAGCCCATGGACATGTTCCCCGAGCCGGACCGCCTCCCCGGCTGGCTGAGCGAGGGCGACATCGCCGCCTACGCCGCCGAGTTCGCCGAGAGCGGCTTCACCGGCCCGCTCAACTGGTACCGCAACCTGGACCGCAACTGGGAGCTGACCGCCGCGTTCGACGGCGCCCGGATCACCCCTCCGGCGCTGTTCATCGGCGGCGACAAGGACCTCAACGTCGCCGTCGCCGGGCCGGACATGGAGGCGCGGATGCGCGCCGTGGTGCCGGACCTGCGGGACATGGTGCTGCTGCGCGACACCGGCCACTGGGTCGCCGAAGAACGCCCCGCCGAGGTCAACGCCCACCTCATCGACTTCCTCAAGTCCCTCTGACCAGGACAGGAGAACCACCATGCACCTCCGAGACGCACAGGTTCTGCTCACCGGAGCGACCGGTGGAATCGGCCACGCCATCGCCGAGGCGCTCGCGGCACGCGGGGCGCAGCTGGTGCTGACGGGCCGCCGCGCCGACGTACTGGAGGACCTGGCCGGACGGCTCGGCGGTCGCGCTCTGGCCGCCGACCTCTCCGACCCGGGCGGCGCGCGGGACCTGCTGGGCCGCGCCGGCCGGGTGGACATCGTGGTCGCCAACGCCGCGCTCCCCGCGAGCGGAGCCGTGCCCGAGCTGTCCGTCGAGGACATCGACCGGATGCTGGACGTCAATCTGCGGGCGCCGGTGGTCATGGCGAGGCTCGCCGCCGAGGCGATGATCAGCCGCCGCAGCGGGCACCTGGTCTTCATCTCCTCGCTGATGGGCAAGACCGCCTCCGGCGGGGCCGCGCTGTACAGCGCGAGCAAGTTCGGCATGCGCGGCTTCGCCCTGGCACTGCGCGAGGACCTCCAGCCGTACGGGGTCGGGGTGACGACGGTCTTCCCCGGGTTCATCCGCGACGCGGGCATGTTCGCCAGGACGGGCGTCCGCCTCCCGCGCGGGGTCGGCACCCGGACCCCGCGGGACGTCGCGCGCGCCGTGGTCCGGGCGGTGGACCGCAACCCGGCCGAGATCGACGTCGCCCCGCTGGGGCTGCGGCTCGGCGCGATGGTCGGCGGGGTCGCCCCCACGCTCAGCGCGATCGTGCAGCGCCGCGCCGGGGGCGACCGGATCACCGCGGAGATGGCCGTGACCCAGCGGTCCGCGCGGTAGCCGCCGCCGCGTCCCCGGTTCCGGGGCCGGGACGGCACCCGGCCCCGGAAGGCCCCGCGGGGGCGGGGTGCTGGCCCGGCCGGGGCCCTCTCACAGGGGCCTCTCAAGGACGCTTCTACCGGCGGGTACAGTAGCCGGGTCGTTCTCACACCCTTACGGGGGAAAGCCGGTGCAAATCCGGCGCTGACCCCGCAACCGTGAGCCGCCCCACGGCGGCGAGCCGGAGCACCGCGTACGGGACGTGACCGGCTCACGCGCACCGGCAGCCCGCCGGTGTACGGCACCGTCGAGGTCTACGGAGCCGAGCCGCCCGGGGGATGCCCCGTGCCGCCCTGCTCCCGGACACCAAGGGAGAGGCACCCGCCGATCATGATCGTTCGCCGCAGCGCCGCGGTACTCGCCGCCATCGCCGCCGTCGCCGGGGCCCCCGCCACGGCCTTCGCCGCCACCCCCGCCCCCTCCGCCTCGCCCTCGCTGCCGTCCGGCCTCTACGGCACCGGCGACCCCACGTACGACGGCGTCTGGCGGCAGTCGCTCGCCCTGCTCGCCCAGCACACGGCCGGTGTGCGGCCCGCCACCGCCGCGGTGGACTGGCTGACCGGCCAGCAGTGCGCGAGCGGCGCCTTCGCCCCCTACCGCGCGCAGCCCAGCGCGAAGTGCGACGCCAAGACGCCCGTCGACACGAACAACACCGCGGCGGCAGTCCAGGCCCTGGCCGCGGTCGGCGGCCACGGAGCCGAGAGCGGCAAGGCGGTGGCCTGGCTGAAGTCCGTGCAGAACAAGGACGGCGGCTGGGGCTACACCGCGGGTGGCGCGAGCGACGCCAACTCGACGTCCGTCGTGGTCGGTGCGCTCACGGCGGCGGGCGAGCAGCCGCAGGACGTCCGCATGGACGGCAAGTCCCCCTACGACGCGCTGCTGAAGCTCGCGCTGCCCTGCGACGGCGACGGTGCGGGCGCCTTCGCCTACCAGCCCGACAAGAAGGGCGCGCTCACCGCCAACGCGGATGCCACGGCGGCGGCCGTGACCGGCGCGCTCGGCAAGGGGTTCGCCGGGGAGAAGGCTCCGGCCGAGAGCGCGGCCCCGGTCTGCGGGAAGGCCACCGATGTGCGCCAGGCCGCGCAGAACGGCGCCGCCTACCTGCTCAAGGCCCTGGCCAGGGACCAGCACCTCACCTCGGCCCTGCCCGGCGCCAAGGACCAGCCCGACTACGGCAACACGGCGGACGCGGTGGTCGCCCTCGCCACCGTCGGCCAGGGCGAGCGGGCGTCCGGCGCCCTGCACTGGCTTCAGGCCAACTCCGGGCCGTGGGCGAAGCAGAGCGGCCCGGCCGCGTACGCCCAGCTGATCCTCGCCGCGCTCGCGACCGGCACCGACCCGCGCCACTTCGGCGGAACCGACCTGGTCAGCGCGCTCAACGCGACGGGCCCGGCACCGCAGGCGGCCGGCGCGACCCCGAAGACCGACCAGACCCAGAAGCCCGCCAAGAAGGACGACTCGGGCTCCGCCTTCGGCGTGTGGTGGATCGTCGGCGTCTTCCTCGTCGCCGGTATCGGCATCGGCTTCCTGCTCAGCGGCCGCGGCAAGCGGCAGCAGCCGTGACCCGCGTCCCCGCGGGCGCCCGGCTCCTGACCGCGCCGCTCCTCGTCCTCCTGGCGGCCTGCGTGCTGCTGGGCGGCGCGGGCCGGGCCCAGGCCGTCGGCTACCGCTACTGGTCCTTCTGGGAGCGTGGCGGCAACACCTGGACGTACGCCACCCAGGGCCCGTCGACCAGCCGTCCCGCCGACGGGGACGTCCAGGGCTTCCGGTTCGCGGTGAGCGAGGACTCCTCGGACGCGACCAAGCCGCGCGGCAGCGCGGACTTCGCGACGATCTGCGCGGGCACACCCGCCCGGGACGGTCAGAAGCGTGTCGCCCTGGTCCTCGACTTCGGCACGGCGGCGGACGCCCCCTCCGGGGAGCGGCCGCCGGCAGGGCGCACGGCGTGCGCCCGGGTGCCCGGGGACGCGACGACGGCGGACGCGCTCGCCGCCGTCGCGGGCCCGCTGCGCTACGACACCAACGCCCTGCTGTGCGCGATAGCGGGTTACCCGGCCAAGGGCTGCGGCGAGCAGGTGACGTCCGGGCAGGACCGTGCCCCGGCGAAGGCCACGGACCACAAGGGACAGGCGTCGGCGAGGAGCGCGGCACACCACGGCCCGTCGGTGGGCCTCCTCGCGGGTGCCGCCGCCGTGGCCGTGCTGGGCGCGGCGGCGGTGTGGCAGGCGCGCCGCCGCAGGGGCTGACAGTGGCGCCCCGTCCCGGCCGCGGCCGGCCGGCCGTGCACCCGGGCGCCTGGTGGCTGTGGGCCCTCGGGCTCGCCACCGCCGCCACCCGCACCACCAACCCGCTGCTGCTGGCCCTCCTGATCGCGGTGTCCGCCTACGTCGTGGCGGCCCGCCGCACCACGGCCCCCTGGTCCCGCTCCTACGCGGCCTTCGCCAGGCTCGGCTTCGCCGTCCTCGCCATCCGGCTGCTGTTCACCGTGGTCCTCGGCTCCCCCATCCCCGGCACCCACACCCTGTTCACCCTCCCCGAGGTCCCGCTCCCGCACTGGGCGCAGGGCATCCGCCTCGGCGGCCGGGTCACCGCCGAGGCTCTCGTCTTCGCCCTGTACGACGGTCTGCGGCTGGCCACCCTGCTGATCTGCGTGGGCGCGGCGAACGCCCTCGCGAACCCCGCCCGGCTGCTGAAGGCCCTCCCGGGCGCACTGTACGAGGCGGGCGTGGCGGTCGTCGTCGCGCTGACCTTCGCCCCGCATCTCGTCGCGGACGTACGGCGGCTGCGTGCCGCGCGCCGGCTGCGCGGCCGGCCCGACCGGGGGCTGCGCGGTCTGGCCCAGGTCGGACTTCCGGTCCTGGAGGGCGCGTTGGAACGCTCGGTGGCGCTCGCCGCCGCGATGGACGCGCGCGGCTTCGGCCGCACCGCGGCCGTCCCGCCCGCCGTCCGCCGTACCACCACCGCCCTCACCCTCGGCGGACTGCTCGGCGTCTGCGCCGGCACGTACGGACTGCTGACGGCGGAGGGGACCGCCTACGGTCTGCCCGTCCTCCTCGCCGGTCTCGTGGCCGCCCTCGCCGGGCTGCGGCTGGGCGGCCGCCGCTCCCCGCGCACCCGCTACCGCCCCGACACCTGGGACGCGCGGGCGTGGCTGGTGGCCGGCTCGGGGATCGCCGCGGCGGCGCTCCCGGCCCTGTGGTCCGCCTACGATCCCGCCGCCCTGCACCCCGGTGTCGTCCCCCTGGCCGCCCCGGCGCTGCCGCTGCTCCCCGCCGCGGCGGTGCTGCTCGGCCTGCTGCCCGCGTTCGTCACCCCCGCCCCCGAGGAGTCCGCGTGATCCGCTTCGAGAAGGTCTCCGTGACATACGACGGGGCGGCCGAACCTGCGGTGCGGGACATCGACTTCGAGGTTCCGGAGGGTGAACTGACGCTGCTGGTCGGCCCGTCCGGGGTCGGCAAGTCGACGGTGCTCGGCGCGGTCAGCGGACTGGTCCCGCACTTCACGGGCGGCACCCTGCGCGGCCGGGTCACGGTGGCCGGCCGCGACACCCGCACCCACAAGCCGCGCGAACTCGCCGACGTGGTCGGCACGGTGGGGCAGGACCCGCTGTCGCACTTCGTGACGGACACCGTCGAGGACGAACTCGCCTACGGGATGGAGTCGTTGGGGCTCGCCCCGGACGTGATGCGGCGACGGGTCGAGGAGACGCTCGACCTGCTCGGCCTGGCGGGCCTGCGGGACCGTCCGATCTCCACCCTCTCCGGCGGACAGCAGCAGCGCGTGGCGATCGGCTCGGTGCTCACCCCGCACCCCCGGGTCCTCGTCCTCGACGAGCCGACGTCCGCGCTGGACCCGGCGGCGGCCGAGGAGGTCCTCGCCGTGCTGCAACGGCTCGTCCACGACCTCGGCACCACGGTCCTGCTGGCCGAACACCGTCTGGAACGGGTCGTGCACTACGCCGACCGGGTCGTGCTCCTCCCTGCCCCCGGCGCCCGCCCGGTCCTCGGCACCCCGGCGGAGGTGATGGCGGTCTCCCCGGTGTACCCGCCGGTGGTGGACCTCGGCCGGCTGGCGGGCTGGTCCCCGCTGCCCCTGACCGTCCGCGACGCCCGCCGCCGCGCGGCCGGCCTGCGTGAACGGCTGGCGGAGACGGCACCCGCACCGCGCGAGACCGGCAGCCCGCGCCCGATCGCGCACCCCGCTCCCCCGGCCCTCCCCGCCCCGCGCCGCTTCCTGCGCCGACGCACCCCGGCACCCGTCGAGGAAACGGTCACTCCCGCGACGCCCCTGCCCACCGCGGTCGTCGAGGGGCTCGGCGTCCGCCGTGGCCGCGTCGAGGCCCTGCGCCATGTCGACCTCACCGTCGGCCCGGGCGAGACCGTCGCCCTCATGGGCCGCAACGGCGCCGGGAAGTCCACGCTGCTCGCCGCGCTCGTCGGGCTGGTCGAACCGGCTCGCGGCCAGGTGCGCGTCGGTGGCGCGGTGCCGCACCGCACCACCCCGCGCGACCTCGTGCGCCGCGTGGGCCTAGTACCGCAGGAGCCACGGGATCTGCTGTACGCGGACACGGTGGCCGCCGAGTGCGCGGCGGCCGACCGGGACGCGGGCGCCGCCCCGGGCAGCTGCCGGGCCCTGGTGTCCGAACTGCTGCCGGGCGTCGCGGACGACACCCACCCGAGGGATCTGTCGGAGGGGCAGCGGCTGGCGCTCGCGCTCGCCGTCGTGCTCACCGCGCGCCCCCCGCTGCTGCTCCTGGACGAGCCGACGCGCGGTCTGGACTACGCGGCGAAGGCCCGTCTGGTGACCGTGCTGCGCGGGCTCGTCGCCGAGGGCCATGCCCTCGTCCTGGCCACGCACGACGTGGAACTGGCCGCCGAACTCGCGCACCGCGTGGTGATCCTCGCGGACGGCGAGGTCGTCGCCGACGGCCCGGCCGCCGAGGTGGTCGTCGCCTCCCCGTCCTACGCGCCCCAGGTGGCCAAGGTCCTCGCCCCGCAGCCGTGGCTCACGGTCGCCCAGGTCCGCGAGGCGCTGGCGTCATGACCCACCGCTCCCCGGATCCGGCCACGACCCCCGAGCCGCATCCCGCCGTATCCCCCGTCGCCCCCTCCGCCCGGGTCACCCCGCAGGCCCGCCCTGTCCGCCTGGGTCCCCGTTCCGTCGCCGCGCTCCTCCTGGTGAGCGCGGTCGGTGCCGTCGGCTTCGCCTGGCCCCTGTTCGCCGATCCCGCCTCGGGCCTCGGCGCGCACGCCCAGGACGCCCCCTGGCTCTTCGCCGGGCTGCTCGTGCTGCTCGTCGGCGTCGTGGCCGCGGCGGTCTCCGAGTCGGGGCTCGGCCCGAAGGCCGTCGCCATGCTCGGTGTGCTCGCCGCGACCGGCGCCGCGCTGCGGCCGATCGGCGCCGGTACCGCGGGCCTGGAGCCGATGTTCTTCCTGATGGTGCTGAGCGGGCGGGTGCTCGGGCCGGGCTTCGGTTTCGTGCTCGGCAACGTGACCATGTTCGCGTCCGCGCTGCTGACCGGCGGGGTCGGCCCCTGGCTGCCGTTCCAGATGCTGGCCATGGGCTGGTTCACACTGGGCGCGGGGCTGCTGCCCGGCCCGGACGGTCTGCGGGGGCGGGGCGAGGTGGCGCTGCTCGCCGGGTACGGGTTCCTCGCCGCGTTCGCCTACGGCACGGTGATGAACCTGGCCGGCTGGCCCTTCATGGGGGCGCTCGCCTCGAACATCGCCTACGACCCGCACGCCGGGCTCACCAGCAACCTCGCCCGCTTCCTCGCGTACTGCCTGGCCACCTCCATGGGCTGGGACCTGGGCCGGGCCGTCCTCACGGTCGTGCTGACCTGCGCCCTCGGTCCCGCCGTCCTCAAGGCCCTGCGCCGGGCGACCCGCCGCGCGGCCTTCGAAAGCCCGGTGGCCTTCGACTCGCACTGAGGCCCGCCGACGGTGGGGTGCCTCTCGCGCTGCGCAGGCCATGTATACACAGCATCTATACACGGCTTCTATACATGACATGTATAGTACGTGCCGTTCGTGGGACCGTGACCGTGGAGGCCACCGATGACGACCACCGCCCCCAGCCCGCCGGCCACCCTGGGGAAGAGAGTGCGCACCTGGGGCGGCCGTACGGTGACGGCTGCCGGCGGTGGCCTGCTGCTCGGCGTGCTCACCAACCTGGCCCAGGGCCGGCTTCCCGGAGCGTGGAACCAGATCGCCAACTCCGGCGCCATCTGGTCGACCGTCGCGTTCGCCGCCGGAGCACTGCTGTACCGGCGGGGCTCCCTGGCACAGGCCGCGACCGGTGGCCTCGGCGCGGAGACCGGACTGGTCGTCGGGTACTACGGCTACGCCGAGTTCGGGCGCGGCGGCATGGGGAACCTCTTCTGGCCGCTCATATGGCTCGGCATGGCCCTCGTCGCCGGGCCGCTCTTCGGTGTCGCCGGCCACTGGTGGCGGTGCGGCCGGGACGTGCGCCGCCGCGTGATCGGCCTGGCCGCGTTCGCCGGACTCTTCGGCATGGAGGGCATCGTCTACGCCTGGAACCTCCACTACGCCCCGCAGGCCTGGGCCTGCCTCGCGGTCTTCGCCCTGGCCCCGCTGCTCATGGCGCGTACACACAAGGAGCGCGCCCTGACGCTGGGCGCCGCCGCTCCCTGCGCACTCCTGGCCTACGCCGTCATCGAGCTGCCCCTCCAGATGCTCTCCACCTGACGTAGGCGCCGCGTCGCCACCGGGCCGAGATGCGTGTCCGGGGCGCCTGCGAAAGGCTGGAGTCAGCGCCCCTCACGGCGCGTCCACCGGAGCGGTCAGATGGCGTACTCGGACCGGCCGTCGGCTCCCACGGAACCGGTAGAACCGGCGGCACGCGGCATGCGCCGGTCGTATTCATGGGCCGGCGACTGGGGACTCCTGCTCCTCAGAGTGGTCTTCGGGCTGCTGATGGCAGGGCACGGCACCCAGAAGCTCTTCGGGATCTTCGGAGGCGGGGGCCTGACGGCCACCGGCGAGTACCTCTCCTCCCTCGGCTTCCATCCGGGCAGGGTCTTCGCCCTCGTCTGCGGCCTCTCCGAACTCCTCGGCGGCCTCGGCCTGGCCGTCGGACTGCTCACCCCCCTCGCCTCCGCCGCCCTGATCGGCGTGATGATCAACGCCATGGCGACCCAGACCGCCCCCCATGGCCTGTGGGAAACACAGGGCGGCATGGAGTACAACATCGGCATCGCCGCCGTCGCCCTCGCCGTGGCCGCCCTCGGCCCCGGCCGGCTGGCCTTCGACAGGCTCTTCCCCTGGGGCAGGGGAGGTTGGGGCCCGGCCGCCATCGCCCTCGGCCTCGGCGGCATCGGCGCCGCGATCACGCTGACCCTCTGAGGGGCTCGCGACGCATTCACGTGCGGCGCCGGTCACATCCCGCCTCCCGCGCATGCGGCCTGGCTCACACCGTCCGCTTCCTCCGTGTGCAGCCGCTATGCGCGTTCCGTCACTCAAACCGTGACGAGCCCCACGTGACCACCGTCACCTACGACGCGGGGCCGTACTCCCAAGCCGCCGCCATGCCCTCGTCAATCAGGGCGCTGACCTGCACATTGAGAGCCACGTCACACAGGGGGCCTTCTTCGCGGATGCGACCATCACTAGTAAAAGGGGGCATTGCGGACGGGGTTTCCGCCTGCTTCTCTGGATGACGTCGCAGGGCGCCACGAACCCACTCGGGTCGCGGCGCCAGTGCATACCCCCACCACCTCCGCGTGGTTCCGGCATGCCTGCGACGCCCATGTCCCCGACGAAAAGGTGCCTCTGTGTCCGTCTCCTTCATCCGCCGCATCGCCTCCCCGAAGAAGGCCGTCGCCGCCACCGCCCTCGCCGCTGCCGCGGCCGGCCTGGCGATGACCTCGGCGCCCGCTCAGGCCGCCACCCCCACTTCGGCCACCAACGCTCAGGCGATCGCGCACCAGATGATCCCGGACGCCACGCAGTTCGCCGCGTTCAACAAGATCGTCTCTCACGAGAGCGGTTGGAACATTCACGCCACCAACGCCTCCTCCGGCGCCTACGGCCTGGTGCAGGCCCTGCCGGGCTGCAAGATGGCGTCCGCCGGTGCCGACTGGAAGACGAACCCGGCCACCCAGATCAAGTGGGGTCTGAACTACATGAACTCCCGCTACGGCAGCCCCGCCGCCGCGTGGAACTTCTGGTCCACCCACCACTGGTACTGACAGAGCCGAAAGCAGTGACCGCGAAGGCGGCGGCCCCCACCGGGGCCGCCGCCTTCGGCTTGTTCGTCTCCCCGTTCAGCAGCGGCACTCGAACCACACGGTCTTGCCGCCCGAGGGTTCCGGCTCCACGCCCCACTTGTCGGCCACCGCGTCCAGCAGGAGCAGCCCGCGACCGCCCTCCGAGTCCTCCGGCACCTCGGACCGGGCCGACGGAAGCCCGGAGAACCCGTCGGTCACCTCCACCCGGACGCCCGCCGTCTGCCGCATCACCAGCACCGTGCACCGCCGGTCCGGCACATGCCGTACGACGTTGGCCACCAGCTCGGACACGCCCAGCTCGGCGGCGTCGGCCAGCTCCGCCATCTCCCATTCGCGCAGGAACGAGCGGACGACGCGCCGGATGTGCCGCGCCGAATGCTCACCGACGGTGAGACGCATGCGGTACTGGGCGGGGCGGGGCTCTAACAGCGCCGGGGGAATGTAGTCGTTCACGGTACAAGGCTGACCTGCCGCGACTACGCTGCGCTACAGACGGGATACAACCGGTGCCGCAGTGGGCCGAGTTGTCGCGAGAGGGGGCTCCACGTGACCCACATCAACGTCCTCGACCCGGGCGCCTCACCGCTCGACTACTACGGGTTCGAGCTGCGCCGCCACCGGGAGGCCGCGGGACTGACCCAGCGGCAGCTCGGGGAGATCATCAACTACACCGGTTCGCTGGTGGGCCAGATCGAAACGGCCAGAAAGCTGCCGACACCGGAGTTCAGCGAACGGGTGGACGCGGCGCTGGGGACGGGTGGGTTGCTTTCACGGCTGGTGCAGCTGGTCATGCGCAGCCAACTTCCGGCCTGGTTCAGGCAGGTGGCGGAGTTACAGGCGCGGGCGACAGGTATCTACGCCTTTGAATCGCACATGGTGCCGGGCCTTCTTCAGACAAGGGCGTACGCCCGCACCGTGCTCGGCGCTCTTGACCAGACGGACCTGGACGACCGCACCGCCGTACGGCTCGACCGGCAGCGCATCTTCGAAAAGGAGGAGCCGCCCGTCTACTGGCTGGTCCTCTTCGAGTCGGCGCTGCATTTGCAGATCGAAGGACCGACGACGATGCGGGAGCAACTGGCGCGACTGTTGTCCTTCGAGGACGACCCCCTGATCAACATCCAGGTGCTGCCGTTCTCGGCCGGAGCGCACGCCGGACTCCAAGGCTCATTCGACCTCTATCGCTTCACAAGCGACCCAACCATCGTCTACACCGAGGGGTACGGCAGCGGACATCCGACCGCTAATCCGGACACCGTCAAGGACTGTTCGCTCCGTTACGATCATCTCCAGGCCGCCGCTCTTTCCCTCAAAAGCTCGGCGGAGCTGATCCGGCGCGTGATGGAGGAACGCTATGGAGAACAAGGCACTGCCGACGGCAACCCAGTGGCGTAAGTCCAGCTACAGCAGAGACCAGGGCGGCGATTGCGTCGAATGCGCCCCCCTCGGCAGCCTCTCGTGGCGCAAGTCGTCGTACAGCGGCGACCAGGGAGGCAACTGCGTCGAGATCGCCGAACTTCCCGGCGCCACCGTAGCCGTACGAGACTCCAAGACCCCCGGAGGCCCGGTACTCGCCTTCCCGCCCGCCGTGTTCACCACGTTCGTCGAGTGGGCGGCAGTCGCACGCTGATCTGTGGGGCGGATTCGGGCCACTGCATCACCGGCCCGAATCCGCTCACCCCTACAGTCGTTGAATGATCGTGCCCGTGGCCAGACCGCCGCCCGCGCACATCGTGATCAGGGCGAACTCCTTGTCCGTGCGCTCCAGTTCATGGAGTGCAGTCGTGATGAGGCGGGCGCCCGTCGCTCCGACCGGATGGCCCAGGGCGATCGCGCCGCCGTTCACGTTCACCCTCTCCAGGTCCTGGTCGAAGACCTGCGCCCAGCTCAACACCACAGACGCGAACGCCTCGTTGATCTCCACCAGGTCGATGTCCCGCAGGGACATCCCCGCCTTGCCCAGGACCGCCTTCGTCGCGTCGATCGGGCCGTCGAGGTGGAAGTGCGGGTCCGCGCCCACCAGCGCCTGCGCCACGATCCGCGCCCGGGGCCGCAGCTTCAGGGCGCGAGCCATCCGCTTCGACGCCCACATCAGGGCCGCCGCGCCGTCCGAGATCTGCGAGGAGTTGCCCGCCGTGTGGACCGCCGTCGGCATGATCGGCTTGAGTCCGGCCAGCGCGTCGAGCGAGGTGTCGCGCAGGCCCTCGTCCCGGTCGACCAGCCGCCACATGCCCTGACCGGCGCGCTGCTCCTCCTCGGTCGTCGGCACCTGGACGGCGAACGTCTCCCGTTTGAACCGCTCCTCGGCCCAGGCGACCGCCGCGCGCTCCTGCGAGATCAGCCCGAGCGCGTCGACGTTCTCCCGGGTCAGCCCGCGGTGCCGGGCGATCCGCTCGGCGGCCTCGAACTGGTTCGGCAGGTCCACGTTCCACTCGTCCGGGAACGGCTTGCCCGGGCCGTGCTTGGACCCGGAGCCGAGCGGCACCCGGGACATCGCCTCGACACCGCAGCTGATCCCGACGTCGATGACGCCCGCCGCCACCATGTTGGCCACCATGTGCGCGGCCTGCTGGGAGGAGCCGCACTGGCAGTCGACGGTCGTCGCCGCGGTCTCGTACGGCAGGCCCACGGTCAGCCACGCCGTGCGCGCGGGGTTCATCGACTGCTCGCCGGCGTGGGTCACCGTTCCGCCGACGATCTGCTCGACGCAGTCGGCGGGGATGCCGGTGCGGCCGAGGAGTTCACGGTAGGTCTCGCCCAGAAGATAGGCGGGATGCAGATTGGCGAGCGCGCCGCCGCGCCTGCCGATGGGGGTGCGAACGGCTTCGACGATCACGGGTTCCGCGGCCATGGGGGGTTCGTCCTCTCCTCGGTCACCCGCGCGGCGCGGGCGTCCCGGCCCACCCGCCACGCAGAACTAGTACGCGTTCTAGTTCTGCTTGCAGTCTGCGGACCCGGCCTCCCGGGCCGCAAGAGTCGTGCAGTCTCCGATCGTCGTGATCTGCACGAGTTCCGCACGGAATTGGGCGCGCGACACCCCTTGCGGCTTGTAGAACCCGTTACTACCTTCACGGCAATTCCTGATGGGCCGTCAGAAGGGTGGGAGGCCCATGCCCTGTCCCGCGCTGCCCGACGGGTTCGACTTCACCGACCCGGACGTGCTGCACCATCGTGTGCCCCTGCCGGAGTTCGCCGGGCTGCGCCGTGCGGAACCGGTCCGCTGGATCGCCCAGCCGCGGGGGGTGGCCGGTTTCGCGGACGACGGCTACTGGGCCGTCACCCGGCACGCGGACGTCAAGTACGTCTCCACGCACCCGGAGATCTTCTCCTCGTACCTCAACACCGCGATCATCCGCTTCAACGAGCACATCGAGCGCGACCGGATCGACGCCCAGCGGCTCATCCTGCTGAACATGGACCCGCCCGAGCACACCCGGGTCCGCCAGATCGTCCAGCGCGGCTTCACCCCGCGCGCCATCCGCGCGCTGGAGGAGCGGCTGCGCGCCCGGGCGCGCGCCATCGTGGACAAGGCCCGTGCCCACGAGGGCCCCTTCGACTTCGTCACCCAGGTCGCCTGCGAGCTGCCGCTCCAGGCCATCGCCGAACTGATCGGCGTCCCGCAGGAGGACCGGGCGAAGATCTTCGACTGGTCCAACCGGATGATCGCGTACGACGACCCGGAGTACGCCGTCACCGAGGAGGTCGGCGCCCAGTCCGCCGCGGAGATCATCGGGTACGCGATGAACATGGCCGGCCAGCGCAAGCAGTGCCCGGCCAAGGACATCGTCAGCACACTGGTGGCGGCCGAGGACGAGGGCAACCTCGCCTCCGACGAGTTCGGCTTCTTCGTCCTGATGCTGGCCGTCGCGGGCAACGAGACGACCCGCAACGCCATCACGCACGGCATGCACGCCTTCCTCACCCACCCCGGCCAATGGGAGCTGTTCAAGCGGGAGCGCCCGTCGACCACCGCCGAGGAGATCGTCCGCTGGGCGACTCCGGTGGTCGCCTTCCAGCGCACCGCCACCCAGGACACCGAACTGGGCGGCACACCGATCCCGAAGGGCGACCGGGTCGGTCTCTTCTACTCCTCCGCCAACCACGACCCCGAGGTCTTCACCGACCCGGACGCCTTCGACATCACCCGGGACCCCAATCCGCACCTCGGCTTCGGCGGCGGAGGCCCGCACTACTGCCTCGGCAAGTCCCTGGCCGTCCTGGAGATCGACCTCATCTTCGGCGCGATCGCCGACACCATGCCGGACATCCGGGTGGCCGGCGACCCGCGACGGCTGCGCTCCGCCTGGATCAACGGGGTGAAGGAACTCCGGGTGAGCGCGGACTGACCGGCGCGGACCGGCAGACGCGGGCCGCCGGCCTCCCGGCGCCGCCGGCCCGTCCCGTGGGAGGCAGGGGCAGTCTCCCCCACGCCCCGCCCCTGCCTCCCTCACACCACCCCGTACGGCCCACCGGTCCCCGTACGGGTGAACTCCCCCTTCCCTTCCGCGTCCTCACAGGGGCACAGTCGCCGTGCCCTCGCGATCGCCCTCGCTGTCGCCCTCGCCGAAGACGCCGAACGGAAGCGTGCCCTCTTGATCCCTGCCGAACTCGCGCCGGTCCGGTCCGAGGACACCGCCACTCCCACGGGCCGATCCCTCCGGGCGTTCGGGGCCCGGCATCGGATCCCGCTCCTCGCCACGCTCGCCGGCCTGCCGCTGTACGCGGTGTGGTGGCTGTTCCTCGCCACCGGAGGAGGCGACCTCGCGGCGCAGGAGGCATGGGCCCGGTTCGCGGCCGAGCACGGCGGGTCGGCGTACAACCTCTTCTGGTACGGCGGGATGCACACCGCCGACTACAGCCTGATCTCGCCGTATCTGATGGCGGCCCTCGGCGTGCGCACGGTCACCGTCGTCTCCGGGGTGGCCTCCTCCTGGCTGGCCGCGGTGCTGATCGTGCGCACCGGAGTGCGCTGGCCGCTCGGTCCGGCGCTGCTCGCCTCACTGGCGCTGTGGTGCGACGTGGCCTCGGGCCGCACCACGTTCGCACTGGGCGTCGCCTTCGGACTGGCGGGCTGTGTGCTGCTGACCGGGCAGCGGCGGCTCCTGTGGGCGACGGCGTGCACGGCGCTCGCGACCATGGCGAGCCCGGTGGCCGGTCTGTTCCTGGCGGTGCTCGGGGCCGGTTTCCTGTGCGTACGGGACTTGGGGCGGGCCCTGGTGCTGCTGGCACCGCCGTGCGCGGTGGTCACCGCGACCACCTTGCTGTTCCCTTTCACCGGGGAGCAGTTGATGCCCGCGGACCGCATCTGGCAGCCGGCGTTGTTCGGGCTGGCGGTGACGGTGCTCGCCCCGCGGAGCTGGCGGGTCGCGCGCTGGAGCGGGGGCGTGTACGCGGCGGGGACCGTGCTCGCGTATCTGATCCCCTCGCCGGTCGGGACGAACGTCGAGCGGCTCGCGGAACTGTTCGCGCCGGCCGCGCTGCTCGCGATGCTGCTGGCCCGGCCCCGGCTGCGGGGGCTCCGGCGGGTGCTGCTGGTCGCCGCACTGGTCTTCTCGGTCACCTGGGTGGGCCGCAAGACCGTCAACGACCTGAGGGTCTCCACCACCGTGCCGGCCTGGGCGGCGGACACCGGCGGAGTGGTACGGGCCCTCGAGGAACTCGGCGCGAACCGGACCCGCGTCGAGGCCGTCCCGGCGCGCAACCACCGCGAGGCCACCGTCCTCGCCCCGCACCTGAACCTCGCGCGCGGCTGGAACCGGCAGCTCGACATGGAGCGCGCCCGCCTCTTCTACGACGGCACGTTCTCGGCGGCCTCCTACCGCCGCTGGCTGGACCGCTGGGCGGTCGGGTTCGTCGTCCTGTCGCCGGCCGAGCCGGACGGGTACGCCAAGGACGAGGCGCAGCTCGTGCGCGAGCACCGCCCGGCCTGGCTGGAGCCGGTGTGGCGGGACGCGCACTGGCGGGTGTACCGGGTGCGCGACGCGGTGCCGCTGGTGACGGCACCCGCGAGGGTCCTGCGGACGACGGCCGCGGAGGTGGACGTACGGGTGCCGCGGCCCGGCCCGGTCACCGTGCGGATCGCCCACTCGCCGTGGCTGCACGTCGACGGCGGCGGCTGCCTCGCCCGGGACGGCGAGTTCACCCGGCTGAAGGTCACCGCGCCGGGCGTCTACCGGATCAGCTCGGAGTACGGGCCCGCACCGGGGCGGGGACGGTGCTGACCGCCGGGGGAACGGCCGCCGGCCGGGCGCGCGGCCCCTGGACGAGATGGGCGAGCGCGAAGCCCGCGCCGACGACGGCCGCGCCGCCCAGCGCGTCCAGCACCCAGTGGTTGCCGGTCGCCACGATCGCCGAGAGCGTGAAGAGGGGGTGCAGCAGACCGAGGACCTTCATCCACCACCTCGGCGCGAGCACCGCGACGGTCAGCCCGCACCACAGGGACCAGCCGAAGTGCAGCGAGGGCATCGCGGCGTACTGGTTCGTCACCGCGGTCAGGGTGCCGTAGTCCGGCTTGGAGAAGTCCTGCACGCCGTGGACGGTGTCGATGATCCCGAGGTGCGGCATCAGCCGCGGCGGGGCCAGCGGATAGAGCCAGAAACCGGCCAGCGCGATGAAGGTGGCGAAGCCGAGCACCGAGCGCGCCCAGCGGTAGTCGACCGGGCGGCGCCGGTAGAGCACGGCGAGCACGGTCAGCGGGATCATGAAGTGGAAGGACTCGTAATAGAAGTCGAAGAAGCCGCGCAGCCACCCGACCTTGACGACGGCATGGTTGATCCCGCGCTCGATGTCGATGCCGAGGAACCGCTCCAGGCCGAGGATCTGGTCGCCGTGGTGCTCGGCGGTGGCCCGGCCCGCCACGCCCTCCTCGCCGGTGGCCGCGAGCCGGACCCGGGAGTAGGCGGCGTAGGTGACCCGGATGAGCAGCAGTTCCAGCAGCAGGTTGGGCCGGGTGAGGACCCTGCGCAGAAAGGGCAGCAGGGGGACGTAGGGCCTGCGGGTGGGGACGGGCGGCGCGTACTCGGTGGGCACGGGGGCCCGGTAGGACGGGGAGGTGCGGGGCAGGAACGGGACGAACGTGGCGGCGGCGAGGGCCGCGAGCAGCACCAGGTTGTCGCGCAGCGGCTCGACCACCGTCATGTTCGGCACCATCGTCGTCGCGGGCAGCGTCATCACCAGCACGACGGCGAGCGGCCAGACGTACCGGTCCGAGGCCCGGGTGCCGACCCGGCCGACCACCGCCAGCAGCACCCACAGCAGTTGGTGCTGCCAGCTCGTGGGTGAGACGGCGACCGCGACACAGCCGGTGACCGCGACGGCGAGCAGCAGCTGCCCGTCCCGCGCGTACCGGATGGCGCGGCGCAGCCCGGCGGTCGCGACGGCGGCGCCCAGCACGAGGAACAGGCCGATCTCCAGCGGCCCGGACAGGCCGAGCCGGAGCAGGGCGCCGTGCAGGGACTGGTTGGTGTGGTCGTCGGCTTTGCCGCCGAGACCGGTTCCGGCCACATGGTGCACCCAGTAGGTGTACGAGTCGTGCGGCATCGCGGCCCAGGCGAGCAGGGTGCACACGGCGAAGGTGCCGACGGTGGTGGCGGCGGCGCGACGGCGGCCGGTGCCCCACAGCAGGGGCGCGAACAGCAGCACGGTCGGCTGGAGCGCGGCGCCGAGGCCGATCAGCAGACCCCCGGCCCGCTGACCGCGCACGACGAAGCAGCCGAGCAGGACCAGGAGCACCGGGATGATGCTGGTCTGGCCGAGCCGGAGGGCGTTGCGCACCGGCAGCGACAGCATCAGCAGGCTGATCGCGACGGGCGCGGCGAGCAGCGCGCTGCGCCGGGTCACCGGCTGGGGCAGGGCGCGGGCGGCGATCAGGCCGAGCGCGACGACCAGGAGCAGGGTGCCGAAGGTCCAGCCCCAGCCGAGGGCCTGCTCGGCGGCCCGGGTGAGGGGCTTGAGGACGAGCCCGGCGAACGGGGTGCCGGTGAACCGCGTCGAGTCGTACAGCGACCCGTTGACATGCAGCACCCCGCTGGGGCCGACCCAGGTCTCCAGGTCCGTCAGCCGCTCGCCGCGGGGGGTGCCGAGGACGGCGGCCATCTGCCGGCCCCCGAGGACCGCGACGATCAGCCAGAGGCCCACCCGGGCCGCTCTCAGCCGTGCTCTCGTCTGCTGGGGAGTCCCCGCCGCGAAGGCTCCGGCCGCCTGCCCGCTGTGCTCCACGTTCGCCACGCCCCGTCGGCCCTCCCGACCCGTTCGTCCCGTACGTATGCATCTGCGCGGACCTTATGACGCTCGCGGCACCCCTCGGTGGGGCGCGGGCAACCCCCTCTTCACCTGAGGTCCGCCAGGCCTTCGTCCGCACGACGATAGCCGCGCAAGCGGAACGGTTCCCTCCTAAATGCGCGACATGGATCACAATTACGACGGCGTCAGCCCCCGCGCGGACCTGGCGTCACCCCTGCGTACACCACATTTCGCCACACTTCGGAGCGACACCGTCACTTTACGTAAAGTCGACAAGTACCCCTATGGTCCTTTCGAGCCCGCCCTCGTGGGGGGCCACCGGCCCGCCGCCCGTCGGCGCGCCCTGTCCCTGTCCCCGGAGAAAGGCAGGCGAGCGGACTCTTGCCGACCGTCGCACCGCCCACAGCACCCGTCGCCCCCGTGTCCCCGGCCCGTCCCGGGCCAACCGTCACCGACCCCGCGCTGGTCAGGCGCGCCGTCAAGGCCGCCGCACTCGGCAACGCGATGGAGTGGTTCGACTTCGGCGTCTACAGCTACATCGCCGTGACGCTGGGCAAGGTCTTCTTCCCGTCCGGCAACGCCACCGCACAGCTGCTGTCGACCTTCGGCGCCTTCGCCGCGGCCTTCCTCGTCCGCCCGCTCGGCGGCATGGTCTTCGGCCCGCTCGGCGACCGGATCGGGCGGCAGAAGGTGCTCGCACTCACCATGATCATGATGGCGGTCGGCACGTTCGCGATCGGCCTGATCCCGTCCTACTCGGTGATCGGCGTCGGCGCGCCGATCCTGCTGCTGGCGGCCCGCCTGGTCCAGGGCTTCTCGACCGGCGGTGAGTACGCGGGCGCCTCCACGTTCATCGCGGAGTACGCGCCGGACAAGAAGCGCGGCTTCTTCGGCAGCTGGCTGGAGTTCGGCACGCTGGCCGGATACATCGGCGGCGCGGGCCTGGTCACCCTGATGACGGCGCTGCTGTCCTCCGCCGACCTGGTGGCCTGGGGCTGGCGCATCCCGTTCCTGATCGCGGGTCCGATGGGCATCATCGGCCTGTATCTGCGGATGCGTCTGGAGGAGACCCCGGCGTTCGCGGCGGAGGTGGCGAAGGCCGAGGCGGACCGCCCCAAGGTGCCGCTGCGCGAGATGGTCACCGGCCAGTGGAAGGCGCTGCTGCTGTGCATGGGCCTGGTGCTCGTCTTCAACGTCACCGACTACATGCTGCTGTCGTACATGCCGAGCTACCTCACCAGTGAGCTGAAGTACGACGAGACCCACGGACTGCTGGTCGTGCTCGGTGTGATGGCGCTGATGATGGTGGTGCAGCCGTTCGCGGGCGCCCTGACGGACCGCGTCGGCCGCCGTCCGGTGATCGCCGCGGGCTGCGCGGGCTTCCTGGCCCTGTCGATCCCGGCGGTGCTGCTGATCCGGCAGGGCAGCCTGCTCGCGGTCGCGCTCGGCATGGGCGCGCTGGGACTGCTGCTGGTCTGCTTCACGGCGGCGATGCCGGCGGCGCTCCCCGCCCTCTTCCCGACCCGGGTCCGCTACGGCTCGCTCTCGATCGGCTTCAACGTCTCCGTGTCGCTGTTCGGCGGCACGACCCCGCTGGTGGTGACGGCGCTGATCGGCGCGACCGGGAACATGATGATGCCCGCGTACTACATGATGGCGGCGGCCGTGATCGGCGGTGCCTCGGTGTGGTTCATGGCGGAGTCGGCGGGCCGCCCGCTGCCGGGGTCGGCCCCGGCGGTGGAGCGCGTCGCCCACTGACCCCCGACACCGCGCGCCCGGACGGCGCCGCGCCGGCACACCGCCGGCCGCGGCGCCGTCGCGCGTTCACCCCCGCCCCTCTCCCCCGATCGGCTGACATCCCGGCCCCTGGCCGGATATGCGCTGACAGCGCACCCCACTCCGGCTATATTCGTTAGCGAGACTAGTTAGATGCTCTAACCAGGTCCAGGAAAGGGACGGTGCATGAGCACAGCGCAACAGCTCTGGGACGACGTGGACTCGTACTTCACCACCCTCCTCTCCCCCGCCGACGAGGTGCTCGCCGCGGCCCTGAGAGACAGCGACGCGGCCGGACTCCCACCCATCAACGTCGCGCCGAACCAGGGGAAGCTGCTCCAGCTCCTCGCCCAGATCCAGGGTGCGCGCCGCATCCTGGAGATCGGCACGCTCGGCGGGTACAGCACGATCTGGCTGGGCCGCGCACTGCCCGCGGACGGCCGGCTGATCACCCTGGAGTACAGCGCGAAACACGCCGAGGTGGCCCGCCGCAACCTGGCCCGGGCGGGCCTCGACCGGATCGCCGAGGTCCGCGTCGGCCCCGCGCTGGAGTCGCTGCCGAAGCTGGCCGAGGAGCACCCGGACCCGTTCGACCTGGTCTTCATCGACGCGGACAAGGCCAACAACGGGCACTACGTCGAGTGGGCCGTCAAACTGACCCGCCCCGGCAGCCTGATCGTCCTCGACAACGTGGTGCGCTCCGGCCGGATCACCGAGGCCGACAGCGACGACCCCAGCCTGCAAGGCACCCGGGCCGCGCTCGAACTGATCGCCGGGCACCCCAAGTTGAGCGGGACGGCGGTGCAGACGGTGGGCACCAAGGGGCACGACGGGTTCGCACTGGCACGCGTGGTGGCCTGACGGGCCCGTGTGCGCCCCCTCACGTCCTATGCCTCGTGGTAGAAGGCCACGTTCACGCTGCGCGGGGCGGTGCGGTCGCGGACGACCAGTTCGCCCGAGCCGCCGTGCGGGAGCGGGACCGTGCCGCCGTAGGGCAGGGCCTGGGCGGGCTGTCCCGTCAGGGCCAGCGTCACCTCGGAGGACGGCTCGGCCAGGGAGCCGCGCAGCCAGCTCACCTGCCAGTCGCCCTGCGGACCGCACAGGAACTCGAGGTGGATCCGCGAGACGAACAGCCAGTCGTCCGGGGTCGCCAGCCGGCACACGGCCGCGTCCCGGCCCACCCTCAGCACGGTTCCCGGGTCGCTGGGCGCGTCGGCCATCAGCATGCCGGCCGTCGCCCCGGCGTCCGCCGCGGAGACCGAGGCCATGGTGAGTTCGAGCACGTGCGCTCCTCCTGGGTACAGCGGTTCAAGTGTCCTGCGGGAGAGCCCGGTTGGCGTCCGCGGCCGAATGATAATTCGCTCGATCGCCGCGTCGGGTGACGTCCGGCACAATGGACCCATGACCGAGCGCAAGCCACCGGGCGTCAGCTTCGAGTCCTTCGCCGACAAACAGATCCGGGACGCTCAGGAACGCGGAGAGTTCGCGAACCTCCCCGGCGCCGGCGAACCCTCGGCCTCGGTCACCGAGACGGTGTACGACGAACTGTGGTGGATCAAGCGGAAGATGGCCCGCGAGGGCCTCGCGGTCCTGCCCCCGACCCTGGCCCTGCGCAAGGAGGCCGAGGACACGCTTCTCGCGGTCGCGGCGGCCCCGTCCGAGCGGGTGGTGCGCCGCATGATCGAGGCCCTCAACGTGAAGATCCGCGACATGATGTTCAAGCCGCCGCCGGGCCCGCCGCTGGGCCTCAAGCCGTACGACGTCGAGGAGGTCGTACGGCAGTGGCACGAGCGCCGGGCGGGCACCCAGGGCGCGGGCTGAGACCCGGCGGGGCCGGCCCGGGGACATGATCCCCGGGCCGGCCCCGTCCGCGTCCTGCGGCGTTCCTCGGCCCTACGGCCGCCGCCTCACAGGTTCAGCAGCCGCTCGACGGTCAGGCGGTAGTCACGCAGGGCGAGCCGCAACTGTTCGGTGTCGGCGCCGCCGCGTGCGTCCTCACCCACGTCCTGCCACGACGCCTTCAGGGTCCGCCGCCGGGAGGCCACGGCCTCCGAGAGCCGTGCGACGACCTCCTGCGCCACCCGGTCGGCCTCCTCCACGGCGTCCCGCGGCTCGTCGACGAACTCGCCGATGGCGTGCCGCAGGCGCAGCGCGAACTGCTCGCACTCGTCCCGCGGCAGCAGCCGCGCCTGTCCCGAAGCGCCCTCCGGCCGGAACGCCGCGGGCTCCCGGGCGCCGGTCGTTCCCGGACCGGCGGTCTCCCGGTACCGGGTCCCCTCGGGGCGCAGTCCGGCGGCCTCGCGATAGGTCTCCTCGGACCGCATGTCGGCCTCCTCCCGATACCCGACGCCCGCGGGCCGCACATCGGCGGCCTCCCGCGGATCGGTCCCTTCCGACCCCAGGTCCCTGCGGCGCGCGATCCCCTCGGACCGCGCGTCCGCGGCCTGTCGTCGCTCGGCTCGCTCGGCTCGCTCGGGGGGCAGCTCGCCCTCGGCCCGGCGTGCGTCGTCTCCGCCCGCTGTCCGATCAGTCATCACTCTCAACTCCCCTTCGCATGCTGCCGGTGAAAGCCCCACGGCAGACGGGACGGTCCCTCGCTGCGCCCGGCGGCCTGCCCGGACCTGTCCGCTCCGGCCTCGGCCCGCGGCCGGAGCGCGGGAGCGACGAGGTCGTCGAAGAGCGCGCGGGCCTCCAGCAGGACCTTCCGCATCTCCTCCGTGCCCGCGCGGCCGTCGTCGGCACCGGCGGCCGGGGTCTGGGCGGCCCGGTGCAGCCGGCGGTAGCCCTGGACATGGTCGGCGTGGTGCACGGACAGCGCGTCCAACTGCTCCTCGTAGCGGCCGCCGTCGGGGAAGCCCCGTGCGCCCGCCAGCTCGGCGAGCAGCCGGTCCGCCTCGGCCACCGCGTCCCTCGGGGAGTCGACGAAGCGTTCCTGGGCGGCCGTCCAGCGCGCCGTGTACCGCTCGCGCTCGGCGGGTTCCAGCGGCTGCTCCCGCAGCGAGCCGTACTTCTTCAGCCTTCCGGCGAGTTCCCGTTCGGCGGCCTCCGCGTCCCCGTCGTGCCGGGTCACGGCGCGCTCGTACTCGGGTCCGAAACGGCGCCGCAGCCTGCGTCCGCCCCACGCGCCCCGGGTCCGCGGGGCGACGGCGGCCGCGCCCGCGACGACGGCCGCCACGATCACGATCACGATCAAAGCGATGATCAGGCCAGTGGACATGGATGCCTTCCGTTCTCCCGGCCCGGCGGGCCGTCTTCCGCCCGGGTTGCCCTCAGGACGGCCGCCAAACGAGCCCGCGCGACCTCGGACCGCCCGCACCGGGCGTGCGCCACGGCGCGGACCGGCGCTCGTGTCCCGCCCCGAATTCGGTTGTCGGCGCCGCCCGGCGGTCCGGACAATGGCCCGCGTGAACTGGACCGTCGCCCCCGAACGCCCGGACTCGCCCGTCGCCCTCGCGCTGTGGCGCGCGTACTACACGGAGGTCAGCGACCGCTGGTACCGGCTCCACGAGGGCCGCTCGACCGACCCCGGCGAACTGGAGCGGGAGATCGTCGCCGAGACCGGCGCCGAGCTGGCCCCGCCCCGCGGGGTGCTGCTGGTGGCGCGGTACGCGGGCGAACCGGCGGGCACCGCGGGCGTACGGCTGACGGACCCGGCCACGGCCGAGCTCAAGCGGGTCTTCCTGCGCGGGGAGCTGCGCGGCAGGGGCGGGGCCCGGCTCCTCGTGACCGCCGCGGAGGACCGTGCACGCGCGCTCGGCGCGCGGCGGATGGTCCTGGACACCCGCCATGACCTGGTGGAGGCCCGCGCCCTGTACACCCGCCTGGGGTACGTCGAGACCGAGCCGCACAACGACGAGCCGTACGCGGAACACTGGTTCAGCAAGCCGCTGACACCGGTCCCGGTGCCGGGGACCGGTGACTAGAGGGGCCGTCCGGGCGTCCTCGTCCGCGTACCGTCGTGCGGGCGTTCCGCGTCGCAGCCGCACATCTCGGCGTTCAGCTCCTTGACCAGGCTGCGCAGGTCGGTCGGGCGGTCCGGACCCCACCAGTCGCCGAGCAGTTCGGCCAGGGACTCCTCACGGGCCTCGTACAGGCGCTCGGCGACCTCACGGCCCCGCTCGGTGAGCAGCAGGCCGAGGCCCTCCCGCCGCGCGAGCCCCCGCTCCTCCACCTGGCGGGCGGCCTGGAGGATGACGGTCAACGGGACCATGCTGCGCTCGGCGAGGATCGCCGGCTCGGCACATCCGTACTTCTTGATCCGCAGCAGCAGCCAGCTCGCGCCGGGCAGCAGGTCGTAGCCCGCGCGCACAGTGATCTTCTGGTAGATCTCCCGCCGCCCCTCCCGCGAACCGAGGACGGACAGCGCCCGGCACACCTCGTCGTACGACGAGCGCTCCACCGGGTTGCTCGCCAGCGTCTCCGTCACGTCGGGTGCCGTCACCGAGCCGCGCAGCCGGTCCTCGCGCAGGAACCACGCCAGCACGAAGCCGAGAAGGGCGACCGGGGCGGCGTAGAGGAAGACGTCGGTGATGGAGGAGGCGAACGCGTGCAGGACGGCGGGCCGCACACCGGCCGGGAGGGCCGCGATACCGCGCGGGTCGGCCTTCAGGGTGCCGGGGGTGATGCCCGACGGGACGGAGCGTCCGGCGAGCGCCGTCGTCAGTTCGCCGCCCAGACGGCTCGCGAAGATCGCGCCGAAGACGGCCACCCCGAAGGAGGCGCCGATGGAGCGGAAGAAGGTGGCGCCGGAGGTGGCGACGCCGAGGTCCGCGTAGCTGACGGCGTTCTGCACGATCAGCACCAGGACCTGCATGACCAGGCCGAGCCCCAGACCGAACACGAAGAAGTAGACGCTCATCTCGGCGGTGCTGCTGAACTCGTTGAGCCGGTGCAGCAGCAGGAGGCCGATCATGGTCACCGCGGTGCCCACGACCGGGAAGACCTTCCAGCGGCCGGTGCGGCTGACGATCTGCCCGGAGCCGGTGGACGACAGCAGCATCCCGGCCACCATCGGCAGCATGTGCACCCCGGACAGGGTGGGACTGATGCCGTGGACGACCTGGAGGAAGGTCGGCAGATACGTCATCGCGCCGAACATCGCGAAGCCGACGATGAAGCTGATGACGGCCGAGAGCGTGAAGGTGCGGACGCCGAAGAGCTTCGGCGGCAGCACGGGTTCGGCCGCCCGGCGCTCGACGGACACGAAGGCGGCGAGCAGCACCGCACCGAGCACCGCCAGACCGATGATCTGCGGTGAGGCCCAGGCCCAGGTGGTGCCGCCGAGCGAGGCGACCAGCACCAGACAGATGGCGACGGCGGCGATGAGGAAGGTGCCGACGTAGTCGATGACATGCCGCTCCGACTTCCTCGGGATCCGCAGGACGGCCGCGATCACGGCGAGGGCGACGATCCCGATGGGCAGGTTGACGTAGAACACCCAGCGCCAGCTCAGATGCTGGGTGAACAGTCCGCCGAGGAGCGGTCCGAGCACACTGGTCGTGCCGAAGACGGCGCCGAAGAGCCCCTGGTAGCGGCCGCGCTCCCGGGGCGGGACGATGTCGCCGACGATCGCCATCGACAGCACCATGAGCCCACCGCCGCCCAGTCCCTGGACGGCCCGGCAGGCGATCAGCTCGGGCATGTTCTGCGCCATGCCGCACAGCGCGGAGCCGATCAGGAAGATCACGATCGCGGCCTGGAACAGCGACTTGCGGCCGTACTGGTCACCGAGCTTGCCCCACAGCGGTGTCGCCGCGGTCGAGGCCAGCAGATAGGCCGTGACCACCCACGACAGATGCTCCAGACCGCCGAGGTCGCTGACGATGGTGGGCAGCGCGGTCGCCACGATCGTCTGGTCGAGGGCGGCCAGGAACATGCCCAGCAGCAGCGCGCCGATGGAGACGATGACGCCGCCGTGCACGCCGCCGTCGGGCACCGCGCGGTGCCCGCCGAACGGGCCGCCGGGGCCACCGCCGGGTGACTCCGACACGGCTGTGTCCGCCGCGGATGCCGCGTGCGTCACCTCCGCAGCCTCCCCCGTCCTGTCCTGCGCGTCGCTGGTCATGAAAGGCCTCCTCCCGTGGACGGTGGTCGACCTGTGGGGCTCTCGTCCATCGTGCTCTCCCATCCTGGGCGGAATGACCAGTTATGGCCTGTTGAATCTCCATGGGAAGCGGGGATTCCGGGGGTTCCCGGGAGATTCCGTGAGGGAGATCTGCATAATCTCTGGAACTCGGCGGGAGGGGACCCACGCGTGAGCGGATCGAACGAACGGGCCTGCCCGGAGTGCGAGGCGCCACGGAGGCCGGACGGAACCCCCTCGTGCGGATGCACCCTGCGGGCGTCCGACGCCCTCAGGGACGCGCGTACGGCACAGGCGGCAGCGGCGGGTGACTTCGATCCGCTGCTGATTCGGCCGTATGTGGAATTCGGGGCACTGGAGAACACGCGGCCGGGACCGGGGGGTTCGGCGGCCGGGGACGCGGGAGCGAGGAGTCCGGACGAGACGTTGCGCCGTCCGGCGGTATCGGAGCGGGACGCGGGGCCCGCGGACGAGACCATGCCGCTCGGTACGGTGCCACGCTCACCGCACGGCGGCAGCGCGCCCGAGTCCGGGGGGACCGACGAGACCCTGCGGCTCGGTGCCGTACCGGATCCCGAGGCGTCGGACGAGGAGCCGCCCCCGCCCCGGCGGCGGCGTGCCGTGCTGCTCGCCGCCGGGGGCGCGGTGACGGTCGCGGCCGCTGCGGCGGCGCTCGTCGGCGGGCCGTTCTCATACCATCCGCCGCAGCGGGACGGCGCGCTGCCCGGCGACATCCGCGCGAGCGTCCCGGAGGACTCGCCCGAGGGCGGCACCTCGGCACCACGGTCCACGGTCTCCGCACCGGCACCCGCGACGCACCCGGCTCAGCCACCGAGCACCGGCCAGGCGCCCTCCTCCGCGTCACCGTCGAGCGCGCCCGCGACCCCTTCCGCCTCCCCCGACCCGAGCGGCACGACGACCGGGCGGGCGACCGCCACCGCCTCCCCGAGCCAGGGCGGAGTGGCGCAGCAGCACCAGACCCAGGTCCTGCGCCCCGGCGACGAGGGCCCCGGGGTGAAAGAGCTGCAACTGCGGCTGCGTCAGCTGAACCTGTACATCGGCCCCGCCGACGGGGTGTACAGCGACCAGGTGGAGTACGCGGTCCGCACGTACCAGATCGCCCGTGGCGTCACCCAGGACGATCCGGGGGTGTACGGGGCGCAGACGAGGGCGAAACTGGAGTCGGAGACCGACAAGCCCTGACCGCGGCGGCCGGCGCGCGGTCAGCCGAGGTACAGCCGGATCGCGCCCTCCGGCGTGGACTCCACCCGCACCTCGGTGAGGTCCTGGACCAGTGCGTCGGGACCGTGCAGTCCGGCCCGGGAGCCGACGCCGACCACCCGCATCCCGGCGGCGCGCCCCGCGGCGATGCCCACGCCGGAGTCCTCGAAGACCACACAGTCGGCCGGGGCGACGCCGAGCTCGGCGGCTGCCTTGAGGAACCCCTCGGGGTCCGGCTTGCTCGCGCCCACGCTCTCGGCGGTGATCCGCAGCTCCGGCAGCGGCAGCCCCGCGGCGGCCATGCGCGCGGTGGACAGTGCCACGTCCGCCGACGTCACCAGGGCGTGTGGAAGCCCGGCGAGAGAGGCGAGGAACGCGGCGGCGCCGGAAACCTCGACCACCCCGTCCATGTCCGCGGTCTCCTCGGCGAGCATGCGGGCGTTGTCGGCGTGGTTCTGCTCCATGGGGCGGTCGGGCAGCAGTACGGCCATCGACGCGTGCCCCTGGCGGCCGTGCACGACCTTCATGACCTCGTCGCCGTCCAGCCCGTGCCGGTCGGCCCACCGCCGCCAGCACCGCTCCACCACGGCATCGGAATTGACGAGGGTGCCGTCCATGTCCAGCAGCAGGGCGCGGGCGGTGAGAACGGTCGTGGCCGTCATCGGCATGGCTCCAAGGGGCAGGGAAGGGGCCGGTGCGCCCCGAGGGGACAAGGCGGCCCCGCCCACCGGTCAGGGGAAGTGGGCGGGAGCCACTTTGTTCCTCCACGGTACAAAATCAGTCGCCGTCTCGCCACCGCCCCCTCGAAGCCTTCGGTACACCGCCATGAGCCGTTCACCGCCCGGCCATCGCTCCCCGCGCCCCGGAACCGCGTCCGTCAGCGGACCCGCGCCCGGGTCCGCCCCCGAGGAAGCCGTGAACCGTCACGCCGCCACGGCCTCGAACAGGCTCCACACCCCGAGCACGAGCATCAGCAGCGCCGCGATCCTCGTGATCAGCTTCAGCGGCACCCGCTTCATCAGCGCCTTGCCGCCGACGATGCCGAGCCCCGCGACCGCCCACAGACCGAGCACCGCGCCGAGGCCCACGGACAGCGGGTCGTCGTAACGCGCCGCGAGGTTCGCGGTCATGATCTGGGTGAGGTCACCGAACTCGGCGATGAGGATCAGCATGAAGCCCGCCGAGGCCACCTTCCAGAAACTCTGGTTCTCGGGCCGGCGGACCTCCTCGTCGTCATCGCCCTTCTTCAGGAGCAGCACGGCGGCGCCGCCGAGGAAGAGCACACCGGTGATCCCGTGCACGATCTGCTGCGGCAGCAGGGTCAGCAGGCTGCCCGCGGCGACGGCGAGCACGACATGCACCAGGAAGGCGGCGGCGACGCCGACGAAGACGTACGAGGCGCGGTAGCGCGTACCGAGGACGAGTCCGGCGAGGGCCGTCTTGTCCGGCAGCTCGGCCAGGAAGATGACACCGAAGACGAGCGCCAGGACGGTGATGCTGATCAAGATTCCTCAATCGGTCGGGGCCGCCCCGCCGAGAGTGTGATCTGCGCGAACACCTCGGCACGGCAGCACACGGATCACCCATGCCGTAGGGCACGGGTGTGCACTGCTTAGCCGAAGGTCTCGCTGGCCGGTCCTCCGACGAGAACCTGCCTCCGGGCGCCGGCTCAGACGTGCTGAGCAGTGTGTCGACGGTCCGGCGAAGAGCTACTCCCCTTCTGCGCCCCCCATGCTACGCGACCGCACGGCGGCATCACGGGGGCCGTAAGTCATGTCACAGCCCCTGTCGTGTCATGCACGCGTCATTAACTTCTTACCGAAGACACACCTTCCGGTAAGAACCCCTCGCGACCATGTCCTGGCCCAGGCTCCAACACCCCCACCCCACACGGGAGTTCGCATGCCCAAGGTCTACGCGCGTCGACGGCTGAGCATACTCGCGGCCTTCACCGGCCTCATAGCCTCCGTCGGACTCCTCAACGGCCCGACCGCCTCCGCCGCCCTCCCCACACCGGTCAGCGCCGCCACCGCCCGCAGCTACCTCGCCTCGCTCACCGTGGCGACGGAGAACCGCACCGGCTACAACCGCGACCTGTTCCCGACCTGGATCACCATCAGCGGCACCTGCAACACCCGCGAGTACATCCTCAAGCGGGACGGTTCGAACGTCGTCACCGACTCCTCCTGCGCCGCCACCAGCGGCAGCTGGTACTCCCCCTACGACGGCGCGACCTGGACCGCCGCCTCCGACCTCGACATCGACCACCTGGTCCCGCTGGCCGAGGCCTGGGACTCCGGCGCGGGCAAGTGGACGACGGCCCAGCGCCAGGCGTTCGCCAACGACGTCACCCGTCCGCAACTGCTCGCCGTCACCGACAACGTGAACCAGGCCAAGGGCGACCAGGACCCGGCCACCTGGATGCCGTCCCGCACGGCGTACCGCTGCACGTACGTCCGCGCCTGGGTGCAGGTGAAGTACTACTACAACCTCTCCGTCGACTCGGCCGAGAAGACCGCGCTCCAGAACTACCTCTCCGCCTGCTGATCCCCGGCCCCGTCCCCTCCCTCGTCCGTCGCCCCGTACCGCGCGGGGCGACGAAGGGACGCGGCGACACTCCTCGGCATGGCCAAGTGTTGAACTTGCAAGTACAAATTAGGTTCACCTAACCTGACGGCTCAGTCGGTTGTCGTCCCCAAGACCGGTCCGTTCGCGGACCGAAACCAGACCGAAGGAGCCCCCACATGACCGCTCACCTCAACAGAACGCAGCCATAAGCGATCGCGGTGTTCCGGATCGCGATCGGCCTGCTCTTCGCCTGCCACGGCGCCGCCTCACTGTTCGGCGTCCTCGGCGGAGCCGTCGGCTCCCGCGGCGGGACCGTGCCGACCGGCGCCTGGCCGTTGTGGTAAGCCGCCGTGATCCAGCTGGTGGCCGGCGTCCTGGTGCTGCTCGGCCTCGGCACCCGCGGTGCCGCTCTCCTCGCGTCGGGTTCGATGGCGTACGCGTACTTCGACGTCCACCAGTCAGCGGCCCTGTGAGCGATCCAGAACGGCGGCGAACTGTCGGCGCTCTTCTGCTGGGCCTTCCTGCTGCTGGTGTTCACCGGCTCCGGCGCGTTCGGCCTCGACCGCCTCGTCACCTCCCGAACGGTCACGGCCGCCGAGGAGCGGGCCTCGCAGCCCGCCACGGCCTGACCTGCCTCGCACGCGCTTCTACGACGGTGCCCGCTCCCTCTCGGCAGGGGGCACCGTCCCGCGTCGCCACAGGGACCCCCGCCGCCACTGCTGTCACAGCCGCCGCGTACGCTGTACGGCTGTCGAAAGGCCGCTCCTGCCGCTCCCCCGCGCGACATCGCGGCACGCAGTTGCCTCTGGGGAGTCGGACGGGGAGTTCGCGGTGTTGGAGAGTGTGGGGGCGCTGGCCGGCAGCCCCTGGATCTACCCGGCGGTGGCCGCCTCGGTCCTGCTGGACGTCTTTCTGCCGCTGCTGCCGAGCGGCGTCCTGGTCATCACGGCGGCGACCGCGGCGGCCGCGGGTTCGGCGGTGACGCACGTACCGGACATCTTCCTGCTCATCGTCTGCGCGGCGGCGGCCTCGGTGCTCGGCGACCTGGCGGCCTACCGCCTGGCCTGGCGCGGCGGTGCCCGCCTGGACCGCGCGATCGCCCGCTCGCGGCGGCTGTCCGGCGCACAGGAACGCCTCGGCGTGGCCCTCGCCCGCGGCGGCGGCGCGCTCGTGATCCTCGCCCGGTTCGCGCCCGCGGGCCGCTCGGTCGTCTCGCTCGGCGCGGGCGCCGCCCATCGCCGGGCCCGTGAGTTCGTGCCCTGGTCGGCGCTGGCGGGCATCGCCTGGGCCGCGTACAGCGTGGCGCTCGGCTACTTCGGCGCCCAGTGGCTGGGCGCGAGCTGGCTGGCGACGGGGGTCTCGGTGGCGGCCCTGTTCGCGGCGGGCGTGGCGGCGACCTGCCTGATGCGCCGCCCTGCCACACGGGAGTAGCGGGCCGACGCCGACGGCCCGGATCGTGGCCGGGAACGGTCGGCGCCTGCGACACCCCCGCTCAGTCGCCGTGCGGCGCCGCGGACGCGGCCTCGCGGCTGTGACCCCGTACCTCCAGCCCGGCCAGCAGCTCCGCGGTGACCGCGGCGACCGCGTCCACGGCCCGGTCGAACACCTCACGGTTGTGGGCGGCGGGGGCACGGAAGCCGGAGACCTTGCGCACGAACTGGAGCGCGGCGGCCCGGATCTCCTCCTCCGTGGCGTCGTCGGGGATGGCGGGCGGGCGGAGGGTCTTGATGCTGCGGCACATGGGTCAAGTGTGGCGCGGCCGGCCGGGCGCTGTCCGCCGACCGCCCGTGATCCGCCGCCGCAGGTCGAACGCAGGGGGCGTGGCGCGCGGACGAGTGCGCGCCACGCCCCCTGCCGTCGCCGTCGTGGATCAGACGGCGTGGGTCTTGCCCAGCAGTTCCAGGACCTCGGCCGTCGTACCCGTCTCGCCGAGGCGCGGGAAGATCCGCTCGACGCTGCCACGGTGGGCCTCGGGGTCGGCGTCGCCCATCGCGTCGGTGACGAGCGTGACGTGGTAGCCGTGCTCGTAGGCGGCCCGCGCCGTGGACTCGACACCGATGCTGGTGGCGATGCCGGTCAGCACGATCTGCGTGACCCCGCGCCGGCGCAGCCGGACGTCGAGGCCGGTGCCGTGGAAGGCGCCCCAGTTGCGCTTGGTGATGTGGATGTCGCCCGGGTGGCCGGACAGTTCGTCGACGACGAGGTCCCAGCCCTCGGGGAAGGAGCGGGCGCCGCGCTGCTGCTCGGTGCGGCCGGGCACGACATCGGATCCGTCGGCGGCGAAGGAGACCCGGACCAGGACGACCGGGAGGTCCCGGGCCCGGAAGGCGTCCGCGAGTTCGGCGGAGCGGGCCACCACCTCGGGGCCGCTGTGGGGCTGCGTGGGCAGTCCCGCGATGCCGTTCTGCAGATCGATCACGACCAGGGCGGTGCGCGGGTCGAAGGTGGTGAGAGCCATGACTCAGACCTTTCGGGAGGTGGGCGTGAGAGTGGACAGGGAACGGTCGAGCAGCCCGGCCAGCAGGAGCAGGACGGATCCGGCCGCCATGAACAGGGCCAGTTCGTGCAGCCCGGCCGTGTCGGCGCCGTGGGCGAAGAAGGCCGCGTCGGCGGCGGAGGCGCCCAGCGCGCCGAGGTACATGAAGGTGCGCAGCAGTCCGGCGGCGGAGGCGATCCGCTCGGGGGCGGCCTGCCGGTAGAGGGCATTCTGGTTCGCGAGCCCGATCAGGCCCTGCGGTACGCCCATGACGGCGCCGACGGCGAGCAGCAGCCACACCGGGCTGCCGGAGTGCAGCAGGAGCAGCCCGGCACAGGCCAAGATCTGCACGGCACCGCCCACCAGCAGCTTGGCGCGGACCGCCTCGCGGCGCCCCGTGAACCAGGAGACGGTGAGCGCGCTCAGCGACAGCGGCAGCAGCACCAGACCGGCGTCGGCCGCGTGCAGTCCGCGGCCCTGCTCCAGCCACTGGGTGAAGCCGTACATGAAGGAGTACGAGGTGGTGTAGCCGAGGAACTGCCGCAGATACGTGGCGAGCAGCGGGACATTGCCGCCGAGCACCCGTAGATCGATGAAGGGACCGGCGGTCCGCAGCTCCCGCAGGGCGAACCCGGCGGCGGCGACGGCGGCGCCCACCGGCAGCCACCAGTGGGCGAGCCGCGGGCTCATCAGGAAGACCATGAGGGCCAGGAGCATGGCGGAGAAGAGCGCCATGCCGGGGAGGTCGACGGAGCGCCGCGCTCGGTCGCGGTCCCCGTGCCGCCTGGGCAGCCACAGCGTGCCGAGCACCAGACAGGCCGCGGACAGCGGCACGTTGACCGTGAAGATCGCGCGCCAGCCGCCCACGCCGATCAGGAAGCCGCCGAGCGCGGGGCCCACGACGGCGACGGTCTGGTTGGCGACGGAGAGCGCGGTCAGCACCCGGGCCGGGCTGTCCTGCCCGGTGCGTTCGGCCTCGCTCCGGGTCAGTTGCATCGACGCCGGATACGCGGCCGAGGTCCCGAGGCCGAGCAGCACCCGTGCGGCGACCAGCACGCCGAGGGAGGGCGCGAGCGCGCCCATCAGTCCGGCGGCGCCCACCAGAGCCGTACCGGCCAGATACAGCAGGCGCGGACCGTACATGTCGACGAGCCGCCCGATCACGGGCTGCCCCACGGCCGTGGCAAGGTAGAGGGCCGTCACCAGCCAGGCGGTCTCGGCGGGCGGCGCCCCGAAGGCGAGGCCGATCGGGACGAGCGCCACGGCGATCATCGAGGAGTTGATCGGGTTCAGTATCGAACCCAGGATCATCGGGGCGATCAGCCGGCGGTCGAAGCCGGGCGGGGCGGGCCGCCGGGTCCGGGCGGCCGTGCGCTCGGCGTGGGACGTCACGGTTGCGTGAGCCGTTCCAGCAGGGAGAGCGCCTCCAGTACGGTGCGCCGCTCGTCCTCCGTATAGCGGTCCTCCAGGGCGCGGGCCAGCCATTCCTGCCGCGCCTGCCGGTCGCCCTCGACCCGCTCCCGCCCGGCGTCGGTGAGGGTGACCAGCTGGCGGCGGCCGTCGTCGGGGTCGGGGCTGCGCCGGATGAGGCCGTGCTGTTCGAGGACGGCGAGCGTGGCGGCCATCGACTGGGGACGGACGCCCTCGGCGGAGGCCAGGGCACTGGCGGTGGCGGCCCCGCCCTTGGCGACCAGGGTGAGCGCGGACACCTGGGACGGCGTCAGACCGTCGCCCCCGGCGACCTCGCGAAGCCGGCGTCGCAGCCGGCTGAACAGCACCCGCACATCACGGGCCGCGCGGGCGGCGGACTCGGAGACGCCCCCGGGGTTCTGATCCATGCCGCCACACTAAATCCTTCAGGTAAGCCTGTCCAGGTGAACCTGCCCAGTTTTACCTGAACAGTTTCTCCTGCCGAAAGAGACCAGACAGGGGGCGACCGACGGGGCGGTCAAGGCTCCCCAACACGCGCATCCGTTCGAGTGAAGTGAGAGAAGCGGCTCGCATCGAAAAATCGAACACGCGTAGCATTGCCGGGTGCCTGCGAGCTATGACTTTCCGAGTGACCTCCTTGCCGGACAGGAGGAGCTGCACCAGGTCCGGGCAGAGCTCCTGGCCCTGCTGAAACGACTCCCCTGGTCGGTGGAGCCGCTGGACGCGTTCAGCGACGACAACGGCTGGCGGAAGGTGGAACGCCCCGCCTCCCCGGGCTGGACCGCGGACGAACAGGCAGAGGTGGAAAAACTCCGCCGCCGGGAGCGGGAACTCGCGGTCTTCGTCTCCTGCCACCGCTTCTGGTCGGAGGTCACGACCGAGAACAAGGTGGACGCCCGCATGCGTCTGAAGCACACCGACGAGCACGACACCGAGGCCGGACCCCGGCCGGAATGACGGACACGGGGAGGCCGTGGCCCCCCATGCCGTGACCGTCACATGCCCGTCGACGACGTGCGAGATACGGCGGCCGGGGCGCCCACCAGGTGGTCTGCCCGTTCCGTGCGCAGATGGAGCGCGGTACGGCCCCTGCGCTGCGTCGCCACCAGGCCCGCACCGCGCAGCGCCCCCAGATGCTGCGAGACCGCGCTCGGCGTGATGCCGAGACGGCCGGCCAGGTCCGTCGTCGTCAGTGGTTCGGCCAGGGCGGTGAGCAGGGCCGCCCGTGTGTGGCCGAGCACCGGGGCGAGACCCGTCGGCGCCGGGGGCGGATCCTCCCAGAGCAGGCCGACGCCGACCGCCGGGTAACGGATCGACGCGGTCGTGACCGGGGACTTGTCGACGCCCACATGGGGCCAGTTGAAGACACTGGGCAGCAGGACCAGGCCGTGCCCGCCGGCGTCCACCGTGCGCACCGAGTGCGGAGTGCGCCGCCCGTGCACCACCAACTGGCCGTCGTCCCAGGCGATGTCCCGGTGCAGCTCGGCGAAGAGCGCCTGTACCCCGCCGTCCACCAAGGTGAGCGCCCGTCTGCCGACATCGGCCTCCAGCACCGCGCGTATCCGGCGCCAGTGCGGGGCGATCAGCCGTTCATGGCAGCGCTGGAGCGCCTCGGCGAGCCGGGGCAGCACCGCTGCCGGGGCGGGGGCCTCCTCCTCCGGTACGCCCAGGACCGCGCCGTACTCGCGCCGGAAGAAGGCCTCCTCCGTGGCCCGCAGCAGTTCCAGCTCCGTCGCCATCGACGGCATCCGCTCCCGCGGCACCGGGAACAGGAACGACGGCAGCGGCCCGGCGATCAGCGCCCGCAGCAACGGCAGTTCGGGCTCGCCCGCCAGCAGCGGCAGGGCCCCGCGCGCCCACGGCCGATGCACCGCGTGCCCGCCCGTACCCAGCAGGATCCGCAGCGCCAGCACCGTCTCGCCCAGCGGTGAGACGGCGAACCGCACTCGCGCGACCGATGCCGCGGTGAATCTGATCCCGACCGCCATCCAGCCGCCCCATCGTGTAGCCGTAGCTGAACGGTAGCCACCGTCCGCCGCCGCCCCCAGGCTGCCCGGCATGGAATTCTTCAGCGCGTACGACGGAACGAAGCTCGCCCACCGCGTGCTCGGGGACGGCCCCACCGTGGTCTGCCTGCCCGGGGGCCCGATGCAGGCCTGCGCCTACCTGGGCGACCTCGGCGGCCTCTCCGCGCACCAGCGGCTGATCATGCCGGATCTGCGGGGCACCGGTCGGTCGGCGCAGCCGAAGGACCCCGGCACCTTCCGCTGCGACCGGCTCGTCGACGACGTGGAGGCCCTGCGCGAGCACCTCGGCCTCGACCGGATGACCCTGCTCGCGCACTCGGCCGGCGCGAACCTGGCGGCGCTGTATGTGAGCCGCCACCCGGAACGCGTCGACCGGCTCGCCCTGATCACGCCGAGCGTCCTGGCCGTCGGTGTGACGATCAGCGGAGAGGACCGGCGCGAGACCGCACGGCTGCGCCGGCACGAGCCGTGGTTCCCCGCCGCGTACCCGGACCTGGAGGCGATCACCGCCGGGCAGGGGACCCCCGACTCCTGGCAGGCCATCGCGCCCTTCTTCTACGGCAGTTGGGACCGGACCGCCCGCGCCCACCGGGCCGCCGAGGACGAGCAGAGGAACCCGGAGGCCGCGAGGATCTTCGCCGCCGACGGCGCCTTCGACCCGGACGCCACCCGTACGGCACTGGCCCGGTTCGGCTCGCCCGTGCTGCTGCTCGCCGGGGAGGTCGACGTGGCGGCCCCGCCCCGCGCGATGGCCGAGTTCGCCGCACTGTTCCCGGGGGTCCGACCGGTCGTTCAGCCCGGTGCCGGGCACTTCCCCTGGCTCGACGACGCGGACCGGTTCGCCGCGACCACGAGGGCGTTCCTGGGCTGAGCCACCGCGCCGGGCGCCTCCCCCTGCCTGTGTCGGTGCTCCCACGGAGTTGTGTCAGTGCCTCCCCCCATAATCTTCATCGCTACGTTCACCGGAACGACCGGAGGCCACCGTTGCCCTCGATGGACGACTTCGCGACCTGGGCTCCCGTGCTGCGGCTCCTGCGCGCCGCCCACGCGGACAGCCTCGCCGTCCCGGGTGGCCATGTGACGGGGCAGATCGGCATCCACTCATGGAGTCTGCACCTGCCGCGACGGATGCCCCCGCCCGGACAGGCCGCCCAACTGTCGGACGTGCAGGACGAGTACGACACGGTACAGCTGGTGCAGGCCGCGCTCACGAAGGCCGGCGTCGAGGACATGTCGTTCGTCGCGGAGATCTCGCCGAGCGGGCACACGGCACTCGACCTGTTCGGACCCAGCCCCGCCGTGGAGCGGAGCTTCGGTGTGCACCCGGGTGCGCTCGTCCTGGTCGAGGACTCCGTACCCGAGCCCTGGCGCCGTCTGCCCGAGCCGGTGCCCGGTGCGGCACCGGCCCCCTCGGTCGATCTGGCGCTGCTGGAACGGACACTTCGGGAGCGGATCCCGGATGCCGTCGCCGCGACCGAGGAGGAGATCGCGGCCGCTGAGGCGCGCCTCGGCGTGACGTTGCCCGACGAGCTCAAGGTGCTCTACGGGGTGACTCGGGCGAAGTGGGAGGACTTCCGGGACGACGACGACGGCTGGGAACGTGTCGTCGACGCGGTCGGCTTCGAGCCGTTCTCCACGGACGAGTTGACCGTCGCCGACGCGTCGTCCCGCCCCTCCCGTTGGCAGTTCGGCGCGATGACTCGCGGGTCTGGCTCCGACAGGAACCACAACTGTCCCTGCTGCCATCCCTTCCGCCTTCGACCCACACACCGTGGAGCGGGCGTGGTTCAGGGCGTCAAGGTGGAGCGCGCCACTGTACGAACGACCTTGACGCCCTGAGCCGCGTATGCTGATCCGCTCTACCCCGGCTACGCTCGCGCGGGAGAACCCGCGGCGCGTGGCTGCGGGGCGCCTTGTGGGGGCTTAGTCGACAGTCAGCCCGTCGTATTTACCGCCCCAGCATTTGACGGTGTTGTGCAGATAGGGCTGTCCGCCGCCCTCCCTGCACTGAGAAGGGGTGGTGAAGCCTGAGCCATCATCTGCGGTGGCGGTGGCGGCGCCTGTGAGGCCGAGTCCGGCGAGGGCTGCCGTGGCGAGGACGGCGGCGAGGATTCGTCGACTGCGCATTTGGTTCCCCTTTCGCGGATTGCCTCGGTTGGGGCACTAGCCAGCTTGATCCTCACCCATGTGGGTG
Source organism: Streptomyces sp. NPDC002573 (assembly GCF_042889625.1). Taxonomy (NCBI): domain Bacteria; kingdom Bacillati; phylum Actinomycetota; class Actinomycetes; order Kitasatosporales; family Streptomycetaceae; genus Streptomyces; species Streptomyces sp. NPDC002573. The sequence goes on along the minus strand of NZ_JBIARC010000013.1, from coordinate 9,839 downwards.
GCACGTCACGTTGCGCCATTCGGGTGACAGGTTGTCGGGTGCGAGGTCGGTGACGCGACCCGTCGGACAGGCCCTTGAGCCTGTGCGTGGGCACGCGGTCGGCGTAGCGGCTTTGGGGGGCGCTGCTTTGCCGCGAGTGATCATGGCCCCGTAAGCTTCCGGCGCGTCGGGCAGTCTGTGGACCTGCCCGGTAAAGCACGACGTTGGGGCCATGATCTTCGAGGCTCGCGCCAAAGTGGCTCCGTAAAGCCGTGGAGCCGACCGCCCCAGCCGCGACGTGTCTGACCTCATGCACTGTGTGCCTGCCTCTTGGGCGGGAGCGGGCGGCCGGCGGTGCCGAGCGGGGCGGAGACATGAGCGCGGGCGCCGCGATCGCGACTACGCGGCCACCACCCGCGAACGCAACGTCGGCATCCTCAACCTGCACATCATGCCGACGTTCAACGCGATGCCGCTCCATACGATCACCACGCCCCAGGTGCGGCGCTGGCGCACGGGCCTCCTCGATGCCGGGGTCGGCCCGGCCACCGTCGCCAAGGCATACACGATCCTCCGCACGATCCTGAAAACGGCCGTGGACGACGGACTGATTCAGCAACCCGTGCCGGATCAAGGGCGCGGGTACGGCCACCCACGCAGAGCGGCCCTTCCTCTCCGTGCCCGAGGTGTACCGGCTCGCGGACGCCGTTCCGCCCCACTGCCGCGCCCTCGTTCTCATGGCGGCCTTCTGCGCGCTCCGCTTCGGTGAGCTGGCGGCTCTGGAGCGACGTGACGTCGATCTGGAGGCCCGCACCGTCTCCGTCCGGCGCTCGTACTCCGAGACCCGCGGCCACGGTCTCACGGTGAAGACTCCCAAGAGCGCTGCCGGTGTCCGTACCGTGGCCATCCCGGCCTCGCTCGTCGAGGAACTGGCCCACCACCTCGCCGAGTACGCCGGTGCCGGCCGAACCGGGCTTGTCTTCCTCGGCGTCCGGGGTGGTGTCCTGCGGCGGAACAACTTCCGGCGGATCTGGCTCCGTGCCCTCGCCGCGACCGGGCTCGATGGCGTCCGCTTCCATGATCTCCGGCACACCGGCAACACCCTGGCCGCGACCGGTGGCGCGACCACTCGGGAGTTGATGCATCGCATGGGCCACTCGTCCGTGCGGGCAGCGCTGAACTATCGGCACCTCGTGAACGGCCGCGACCACCAGATCGCCGACTACGTCGACGGTCAGATCAAGAGGGTGAAGCAGCCCCCTCGCGGCCCATCTGGCACGTAACGACTCGGTCCGCGATTGAGGTCGCGGCGGGATTGGGCAGTTCGGGTTGAGATGCCTATGTGCCTGTCCAGAGCAGGCGGATTGAGATACTCCGGCCATGGATGCTGGGGTGATGGGGATCGGGGCGCAACTGGACGTGGCAGTGCCTGCACGGGCCATGTCGGCGCATGCCACGGGCTGGGTGCTGCGTTCTGCGGTGGCAGCGGACATCGAGGTGATCGCGGAGTTGCGGGCCACGGTCATGCGTGCGGATTTGGAACGCCTTGGGCGCTACGACGAGCACAGGGTGCGGCAACGGCTGCGGGATTCCTTCCCCACGCAGCACACGTCGATCATCATGATCGACCGCGAACTCGTAGGATGCGTCGCGCTCCGGCCCGCCGAAGGCAGGCAGTGGCTGGAGCACTTCTACCTGGCTCCGCACCGTCAGGGCCGAGGACTCGGATCCGCTGTCTTGCGCACGGTGCTGGAGCGGACGGACGCGCAGGGCATGACCGTGGGTCTGAACGTCTTGCAGGGCAGTGCTGCCCGTCGACTCTACGAGCGCCACGAATTCGTCGTGGAAGCCCAGGACCCGATCGACGTCTTCATGGTGCGCCCGCCCGGGGCGAGCACCGCCGCGAAAGCCTGACCTGCGACAGCACGACGACCTCGCCCCGATCCGCGAGGCCGTCTGCTATGGCCGTGACGTGACGGCAGCCGCACGGGTTCTTCGAGTGTGACCAAGAAGTGGGCCCGTGCGGCCTTGTCCCATCCTGCCTTCTGCGGCGTCTCCCGTGCACATCTCGGCGATTTGATCGAGGAGTTGGCAGACCCGTGGCTTGCCGGGCCTTGGGCCGATGTACCTCTCACCTGCTGGGATCGTCCGCAGGCGTCCGCGCTCGTCCGCTGCTGTCTGTCGACGTTGTCACGCAGTTAGACACTCACCCGCACTTCGTACCCCGCCCCTTGCTGCGCCTGCTCCGCGGCCTACTTGAACCAGTAGCGGACGCCGTGGTGGTGGGAGCAGGTGCCCTGCGAGTGCCGCGAGTAAGACAGCGTGGCATCCACGCACTTGGCGGTCTCGTACTTGTCCTTGGGCTTTTGGTGGTGTGTCCAGCCACAGACGCCCGTGGTGTGGTGGACGCAGTGGTGGGCGGTGTTGGTGGACGGCAACGTGGCCGCAGACGCGGTCGGTGCGCTGAAGAAGACGCCGACCACGGCGACAGCTATGGCTGAGGCGGCAAGACGAGCACGCAAAGGGACCCCCCCCTTTTTGAGTAGGACAAGTGCAGGGGGACTGTATACGGGTTTCAACCGATCGGTGGCTCGTATGGGATTACCCGCACGCGCGGTGGGTCACCGGGTCTGACCGTTGGTCGACGGCGGCCACCCTCGAACGGTCCGCATGAACCTCAGCCGACGACAGTCAGCCATGACGGCGGGTGCGCCGACCGACCATGCGCGCGTATGTCTTGCTGCCCCCCCACCGGCGCCTCCGCCACGCTGTCAATGCTGTTGACCAGAGCAAGCCGTGGGGCCGGCTCGCGACGACGGCACCCGGGCTCTCAGCTTGGGAAGCTCAGGTGATCCAGAGCTGGCCGCCCGTCTGACCTGGGGCGGAGTGGTGCTGGCTTCTGCGCGGCCACCGACTTTGGCGCCCGGTGTTCCCCGTGGTTCCCCGCATGATCTGGCACGGGTCTGGCACGACCTCTTCGTTTCGAACTATGGGCGGTGTGGTGGTTGAACGCCGCAGTGGTGGCCACCTGGATGCTTGGGTCGGTGCCGGTCGGGTGCGGCCGCGGTGGTTGCTGTACATCACAGGAGGGACTTCATGGTTCCGGCTGGCGGCCGGGGCGAGCATCATTGAGCGCTGTGGACGACACGAATGGCAGCATTCTCGGAGCGTGGCGGGTCGGCCCGTACCGCCGCGCCATGGGTTATGCACTGGCCGGCCGCAATTGAGACCATGGCTGCGCCCCAGGAGGCACCTGCCTGTGCCTATCCTCGCTGATACCTGACCAAGAGTTTCGGCTGCCGCTGTGACGGGATTTGAACCCAAGAACTCTTCATCCCGAATGAGGTCCGCGCGGTGATCGCGCCGGCACGGATGGCGTTTCCCCAGTTGAAGGGCGTTGGCCTCAATGGGTCTCGCATGGTGTGGAGGGGGTTTGGGGAGCAGGTCAGCTCCCCGAAGGCTCCCGGGAGGTCAGTGGGGACCGAGCGGCGCTAGTCACCCTGAGTGGGCGCATCCGACTCTTCTTCCTCTTCCATGAACCGGATGCCCTCATGCGTTAGCGAGACGGTGGCGGGGGTCTTGTGCGACGTCCAGTCGACGGTGATCAGACCTTCGCCAGCCAGGTAAACGCAGGCCGCGGAGAGGTCCTCGTCGGTCAGACGGAGCTCGTCGTGGAGTGCCGCTCCGCTGACCTCGGTGAGATTGCGTTCGACGGCCCCGTACAGAGATTGGAGAACCGCTTTCCGGTAGGTCTTGCGTTTACGGAGTGTCGTCATGGCTGTTGCTCTCGGACTCGTGGCCGACGGTGCGGGCACTGATGGGGCGGCGGGCTTTCGTGGCATTCACGGTCCGGTCACACCTCGTCCGCGGGATAGTGGTCCTCGAGGGACGATTCGCTGGATGCCAGCCAGGACCGTGCGGGCTGCGCGGTGTGTGTGGTGTCGATAGTGAGGTGGAGACGGGTCGCGCCTTCGCAGCCAGCGGGGTAGCTGCGCTGCTCGGTCGAGGTGAAGCAGCGACGCAGCACTTGGGCAACGCGGCGAGCCACCTCCGGCGTCGCCGCGACGATGCGGACCTCGGCATGGCCGACAGAGGGCAATGGTTCGTGATCCATGGCGTACCTCCTGCGGGGGGCAGAGCGGAGGAGGTACGCGGTCGCCGCTTGGAACGCCCAGAGTCCGGGTGCACACCGCGCTTACGCGTACGCCCCTTTCCTGAAGCCTATGCCCGCGCTTGGGGTCACTGTCCCCGAAACCGGGCATAGAGGGCGGGGTGATCGCGGAGGTACCGGCGCTCGGGCCGGGGTCTCTGGGGATGCCATCGCGAAGGCGCTGAGGCGGCTCCCACTGCGATCTGCAGGGAGCCGCGTAGGAGCCGGATTCCGGACTTGACTCTCAAAATGCCCCCCGAAACCATTCAGGGACCTGGCCCGCGATGCGGATCAGGCCCCTGACCTGGTACTTCACTGCCGGGGTGGCGGGATTTGAACCCACGACCTCTTCGTCCCGAATTAGGACCTGGAGGATCGTCTAGATGGCGTCCCGCCAGGTGGCGTAGGGGATCAAGGCACCGGAATCCCCAGGCCAGGACAGTGGATCCGCCCGATCGGGTTGTCCAACTCAAGTCAGCAGCACACTCCTTGGGCTGCCGCCTCCGCATAGATCGCTACGGACCTCGAACCGGAACGCGTAGCGCTTGATCCCCTACACCACGTCGCGGGACACGACCATCGTCTACCTGTGCTCTAGGGCAAATATGCAGGTCCGGGCGTTGGGGAACTTCGGTCTCCGTTGGTGTCTTAGGGGTCCCGATGCAAGATCATCTCCAGGATTTCTCCAAGGCAGCGCTCGCGCTCACTGCGCGCGATGCAGGGCTCCGGCGTGTGGTTCGCAAATCCGTGATCTGCTGGCCGGGCCGCCCGCCTCGCTACGAAGTGCCTCGGGCATCGATGGAGCTCCCACTGATCCCGTTCCGTGGTCCACATCGCTGCGTAGGCCGACAGGACCTGTTCACTCATGGCCACCCCCTGAGCGGCACCGTACCGCGCGGCCGGTGCGGAGCCTCAGGGTTGTGGAGCACTAGTTTGGAAGATCGCGTATGCGGATGTGCGGTGACCTGGCAAGACGCTGACCTGCGCGTTTGTGGGCTGGTTGCCGTGACTCCCCGCTGTTCCCCGTGCGGTACCCCCTCATCGGGCACGCAGGGGGCACGTGTGGCTCTCTGCCGCGTTCTCAGTCGTCGTTGCGGTCTAAACCACGTTTTCAGCGCCTCACACATATCCGTCATCCATTGAGGTGAGTCGGCTATTCCATGGACCAGGGGGTTGCTGCCGCCGACCTGTGCGTCACCGAGCGCGATTGAACATCACTGGTTGTAATAATGCTCCTCGTGCAGCCGCTGCCGGTTCCGTGCCCCGCCCACCTCATCCCGGTCGCCACCGGCACCGGCGCGTTCCACCACGCGTACCGGAACGCCATGGCGGACGGCGCCGTGTTCGTCGCCATCGAATGCGAAGGACACCGGTGGACCGTGAAGGCGGACACGCTCACTGCCGGCCCCGGGCACGCGGTCGCCGACGCGGTCAACGAGGAAGTCCGGGCCGCGATCACCCGTCTCGTGGAAAGGCACGAGGTCGACTGGGGCGCTTACGCGGGGCCGATCTACTTCATGATGCACGGGCTGCGGAGCGAAGAACGAGCTCGCGAGCTCGCTGCCGCGCTTCACGCTGCCCTGTACGGAGATCTTGAACCCCTGACCCGGGCCGTCCCTCCCACAGTTTGACCGCGCGCAGGTGCGGATGCGTTCCCGGCTGCACCGGCTGACGACCTCGACCACCACCTACCTCAGCTCCCATCCCGTACGCCGTCGACCCACACACCGTGGAGCGGGCGTGGTCCATGGCGTCCAGGTGGAGCGCGCCACTGTACGAACGACTGTGAGGATTGACCGTGGCACCGCTCGGCGGCCTGACCCACCGAACGATTGACGCTTCAGGCTGTCCTTTCCAGGAATCGTCGGCCGGCCGGGCGGTGCCGCTATGCACGCGGCCGGTCGAGCGCCTGTGACTTCATAGGAGCCCGGCCAAAGGTCCCATCACAGTCTTGTCCAGCCGCCCGACTGGCCCGTGCGATCCCTCGCGCATCGCACGGAAGGACAGCAGGACCCAGCATGGCAGACCAGATCGCGGTGGTCGGCGGCGTGGACACCCACACCGACTTCCACCAGGCCGCTGTGATCGACTCCATCGGTCGCCACCTGGCCACGGCAGCGTTCCCCACCACCCCCGACGGCTACCAGCGCCTGCTGGAGTGGTTGCGCTCGCACGGCGAGGTACTCGCCGTCGGAGTTGAGGGGACCGGCGCCTACGGCTCCGAACTCGCCCGGTTCCTGCGGGCGAACGAGCTCACCGTCGTGGACGTGGACCGCCCCGACCGCAAGGCCCGGCGGGCCAACGGCAAGTCCGACCCCGTCGACGCCTACGCCGCCGCGACCGCCGTCCTGTCCGGCCGCGCGACCGGCCGGCCGAAGACCCGCGACGGCATCGTCGAGGCCATCCGGTCCCTGCGGGTGGTCCGCCGCTCCGCCATCAAGTCCCGCACCCAGACGATCAACCAGATCCGCACACTCATCGTCTCCGCCCCTGCAGAGGTACGCGAACGCCTGCGCGGCCTGCCCACCTATCAGCTGATCGCGCAGCTATCCCGCTCCCGCCCCGGCGCAGACCTTCCCGACTCCCGCCCGCCGCGCATCCTGCGCCTCCGCCCGACCAGGACCGGCCTGGTCCTGCGCCTCAAGCTCCGGCCCGGGCAGGACGCCTTCGACGTCGCCGCCGCCTCCGACCGGCTCCGGCACTCCTTCTCCATGTACGGGGTCACCTCGCGTGAGGTGCGCTCGGGTGTGGTCGAGGTCCGGATGACCGGCTACGACGTCCTCAAGCGGGTGCAGATGCCCGCCCAGACGGACACCCGCCCGATGCGGGTCCCCGTTGCCCTGCGGGAGGACGGCGCGGTCCACTACCGCGACTACCGGGCGATACCCCACGCCCTTACCCTCGGGGCCACGGAGTCCGGGAAGTCGGTCTACCAGCGCAACCTGGTCGCCGGGCTGGCTGCGATGGACGTCGCCCTGGTGGGCATCGACTGCAAACAGGGGGTGGAGCTGTTCCCGCTGGCCCGCCGGTTCTCCGCGCTCGCGGACAACCCTGACACCGCCGCGGAACTCCTCGAAGCCCTCGTGGCCCGCATGGAGGGCGTCTACCAGCTCATCCGCACCGAACAGCGCGTCACCGCAGACGTCCCCGACGCCGAGATCGCCGCCGACATCTGGGACCTGGCCGAACACCTGCGCCCCGTGCCCGTCGTGGTCCTGGTCGACGAGGTCGCCGAACTCGCCCTCTTCGCCACCAAGGAGGAGGAGAAGCGGCGGGACCGCATCATCACCGCCCTGGTCCGCCTCGCCCAGCTCGGCCGCGCCGCCGGCATCTACCTGGAGATCTGCGGACAGCGCTTCGGCTCCGAACTCGGCAAGGGCATCACCATGCTGCGAGCCCAGCTCACCGGCCGCACCGCCCACCGCGTCAACGACGAAACCTCAGCGAACATGGCCTTCGGCGACATCTCCCCGGACGCCGTCCTCGCCGCCATCCAGATCCCGGCCGAGATGCGCGGGGTCGCCATCGCGGGCGACTCCTCCGGCGGCTGGCACCGCATCCGCGCCCCGCACACCTCCCTGCGCCAGGCCGTCAACACCTGCAACCGGCACGCCGACCAAACTCCGGACCTGCCTGAACTGGCCCCCTTCCGGCCCGCCCTTGGCGTCCCGGCTCCGGCCGAGGCCCCGGCCGTGGAGTCCATCCCGGCCACCACCTGATCACTCCCGCTCCACGGTCGGCGCGACCGCCTTCGCGCCAGGTCCCTACCCCCGCCATGCCTGACGAAGGGAAAGCCCCGCCATGTGCCCTCACCGCGAGGACTTCGCCCGCACGGTGCTGCTGCTCCTCCAACTCAGCCACTACGCCCACACGACCGGCGCCGACCAGGACTTCATCGAGGCCATCGGCCCATCGCTGGCCGCATCGCTGCCCGAACCGCCGCCCGGCACCTTCCCGCCCGGCTACGACCCCAACGACGGCCCCACCTACCCCGGAGAGGGGCGATGAAGATGTCAGAGCCGCTGACTGGCCTGGACGATCTCACCCCGGACGAATTCCTTCGTCAACTGGCGGCCCTGCGCGAGCAGCAGGACCAGCTCGACCAGCTCGTCCGCGCCCACCTCGCCTATGCGCGGGAGTTCGCTGGCCCTCGGCCCTACACGCTGGCCTCGCTCGCATCGGCGGCCGGATTGTCCATCTCCGGAGTCAGGACCGCATACTCCTCCGCCGACTGCGCGGTCGTGGCTCGCTCCCTGGGCCGTCCCCCGCGGGGGCAATCATGACCAGGCCCAACCGCCCCACACGACCGGATGCCGTCCTGGTCCAGGCCGTCATCGCCGGAGCCCTCTGCTTCGCCCACCTCCACGACCTCGCCGCCGCTGCCGGACAGGACGGCTGGAAGGCCTGGGCCTACCCCATCAGCGTCGACCTGCTCCTGGTCGCCGCCTGGCGACGCCTCCGCTCCCAGGGGCCCTCCCGGCTGGCCTGGTGCTGGTTCCTGATCGCCCTGTTCGCCTCACTCGGCGCCAACATCGCCACCGCCGGATTCCTCGACCTGGCCGACCCACCCGCCCTGCTCCGGCTCGGCGTCGCCGGATGGCCCGCCCTGGCCTTCCTCGGCGGCACCCTGCTTGCCCACTCGGCCGCGGAACGCCCGCCAGTTCCGCCGGCACCCGACACCAAACCCAAGACCACCCCTGGCGCACAGGCAGCCGAGACGGAAACGGACGCCTCCCCGGAGGCAGCGACCGAGGACACCCCAGCGCTACCCGCCGCCACTTCGCCTGCGCCCGCCGCACCAACCGTGCCGGTCCCGGCCGCCCTGGTCGAGCACGCCCGGAAGGTCGCCGCCGACCACGAAGCACGCACCGGCGCCCGGATCGACACCGACACCCTCCGCGCCCGCCTCGGCGTCCCGCCCCACCTCGCCGACGCCATCGCCGCCCACCTTGCCTGAGCCGAAAGGAGAACCGCTGCGATGCCCGCCCGTGATCACTTCCACTCCGTCATGAGCATCGGCCCGGTGCAGATCGGCACCCACCGCGACCGCAACGGCCAGACCAAGCACGCCGCCGTGTGCACCGCCGACCGCTGCGGCTGGTCCGCCGACTACTCCAGCGCCTCCGCCGCCCGGCTCGCCGCCCGCACCCACCGCTGCCGCATCCGCTAGGAGACCACCGCCATGCAGGTCCCTCTCTGGTTCGCCCTCCTCGTCGTCGGCTACCTCGGCATCAAGCTCATCCGCCCGCCCTGGTGGCTCATCGCCGTCCTGCTCCTGGGCGGCTACCTCCTCGCCGACAGCCTCCTCGCCCCCGTCATCAACGCAGCCGTCAAGTAGCCCGCAGCGAAAGGAGAACCACCATGCTCCGCCCCAAGATCCCGACCATGCCCACCCCGACCGGGCTCAGCACACCGCCCGCCGTCGTCGAGCCCACTGCGGTCGTCCAGCACCGCCCGGCCCCCACCCCGCCGCCCGCCCCCGCGGCCCCGGCGCCGAGCCGCCCCACGGTTCAGCTCACGCCCGGTACTGCGCTCGCCCTGGTTGGCGGCGGCACCGCCGTGGTCCTGGTCGTCGGCGCCGTTCTCGTCTCGATGCTCCTCGCGGTCGCCATCACCCGGCGTGTCCGTCGCCGTCTGCGCCCTGGTGATCCGCTCCCTGATCAGCGCCGAAGCCAAGCGACGCTGACCGGCCCCCGGGCGGCTCCGATAC